>JAPORU010000046.1:0-33325 GCA_026710045.1 Aestuariivita sp. | reverse complement strand
CTGAACGCTGAACGCTGAACGCTGAACGCTGAACGCTGAACGCTGAACGCTGAAATTTTACCGATTACAAAAACGGTTGTCAAGAGAAAATTCAAAGTATGATATAGGCGCAATTCGCGTAAAGAAACGGTGTTGGATATTAACATAAATTTGGGGCTTTTCCAAATGAGCCTAATTGCACCACTCTGATAGTGTACCAATTCGAGTAGGGTGTATGCCACAAATTTGATTATACAGCTGCGGCGATATGGTCGACTTTCCATTGATCAAAGTTATACCCGTTACCTATTGAGCCAGCACATTCATTCTCTTCAGACGACCCGAATAATGACAAAAATGAGGAATGCTTTGATAATAACATAACCCAGTGTCAATATAAAACCCTTTTTTGGGACCAAACAAAGGGAATTGAATGGATGGCTTGTCACGGATGTGGACCGTAGATTTTGCGACTATCCAACTTTGTAAAAGGAAAATGTGCGTCCCAAAATGAAGATGATATTTCCATCAATTCAATGCGGTTAATGCGCTCCAGGCGCACGCGACGGGGTCGGCTGTTATGGCCGAATGTCTGTGAATTTGGATAAGATGATCGACCGCGCGACGTCCCGCTCAATGGATCGGTGATGTCGACGATACGCGGCATATGATCTCGGAGTTGTGACCGTTGGTACTCGTCAACAGAACGCCTGTGCTCTATAGGATTCGATCCCGGAAGGAGTGTTGCGGAGTGAACGGTTGCCTGTCTTCAGAATCGAGTCCGATCATAGCGCCTCCAAACGGGTTATCGGTTATCCGCACATATATTGACAATCACGGCGTGAATGTTTGAATGATCGCGAGCCAAAATGTCGGACTTTCGAAAACCGAATTTTGAAGGCCGGGCCGTCACGCCTCTGCGCGATTCAGGCGCCACACTTCCGCATTTAATCCCGAGGCAATAGTGACCCATATAAGATACGGAACAAAGAGCGCGCCGGCAATCCAATCGACGTGCCATAAAGCCAAGAGCGTCGCACAGACAGAAATCCACAAGGCAAGCACCACAAAGAGACCCATACGGATTTTTTTTAATCCGAAAAATACAGGAGTCCATAATCCGTTCAATGCGATCTGAAGGGACCAGAAGGCCAGCGGCAAACCATTATTTTCAACGTCGGCTACGCGGGCGGCTGCGCCGGCCATGCACAGGTACAGGATAAACCACGTGACTGGGAACACCCAGTCCGGCGGTGTCCAACGCGGCTTGTTCAGTCGACGATACCAGGTGTCCGGTGGAAAGAGTGCACCGGTTGCGCCCGCGCCAAGGCACGCCGCAAGAAATATCAGGAAATAGGCAAAGAACATATCTTCAATCCGAAAAATACGACGCAGCCGGACTCGACGATCTCCATGGTTCGTATTAAAGAACAGGACCGTCTCGCATGATCGGAACACGGGCCATCGAAAAGATGTGTTGAAGTGCACATATCCGGTCTTTCACCTTGTCTTTGTACCGTATTCTCCCCTGACGTGCTGCGTTGCATGAATCCGACGCCCCATCCAGAACAAGACGTCATGGGATTCGCGAGCGTTTCTTATCACTTCGTCACTCAAAGTCCCCGACATGCCGATTGGAAAAACCCGGCGCTCGGAACTGGACAACGCATCCTTGCCTGACGTCTCGAAATCACGACATGACACGCAAGTCGTGATTGATGAGGGCTTCACGATCGGCCCGGCGCCGCATTTCAAGTTGTGCAAGAATATTCATAAGCGAATCACTTCGGGTTTGAACGGATTCGGATGACGCCGCATCGACAAGAAACTGTACCTCCTTGAGGGGTGGCGCATAAATCACCGCCGAACGGGGCATGACGGATGTCAACAACGCGTAAAGAAACGATTGCATCAGCCAACCGATCTTCTGAAACTTTGTTGTGTGCGCACGATGATTGACGCTATTGTAGTTCAATCGGGCCAATTGGGAACCGATGCCGGCATAAATGAATCGGGCGGCGAATACACCAGGTCGCGCACCTTGCGGAAGTGCTGGCACACCGGCTTCGGAGCGATAATAGAGTCGATTGGCTTCCGATATCAGACGCTGTACCATCAGTCGGATTGCGCGTGAATCGCATGGGTCGCGCACGAAGCTATCCGGCTCCAGACCGACCTCCACCATCCAGTCAAGCGGCACATACAACCTCTTTTCACATGCATCCTCGCCAATATCGCGTGCGATATTTGTCAATTGCATTGCGACACCCAGGTCGCAGGCACGGGCCATCGCATTGGAATCGCGCACGCCCATTAAGACCGTCATCATTGCACCGACAGACGAGGCAACCCGTGCGGAATAAGAACGTAAGTCCGATAACGTCTGGTATCGGCGACCTTCCGCGTCCCAGGCAAACCCCTCCAGCAAAGCATCTGGAAGCGCTCTCGGCATGTCGAACGTTTCAACGACCGTCGCGAAGGCACGGTCGGACGGTGCATCGAGCGGGCGTCCCGCATAGACAAGGTCAAGCCGATCTCTCAGGCGCAGCACCGCGTCAATCTTGGCCTGCTGTAAATCCACGGCATCATCCGCCATGCGGCAAAAGGCATAGAGTACCAACGCCGGATCACGAACACGGACCGGAAGCAGTTTTGACGCTGAATAGAAGGACAATGAGCCATGGCGAATGGCCTTACGGCATGCATCCATGTCCTCTGCGCGAATCATACGACCACCGTCTCCGGTTCGGGAACCAACTGTGCAAGAACTTCTGCACTTGAGATCACCCCGGGTAGCCCCGCGCCCGGATGGGTACTGGCTCCAGCCAAGTAAAGTCCGTGGATCTCTTCACTGATGTTGTGCGGGCGAAACCATGCGCTCTGGAATATGCGGGGCTCAATCGAAAACCCGGACCCATAGAAACTCAGATAGCGATCTCGAAATGTCTCAGGCGTAAAGACCAGTGACGCCGACACACGTCCACCCAAACCGGGCAGGAGACGTTCCTCCAGTACATCCTCAACACGCTGGCGATACATCTCACGCTCCTCATCCCAATCAATTGGATGTCTGTGCCCCAGATGCGGAACAGGACTGAGTACATAGAAGGTATCGTCACCGTCCGGTGCCACGGACGGGTCCGTTATGCTCGGTCGATGGATATAGAGACTTATGTCGTCGGACAAGTTGCCTTTGATGAATATTTCATTCACCAGGCTGCGGTAACTCTTGCCGTTCAAAATGGTATGATGCCCGACATCACGCCACATCGTTCGCGTACCCTTGGTCCCGAAATACCAAACAAAGAGGCCCATAGACCACCGCGTCCGATTGAGCTTACCCGGAGTCCAACGCCGCTTTTTGTGTCTTCGCAACAGATTGCCGTAGGTGTGGCCGACGTCAGCATTTGATACGATAACATTGGCGCGTAACGTGTCGCCTCCCTGCAATTTTACGCCAACAGCGCGATCATTCTCAGTAACGATTTCATCAACCGTCGTATTCAGTTGAACGGCACCTCCCTGCTCTTCAATGACGTGTGTCATTGCCTGGGCGAGCTTCACAATACCGCCCATGGCGTAATGCACGCCAAATTCGGTTTCAAGGTGATTGACCAGTGCATACATCGACGTAACTCGGAATGGGTCACCGCCAATGAAGAGCGGATGGAATGATAAAGCCATCCGCAGACGTTCATCCTTTACCCGGCGTGCTGCACGTGCATAAACCGATTGATCAGCCCGCAAGCGGGCAAATATGGGAAGAACCTTTATCAGCTCCCACAATTTATGCATCGGTCGACGACCGAGGTCCTCAAAACCAAACACGTAGCGCACCTGACCGTCACGCAAGTAGGTCTTGTACCCTTCGACATCCTTCGGCGACAATCGGCGGACTTCCTCCAACATGAGGTCCGAATCGTGACAGGCCGTAAATTTTGATCCGTCTAACCAACGAATTTCATAGTACGGATCGAGTGCTCTCAAATCAACATCCGCGTCAAAGTCGCGGCCACACACCTCCCACAGCTCCCGAAAGACCTGCGGCACCGTGACAATCGTGGGACCCAGATCAAAGCGATGACCATCCTTCCAGATTGCCGATCCCCGACCTCCCGGCACGTCAAGTTTATCAAAAACGGTTACACGGTAGCCTTTCGCCCCCAAACGCATGGCCGCTGCCAACCCGCCCAGACCGGCACCGATAACAATGGCATGTGCCTGGGCCGAGGAATGTGCTCTGAGCGTCGACATCGCAGAAGTGAAACTTATCTGATCAAGACCTGCCATCGATTTTCAAGACCTGTCAATTTTGCTTTACATTGACGCTATTCTTGCATTTATTGCAAGCCGTAATCTGTAAACCTCCATTGACATCTAATTGAATTCGGTCATTCGATCATTCATGCAAACCGTTTCACTCAGCTTTTTTCGGTTTTCGACAACCTTCTCGCAGCTCTGGGCAATCTACATGATGGGGGCCGCACGGCCACAGCTTCGGCGTGTATCTGGAATCGAGTTTTGGAAACTCTGCGGATCCGGCTCAGGTGAGGGATTTAATCCCGTTCCCAATCTGGCGATCTATGCGATCCTCGCCACGTGGCAGACCGAGGACATCGCGCGCAAACATATTCATGCGCACAAACTGTGGCAACGGTATCGTGCACAGGCTGTCGAGGACTGGACCGTCTTCCTTGCCGCAACATCAACGCGCGGGTGTTGGTCAGGTCGGTCACCCTTTACTGTGACCGAATCATCCGCACACGGTCCGATTGCGGTGTTGACACGTGCCACCATAAAACCACGTATTGCCGCGAAATTCTGGGCTCAGGTTCCAGATATATCAAATGTGATCAAACGGGATTCCGAAGTGCTTTTCAAGATAGGTTTGGGTGAAGTTCCTCTCTTGCATCAGGTTACCTTTTCAATTTGGCCGAACGCTGGGGCAATGACGCAGTTCGCACGTCAGCCAGAAGGGCCTCATCAACGTGCCATTAATGCTGTTCGTTCAGGGAATTGGTTCCGCGAGGAACTTTACGCCCGGTTTACGGTAACCGGTGATCTTGGAAGCTGGGGTGGGCGCAGTCCGTTGCACATGCAGGCACATCAAAAATGAAACCCTCTTTTCCTTTTTCTGCAATTGTCGGTCAAGAATCAATGAAGTTGGCCTTGGTCTTGACGGCGATTGATCCGAGTATCGGAGGTGTATTGGTCTTTGGTGATCGTGGAACCGGAAAGTCAACGGCGGTCCGGGCTCTTGCGGCGCTTCTGCCCCCGATTCAACAAGTTGAGGGGTGTCCGGTGAATTCCGCAAGACCGGAAGAATGTCCCGATTGGTCGAGAATAAAGACAATAAAAATTGTTGAATGCCCGACACCCGTCGTCGACTTGCCGCTTGGGTCGACAGAAGATCGTCTGGTTGGAGCTCTGGATATTGAACGTGTCCTCACGGTTGGTGAAAAAGCTTTTCAACCCGGTCTTCTGGCGAAAGCGAACCGTGGATATCTCTATATCGATGAAGTGAATCTTCTTGAGGATCATATTGTTGATTTGTTGCTTGATGTCGCCCAGTCTGGCGAGAATGTCGTCGAGCGTGAAGGATTGTCCATTCGCCATTCAAGTCAATTTGTTCTTGTAGGGTCCGGCAATCCCGAGGAAGGTGAACTAAGGCCGCAACTCCTGGATCGATTCGGATTGCTGGTGGACGTTCGATCCCCACAGGATATTTCTGATCGAATTAAGGTTGTTGAACGGCGCGATGCCTTTGATGCCGACCCGATTGCCTTCCATACCCGCTGGTCCAAGAACGATAAAATGATTCAGAATCGCATCGTGAAGGCCCGCGCATGCAACGTCAAGGCATCACAGAAGATCCTTCGCGACTGCGCTGAGATATGTATCGCACTCGGCTCTGACGGTCTTCGTGGAGAACTTACGCTCTTAAGGTCAGCACGTGCTCTCGCTGCGTTCCGAGGCAATGTACGAATCAATCGGAAGCATCTTCGTGAAGTCGCACCGCTGGCCTTGTCCCATCGACTTCGAAGGGATCCTTTGGATGAATCCGGTTCCAGTGCGCGAGTCATACGCGTCGTTGAGAGCGTATTTTCTTGAACGACCGGACGAAAACCTGGTATCGTGCATGCACCGCGCTCTTGTGTTTAGCCAGCGATATCCGGCTTGGCGGCATGGTCATAAGGGCCCGAGCGGGACCCGTAAGGGATGCTTTTCTTTCGGAAATTAATCGCCAGCTTGGCTCGTATCGACGAGTGCATCCAACAATTTCTGACGGTCAACTCTTTGGTGACATCGATGTGAGTGCGACGCTGCAGGCCGGAAAGACGATCCGTTCGCTTGGCTTGCTCGCAGACCGTCAAACGCTCGTTCTTACGATGGCAGAGCGAACCGGAAAAGATTTGGCGGCGCGACTCGCGCAACATCTTGATACCAAATCCTCGGCTGCATTCATTTTACTCGACGAAAGTGCGTCCGACGATGATGAAAAGGTCCCCGACTCTCTTGTTGACCGTTTAGCCTTTTGCGTGAGTCTTGAGGGTTTGATGATGAGCGATCTTGTCCCGCACACGAACGAGTCGCAAAACCCTTACAAGACGGAACTCACAGACTTTGATACCACTTTCACAGAAGCGGCGCTGTCCGGTCCACACATGATCGATCAACTCAGCCGCATCGCCATGGGGTTTGGCATTGACAGTCTTCGTGCGCCTGTTTTCGCACTGCGATGTGCACGTGCCCTGGCATCGCTCCGAAAGAGCAGGACCGTTACACAACGGGACATCTTGGCGGCCGTCGATCTTGTTTACCTGTCACGCGCCAAACAATGGCCCCATAACGAGGATCAAGTCGACATCGAACAACACGACACATCGACTGTGGCCGATGGTCTCGATATTGAAGACATGAATGTTTCAAATGACGATCTGCTGATTGATGCGGTCAAGGCACTGATTCCTCCCAATCTCTTGGAACAGTTGACAAATCACTCACGTCAGAAAAAGGGAAACGGCGCGGGTACAGGGGAAAAGACAAGAGGGCGGCGGCGCGGACGACCGTTGCCGTCACGGCCGGGACGTCTGGACGGCCAAGCGCGCATTGATTTCATTGCAACGCTTCGTGCGGCCGCACCTTGGCAGCCTTTACGACAAACGAAGAATCATCATTCCAAGAGCGTAGTTCTTCATACCGATGATTTGCGTCTGCACCGATTCGAACAAAGATCCGATAGATTACTTATCTTCACAATTGATGCGTCAGGATCTTCTGCGATCGCTCGTCTCAATGAAGTGAAGGGCGCCATTGAGCTCTTGCTCGCGAAAGCCTACGCACGTCGCGACCACGTCGCACTGATTTCGTTTCGTGGAACCTGCGCCGAGATTCTCTTACCCCCAACGCGGAGTTTGGTACAGACGAAGCGGAGACTTGCCGCCTTACCCGGTGGAGGCGGAACACCATTGGCGGCCGGTCTCCGGCAAGCCTACGAACTGGCCATACGATCCAAAACAAAAGGGTTGACACCGACGATCATTGTCATGACCGATGGACGCGCAAACATTGCCCTTGACGGACGCGCAAACCGTTCGCAAGCTATTCAGGACAGTGAATCGGAGGCATCCGTACTTAAGTTCCGCAATATCGAGGGTCTGGTGATCGATACGTCCCCTCGTCCGCACGTCAGTCTGCAAAAATTGGCCGGTATCTTTGACGCCCTGTATGTCCCGTTACCAAGAGTGGACGCGTATCGGCTTCAAGATATGTTATCAGGTATCCTCGAGTCGAGTTAGTTGAATGTCCGGCTCTGCACAAACCGATTGGCCATTGAGCGACGTATCTCGGCACGTATTTTGCGAGCCGCATCGCTGGTATGTCGTGGAAACTGGGAAAGGGCCAACACTTCTCCTGTTGCACGGGGCGGGCAGTTCCTCGCACTCCTTTCGACATCTCATTCCCATTCTGAGCAAGAGTTATCACGTTGTCGCGTTCGATTTACCCGGACAGGGCCAAACACAATTGGGTGCCCGGCATCGGTGCGGACTCGATGCCATGTCGGCAGATTGCGCAACATTAATCAAACATGAGAGATGGGATATCACCGCCATCATTGGTCATTCGGCCGG
The DNA here is from genome assembly GCA_026710045.1 of Aestuariivita sp. Taxonomy (GTDB): domain Bacteria; phylum Pseudomonadota; class Alphaproteobacteria; order Rhodobacterales; family Rhodobacteraceae; genus JAPORY01. The sequence continues at coordinate 25,214 of JAPORU010000046.1, read as the reverse complement.
GGCCGTTCTGGCCTTGCAACTCTCGCAGAACATCAAGTCTCTACCGATCGTCATTGGAATAAATCCGGCACTTGATAATTTTCGAGGTTTGGCAGGAATTCTGTATCCTGTAATCGCAAAGGCCTTATCATTGACGCCGGGTGTTCCGTACTTCTTTTCCCGTACAAGTAATAATCCAAGGCGCGTGAAAACCTTAATTGACGGAACGGGTTCGCGAATCGATTCCGAAGGACTTGAGTATTATCGCCGACTAATGTCGAACCGTGATCACGTAAACGGAACGCTGCTGATGATGTCGCAATGGCCGGTCGATGGCTTGCAAAGTCGGTGGCCGGAATTTACGGCGCCGACACTGTTGCTCGCCGCAGAGAATGACAAGACGGTTTCGCCTTCCGTCGCGCGCGCCGCCGCACGGCAAATCCCACAGGCAACCTTTTGGAGTCTTAAAAATCTTGGTCATCTCGCACATGAGGAAGAGGCCGATACCGTTGCGACTCATATCCTGAAGTTCCTCGAGATCTCGCTCGCTTAACACTTGTCTTTGCCGACCGGAAGGCACAAAACATCGCACATGGCGCATAATTTCACTTCGCATCAACCGGGACTCGCTGTTGGACTCAAGCTTATCGCGGTGTTTCTCTTTGTCATTATGTCCAGCATTATAAAATACACCGCAGATACAGTGCCACCGGGTCAAGCCGTGTTCTTTCGCGCTTTCTTTGCCATTCCAATTATTCTCATTTGGCTCGCTGTTCGACACGAATTGCCTTATGGTTTGCGTCCAAGCAAAATGAGTAACCATGTGTTGCGCGGTGTCCTGGGAACGACGGCTATGGGTCTGACCTTTACCGGACTGGGCTTATTGCCACTACCGGAAGTGACGGCGATTGGATTTACCGCTCCAATATTTACGGTTTTGCTTGCAGCGATTCTCCTGGGAGAGCGTATTCGCGTTGTCCGGATAACCGCGGTCTTCATCGGCTTGGTGGGAGTATTGATCATGTTGTGGCCACGTCTCAACGGCATTGGTGCTTTGGCAGACGGCGCCACGTTGGGTGCACTCGCGGTTCTGCTCGCAACCTTCATGCGCTCACTCGTGCACATTCATGTACGACGTATGGTCGCGTCGGAGCACACTGCGGCGATTGTCTTTTACTTTTGCATTATCGCATCATTTCTCTCGCTCTTGACGTCTCCGTTCGGGTGGGTCATTCCGAATTTACAAACGGCAGGTTTACTCATCGGTGCGGGTTTTATTGGTGGAGTCGCACAAATTCTGATTACGTCGTCCTATCGCTTTGCGGGAGCCTCTATGCTCGCGCCATATGACTACTCTTCAATAATTTTTGCCGTCCTTATCGGATATGTCTGGTTCGCCGAATATCCGACAATGATGATGATTAGTGGCGCAACATTGGTCATGGTCGGCGGGGCTGTCGTCCTCTGGAGAGAACATCAACTTCAGCGGATATCCTCAATGGTGCCTCACGACTCCGGGGATTCGCGGTAACATGTTGGCGAAGCCCAGAGAGTCGGTGTGCAGCAACAAGAAACTCAGGAGGTATTGATGACCGATTCACACAAGCGAGATATGCAGAAGTTGCAAGACAAGCAACGCGCCAAAATGGCCGCGGCACGGGACATTGAACGGGGGTTGATCTTAATTCATACCGGCAATGGTAAAGGAAAATCTTCGTCTGCTTTTGGGGTCATTGCCCGTGCCTTGGGCTGGCGCCAAAAGGTTGGTGTCGTCCAGTTTATCAAAGGAAGCTGGATTACGGGAGAGCGTCAATTTTTTGATCGTGTGGGGGACGTTGTTTGGCATACAATGGGAGAAGGATTTACATGGGATACGCAAGATCGTGCGCGGGATATTCAGGCGGCCGAAGCGGCATTTGCCATTGCATGTAACCTTATGAAAGACGGGAAACTGGACGTATTGGTTCTCGATGAAATCAATATTGCACTTCGTTATGACTATTTGGATGTGCAAAACGTGATGGACGCATTGAAGCAGCGCTCCGATCGTACGTCCGTGATCTTGACGGGAAGAGACGCCAAAGCCGAACTCTGCCAAATGGCCGACTTGGTTACAGAGATGACCGAGGTGAAACATCCCTTTGCGTCGGGTATCAAGGCCAAACGTGGCGTTGACTATTAGACATTTCTGACGACGAAGTTGATTATGACCGAGTTCTCCACACGGCACTCACATATGTGATCCTATGTACGACCGTCCTTCGGATCCGAATCGATCCATTTCGTGTTAAATCCCGCAGGTTGTTTCTACTGGTTCGACACTATTGCATCTCGAAATCGCGTCAGTAAACCCAGTTTGTTACGGTCAAGGATACGATCAAGAAGAGCACGGTCATGATGCCACCACTTCGTATGAAATCCGTGACCTTGTATCCCGCAGGACCCATGATAAGGGCGTTCACCTGATGGGTTGGTATCAAGAATGAATTCGACGTTGCTATGGCAACCGTCAAAGCAAATACAGCGGGGTCGCCGCCGGCGGCCAATGCAATAGAAACAGCAAGGGGAACCAAAATGACGGTCGCACCGACATTTGACATGACCAACGTAAACAAGGTCCCTAAGGTCGCGATCCCGGCTTGCAGCGCCCAGACCGGCCAGTCTCCAAGTAAGTTAAGCACCTGTTTCGCAATCCATGCGGCTGTTCCCGTGTTTTGAACCGCTTGCCCGAGCGGGATTAGACTGGCCAGGAGAAACACCGTCGGCCAATTTACAGCCTCGTAGGCTTCATCAATACGCAGCACACGACTTGCAATCATCCCGCCGGCCCCGACAAGTAAGGCAAGCGATAGCCGCAAATCGGAAAAAAGGATCAATGCGAGTGAGACAAAGAAGAAAAGAAGGGCCCAGTGAACTTTGTTGGGTCGTAGATCTTCCATCGGGAAATCAGTCGTTACAACGACAAAATCGCGATCCTTTGTAAGGCGGGCAAGACGGTCCCACACCGTAAAGGCTACGAGCGTATCTCCTGCACGAAAGGGTTCACGACTTATGTTCGACGCCTTATGCTCGGCCGTTTCAACCAAGCTCAGGGTCTCACCCCCGCGGTGAATTGCCAAGAGACCAATCCCGTACGTCTTGCGCATCGTGACATCTCGTGCCGACTTACCAATAAGATCTGAGTCCGGTGGAATCACAATCTCGGCCACACCGGCAACGGTTGGAGCATAAGCTTCGGCAAAAATATCAAGCCTTGGCAACACCTCCAGTCCGTAATCATCCGCGATGGCCTCGATCACCTTACGCCGACCTAAAATTGCAAGCCGGCAGGGATCTTCAATCTTCGTGGCAAGAACAGGTGTAAACCACCGTTGGCCGTGATGATACGATCCAACAATATAGAGATTATGGGCGACCATGATATCGGCGAAGGTCTCGCCACGTAGAATAGATCCTTCGGGCACGATAACTTCAACCAGGTCCGACTTCAGTCCGTAGATCTTCTTGAGATAATCACCGACCGATTTTGCACGACTTCCCTCCTCTTTGTGACCACGATTTGGCAGGACCCAACGACCAAACAGGACAAAGTAAATTATTCCAGTCAGCAAAAGGGAGAGGCCGATCGGTGTTACGGAAAAGAGCGAAAATGTCTCTATCTGACGGTCGCTCGGCAACGTCTTGTTGAGACTCAGAATAAGATCATTAAGCAGAATTAAGGGCGACGATCCGACCATTGTAATGGTGCCGCCCAGAATGGCACAAAAGCCCATCGGCATAAGAAGTCGGCTTAATGGCAGCCCGGTTCGCAAGGAAATTCGACTAACCACGGGTAAAAATAAAGCGGCCGAGCCAACGTTTTGCATGAAGCTGGAGATGACACCAACCGTTCCGGAAATAATCGGGATGAGCCGTACTTCAGATGTTCCACCATATTTCAGGATGGCCCCCGCCATCTTGCTCATCAGTCCCGCACGGTCGAGCCCGGCGCCAATAATCATGACCGCGATGATGGAAATGACCGCATTTGATGCGAACCCATCAAATAAATGCTGATCGTCGGCCAAATTCTCGAGGGCCGGTATGTAAGACAACAAACCCAGCAGGATCATGACGAGGATCGCCGTAAAATCAATTCGGAATATCTCGGTGACAAACAAGAGGATTGTGGTGGACAAAATTGCAAGAACCACGATCATTTCGAATGTCAATTCCGATGGCATGAGACGTCCCTACAGAGATTGTTCCCAAAATAGCGCGTATTCGGTTCCGTACACAATATCGTCGACTCGCAAGCGTGTTTACCGGTTCCCATTATCTTGAATAGCCCGCCTCATTCCGATTCTGAATGGCGTGATGGCAGCCCATCGGAGGGCAAAACTTGGCTCAACGTACAGAACAAACGGAACGGCGAATGTTCCGACCGCTTTTCCGTCGATTGATGTCGTGTCCGTTACCCCTGCACACCATGAAATCTTATGACTTGGCAACAATACGCCATGGTCTGTCTAATCTTCGTTCTTCAAGGTTTGCAGTGTCGCCAATTCGATCAATCACCAAAAAAAGCCCGGGACGGGTCAACGGTGTAAGCACACCATGCCAGATACCACGATGAAAATTAATTCCCTGACCGGGATTGGTCAAAAAAGCCATTGGTCGTGCCGTTGGTGTTTCGGCCGCGATCACAAGGAACGATGTCCAGGTCATTGAGATAAAGGCTTGAGTCCCATCCGGATGACATTCAAGTAAATCACATTGATAGGGAAGTGATCTTGGTCGCGCGTTGAAAATGCTGATGCCCGCCTGCCCATCATCTCCGAAATCGAGATTGGCGAGATCGTGATGACGCTCACACTGACCAGAATTAATAATTTTGTCGGGGATTGTCCTGAGGCCAATCACGTCACCAAAAGGTGCAAAGTCGGAAGCAGACAAGGGTCTGCAAACGATGTCACGATCTTTTATCACAGTTTAGGATGACGATTGACGTCTTTATAAAGAAGATATCGAAAAGGCTCAGAGCCGGTTGCAACACACGCCTGGGGACAGAACGCACGCAACCATATAAAATCGCCGGGCCCCACCGTGATCCAGTCTGTGTTTAATAAATAGTCTGCGGTACCTTGCAATACATAAATCCCGTGTTCCATGACATGGGTTTCGGCAAACGGAATCCGTCCGCCAGGCTGAAAGGTCACGATGTTTACATGGCAATCGTGACGCAAGTCTTCAGGATCAACAAAGCGCGTCGTGGCCCAGACCCCATCACTGTCGGGCATCGGTTGTGCTGTGTGATCTTTTTCATGAGTTACAAACGCGTCCGGTTTCTCAAGACCCGGAGCCGGTTCCCACTTCTTTCGAATCCAATGAATTTGTAACGCACATTCGCCTCTATTTCTAAGCCGCCAACTTTGACCGGCAGGAATGTATGCGTAATGGCCGGCGACGATGACCTCTGTCTCGCCGTTGATCATTAATTCACCGGTCCCATTGGAAACAAATAGGATCGTTTGGACCTGACCGTCCGGTTCCGGGGCGTCGCTTCCGCCGCCGGGAGCCACCTCGACGGCGTATTGTGAGAATGTTTCAGCAAATCCACTCAAGGGCCGCGCAAAAATCCAGGCACGGGTCTTTATCCAGCCCGGGAGAAAACTGGTGACAATGTCACGATGCGTAACCGCCGGTAAACAGGCATATGCGGTCGTAAACACAGCACTGGAGTTCGGGAACTCACTTTGCCCCGGTAAGCCGCCCTCCGGGAATGCGTAACTCATAGCAACTCCTCCAGTCGCAGCCTTGCAATGCGTTCCACCTGATGGCATGCCTCATCAAACTCCCGCTCTGTAGTATTGTCTATGCGCTGCTTGAAGGCCGTCAATATTTCCGCCTTATCATAATCACGCACAGCAATAATGAATGGAAACGCATGTTTGGACATGTAAGCGACGTTCAAGGCAACAAACTGCGCGCGTTCGTCATCGGTCAGAGCGTCCAATCCAGCACTTGCTTGCTCGGCGGCGCTGGTTTCCGTCAAGCGCTTCGCGCGTGCAAGTTTTCCCGCAAGATCTGGGTGAAGTCTGAGAACCCCGAGGCGTTCGTCCTTTGAGGCTGAACGAAACACGCGCACAAGTGCGTTGTGCAAACCCGCCGCGGTCGCATGCGCCGCTCCCAACTCTTGTTCAAACCCACGTTCCGCTATCCATGGCGAGTGTTCAAATACGCCTCCAAAACGTTCAACAAACTCTCTCTTTCCCATCTCGTGAGGTCTTGGCCTGGGTTGTACCGGATGGAATTTTTGCCAATGTCGCGCGATTTCGATGCGACAGGGGCACCATACGTCATCAAACGTCGAAATATATTCGATAAATTTCTGTAGAGATCGGATGCGACCTGGCCGTCCGATCAGCCGGCAATGCAGTCCAACAGACATCATTTTTGACGCTCCCGCCCTTCCTTCCGCATGGAGTACATCAAAGCTGTCTTTGAGATAGATAAAGAACTGATCACCCGAGTTAAATCCTTGTGGTGTCGCAAAGCGCATATCATTTGCATCAAGGGTATAGGGGATAATCAGCTGGTCCCGGTCCGCAATCCTTATCCAATAGGGTAAATCATCATTGTAGGCATCCGAGATGTAGGCAAATCGGCCCGTTTCGGCGGCAAGTCGGACAGTCTGCATGGAGCAGCGCCCTGTATACCAGCCTTCGGGTTTCTGCCCAACAACGTCCGTATGCAATCGAATGGCATCATGGATGGCCGCTTTCTCTTGCGCCTCCGGCATATCCTTGTGTTCAATCCATTTCAGACCGTGACTTGCGATTTCCCAATCAGCGGACCGCATTGCTTCAACTTGCTCCGGGCACCGTGCAAGCGCGGTTGCCACTCCGTAGACAGTGACAGGCACTCGGGCATCGACAAATAATCGATGAAGACGCCAGAACCCGGCCCGTGCGCCATACTCATACACCGATTCCATATTCCAATGTCTTTGACCTTGCCACGGCTCGGCGCCCACGATCTCGGACAGGAAGGCCTCCGATGCGGGATCGTCGTGTATGATATTGTTTTCGCCACCCTCCTCAAAATTCAGCACAAACTGAACCGCAATCTTAGCATTATTGGGCCAATTTGCATCCGGCGGATGACCTCCGTAACCAATCATATCTCTTGGATAACGGTTCATATCCGCCGTTCCCTGTTGTCGATTTATCTCATCATACACTGTATCACTTGTCCTGACTATGACGTGTTATTGGGGGTCATGCAACCTTCGGTCATGTTTCCCCTTGAAATTTTCCAAAAATGTCAGCCGTAATAGAACCGCTGAATTCACTGAATTGATAGATGGAAAAGAATAGGTCAAGAGAACGGCTCGGTCCGAATCGGCCCGCCGACGCGGCCTTGAGCGCTGGCTCTACATTTTGTTCCAAACAGTATACAAAACAATCACGGGGGACATCGTTATAGTGTGTTCGCTCGATTACATCTGTTCTTAAGTCTTCTGTGTTAAAAGAAATAGGGGGGACCACCCGACTGGATTAGCCCACTCTTGACACGGTCCGATAGATGACTACCTTGAGGATCATGAACTCCGATATATCGAATTGTGAACTGCCAGAGCGCAGGGCGCGCCTGGAAGAACGGATGGAAACGATGCAAGCTAAATATGAAGGCGCGTTAGAGTGCCTGCGGGCCGATATGGCCAACCAGAAGATCTGGATGTTTGCTCTGGTGTTCGGCGCAGTGGCCACCGGAATTACCCTCGGGCTGGCGCTTGGCAGCTGATACGCTATCTGGCTCACCACCAGCGCATTTTGCCCCAATATCCACCGTGCTTGCTCCACGTATCACGGGACATTGTAGTTTGTACGTAGCGATACGATAAAATGTAAATCAATGGCGAAATCAGCGCTTAAATTCAAGATCAATGCCGATACCGATAAAATGTTGGTTAGTGTATTTTCAAATGATCGTCATTTGATTGCACCCAAATTGGATGCTCCTGACGGCATGAACTATAACATACGTCTGAAAATGGACGGATTGGATTTTCTGTCAAGACTTGAAGCAGACAGTATCCCGGTAGCATTCTTTGATCCACAGTATCGCGGCGTCCTTGATAAACTTGGTTATGGTAACGAAGGCGTTAACCGAGGTAAGGCAAGATACAGTCTTGAGCAAATGCCTGAAAACACCATTAAGGCATTCATATCGGAAATGTCCAAATGCCTAATTCCAAGCGGTCACCTATTCCTCTGGATGGACAAATTTCACCTCTGCACTGGTTTCTCGAACTGGTTCGAAGGAACAAAATTTGACATTGTGGATATGCTTACGTGGCACAAGGGCAGAATTGGCATGGGATACCGAACCCGTAGAATATCCGAACATTTGGTTGTCTTGCAGAAGCGGCCCCGCAGGGCAAAGGGCATTTGGCAAATTCACGATATCCCGGATGTATGGTATGAAGAGGTCAAGCGAGGCGAGCATACACACAAGAAACCCGTCATGTTGCAGGGCGCGTTGATTGCGGCTGTATCCAATCTAGGTGATCTCGTAATTGATCCAGCGGCTGGCAGTTTTTCCGTGCTGGACGCTTGCCAGAATAGCGGGCGCAATTTTCTTGGATGTGATCTGAATGGGTGAGACGCATAACGCTGACAAAAGACACCAAAGGACGAGCGGACGCGGGCGGATATGCTCTATTACCGGGCAATCCACAGCTTGGACAATTGATTAGCGGGATACAAGCTGCCGCAATATCTTCCAGCACTGAACTTGAGCGAATTATCAAGGACAGAGTTACGCGGAGTAATGATCTATTTCTACAGCAGGAGATCATGCAGGAAGACTTAAGGGTTACTGACAAGCAGAACGTCAAGAATTACAGGACGCAAGGATGGTGACGCGTTTAATACCAAAAAGTCATCCACAAAACATAACGCCCTGCACCGGTTTATAACCCAGAACGTCCAACATCTCCAAGATATCGTTTAGGCTCATTTCTGTTCGTTAAGCCAGGATAGCAAGAAATATAAGGATTCAAGAAGAGGACCAGCATTAACGAAGCAATGACCGTGCGCAAGTTTTGCCAGTTGCTGGAACTTGACTATAATCAGATCGTTTCGGACAGGAAGAGCAAATTCCCAAATTTCGGGACAAGCCATCCCTCCGTCTGCCTGGTCGTGTACCGATTAAATTCTTTTACGACGGAGTCCTTGTCGAACAGGCCTCTGTCCGTAATCGTAACATACGAATAACAACCGATGGTCGAAGCTTTCCTGATTCGCGAACCCTCCCTCAAACACCGCCGCTTAGAGCTTTTCTGATCAATACAATCCGATCAAGACATACGAACTGTAACGTCTATGCAAAGTTTGACAGGCTCTCGTGACTTCAAAACAATCATTTAAATCAGGTGATTCGTGACAAATTTCCAAAAACCTATGCTCAAACTGGCGGAAAATCCAATTTTTCAGGAAGGGGCTAGACAGCACGGAAAATTAGTATAAAAAATAGATGTATAAAAAAACTATTTCAAATGAGATTTTCAAAATTGATTGTAAAACCGCTTATGTACTGAGATTGGGAAAGGAACAAGAGATGAAGTCTGAAATCTACCAAAGGGTTACGGATCAAATTATTGCTGACCTCGAAAAAGGGGAATTAACCTGGCTGACACCGTGGAGTGCTGGAGGGGGAAAGAGGTTAATAGAGCTTCCAGAACGACATGATGGAACACGTTATCAAGGGGTGAATATTTTGATGTTATGGATGGCCGCTTCACGTGGCGGCTTTTCGGCACCCATCTGGATGACGTACCGCCAAGCGATCGGCTACGGTGCACATGTTCGAACAGGTGAACAGGGTAGTACGATCGTTTATGCAAATACTTACAAGAATTTCATGGTCAATGAAAAGGGTGAAGAGGAAGAGCAACATGTTCCGTTCTTAAGGCATTATACCGTCTTCAATGTTGATCAGATTGAAGACTTGCCGACGCGATTTTATGCAACGAAAGCAGCCAATCTTTCTCCGAAGGCACGGATTCAGCATGCCGACCGTTTCTTCTCCTCACTTGGAGCCGATATTCAGCACGGGACCCTTGATGCGTTCTACTCACCAAAAAAGGATCAAATCTATGTACCGGAGTTTGAATTATTTCATTATCCGGAAGCCTATTACGCGACGCTCGCTCACGAAGTGATTCATTGGACGTCCCACAATAGCCGGCTTAATCGTGATTTTCGCAAATCTCAAGGAGATGATGAGGGGTATGCACGGGAAGAGCTTGTCGCTGAGCTCGGAGCAGCGTTTCTCTGTGCCGATATGTCACTCAAACCTCAACCGAGTGCAGATCATGCGGCATATATTCAAGGTTGGCTCAAGATCTTCAGAAATGATAAACGGGCCATCTTCTCGGCGGCTGCCCACGCTCAACGTGCCGTCAACTATCTTCACAAACTGGCTTCCAAAAACGGGAAAAATGATCATTCGCATTGCAGACTTGCCGCTTAAAGTACGATCAAAAGGATCATGAGGAACAGGTCACTTGCGTGCCATGTTGCCCGTCGTGCGACTGCCTGTTATGCATGGTCAATCAGGGAGGGATCATGAGAGTTCCGGTCATAGCAAAAAGACAAGCGACTTATGGGGTGTTCGTGACGGACCACCCCATATGATTAGGTAGATGTCAACCGTAACACATCACACCCATCCACGATCCACTAGGCATCATGCCTGGATAAGGTCCTCTCCCAAAACGGATGGTGACCCTCTCTTTGTGCGAGGTCACGACACCAGCAACGGGTGAAGTGTCTTTGCGCCAAAGTTGCATTTCAGCGATGATAACGTGAACGGGATTTTGCAGGCGAAAGGTGAGAATAAATGGTTCAGGGTTTCTTGACAACACATGTACTTGATACGTCTCTCGGTAAGCCGGCACATGGTGTGCGTATCCACTTATATCAGATTGAAGAGGATCATCGATTTGAACGCGCGTCATCGGTCACCAATCAAGATGGACGTACAGACAATCCAATGTTGTCGAACGATGAATTTCGGGTCGGGCGATATGAATTGATCTTCCATGCGGGCGATTACTTTCGCAAACAGGAGATTACCTCGGATTCCCTGTTATTTCTTGACGAAATTCCCATCAGATTTGGAATAGCGGATCCGCATTCGCATTACCACGTTCCGCTTTTGTTATCGCCTTACGGATATTCCACGTACAGGGGCAGTTAAAATGGTCCGTCTGTAAACCACGCCTTGTTGTTGAGAACCAGTCAGAAGTGAAATTCCAAGCACGCTGTGAGCGCGCCCACGGAGTGGCTCAATGCGTTCGAAGCTGATAATGATCCGTGACGTGTTAAATTTCATCGGCTGAAGGCCGACCGTACATAACGCACGTAATGATCGGGTTCGCTGCAAAAAAATGATCGCAAGAGTGCACGTCCAAAAGAACACGGAGATTAAACGAAACCAGACGGAACACCTGGTAAACCATCGTCACGGGATAATCAATCATTTGAGCACGGGGCCTGTTCGTGACTCTGCCTATGGTTCTTGACCGTGTTGCACCATGTTTCTGGATACCCATCAAACCCTCACGCACACTATCGATCATCCCATTTTAGTTCAAACTTTCAGTAAAGAGTCGAGTCAACGTCACATTCTTCAATGTGCGGAAAGCCGGAATGAGCGGAACGGGCCGGATCTGGGTTGAAGTCGCCGAGATATGGTGCCATTGAAGGCGACAGTATGTCCGGAACGAGAATGTCGATAGGTCTGAATGTCACACGCAGCCATCACGGAACTCAAGACGATCGCATCCACGCGCAATCCCGGGGTCGCTCTTGATATCCCTTGGGTCCGATCAATCCAGTCGAATAGATCCGCAATTGAAAGGCGTGCCGCCACTTTGCCAGCGCGTCGGACAGTCAAGAAGGATTGGCAGGCGGCCTGGAATCTAAAGGCGATCTCCTGTATTGATCTGACGACTCTCTCGGGTGATGACACCGAGTCCCGTGTTCGCCGTCTCTGCGTGAAAGCCAAACAGCCTGTTCATCCTCACATTCTTGCGGCACTCAACAGCCCCCGTTTGTCTGTGGCGGCTGTCTGCGTTTATCACGAAATGATTGCAGCGGTCATTGACACGCTAAAGAACACAGATATTTCGGTCGCTGCAGTATCGACAGGATTTCCAGCAGGTCTCAGTGCTCTCGATGTGCGCGTAAAGGAAATCGAATATAGCGTCAGTGCCGGAGCAACGGAAATTGATGTTGTAATTTCACGACGACATGTTCTGGAAAGCCGATGGGACAGTCTGTATGAAGAAATCAAGGAATTTCGCCACGCGTGCGGCGACGCCCATATCAAAGTTATTCTTGCAACAGGTGACCTGGGGACGTTACGCAATATCGCCCGAGCATCGCTTGTTGCAATGATGGCGGGTGCCGATTTCATAAAGACGTCAACCGGTAAGGAAGCGGTTAACGCAACAATCCCTGCCAGCCTTGTCATGCTGCGCTGTATAAGAGATTACTTTGATCGAACAGGATATAAGGTTGGCTTCAAGGCGGCCGGTGGAATTTCCAAGGCAAGGAATGCCCTTTCCTATTTAACCCTGGTGAAGGAGGAGCTCGGAACACGTTGGATGCAGCCTGATCTCTTGCGAATTGGCGCTTCCAGTCTACTGGGTGATATAGAACGTCAACTCGAACATCATCTGTATGGCCGGTATTCTTCCGAAAACCGTCATCCTATCAGTTAACCGGCAGAGCAGAGAGACGGAAAGACAATAATCGGAAACGTGGAGACCGATGCCTTGAACGAAATGGCTCTTACGAAAAATACCATGAAACCTCGTACATTCGTTTTCAATTTATGAGTTCACATCGGATCCGATAACGAACATGACGGTAAGAGATAACTTCGCATCCATGGATTATGGTCCCGCGCTCGAGGATGCCACAATGGCGCTCGCTTGGTTAGAGAGCAACGACAATCGATTTGGACACTTCATTGACGGAACGTTTACACAACCGTCAAGAAATTTTGAAAGTCGTAATCCGGCGACGGGAGAGTTACTGGCTCAGGTATCTTATGGAGTTACGAAAGATGTCAACGCGGCCGTATCAGCCGCTGTAAACGCACAAGAAGAGTGGCAAAAGATCGGCGGCGCAGCGCGTGCTCGATACCTTTATACGATCGCACGCCTGCTGCAGAAAAATGAACGCCTCTTTGCAGTGCTCGAAACTCTCGACAATGGCAAACCGATACGCGAGAGTCGCGATATCGATGTACCACTTGCGCAACGGCACTTCTACTACCACGCCGGAATGTCTCAGCTTATGGACGATACTTTAGCGCACCGAGACGCAAGGGGAGTTTGTGGCCAGATCATTCCGTGGAATTTTCCGCTCTTGATGCTGTCCTGGAAAATTGCACCCGCACTCGCAATGGGAAATACCGTTATTCTCAAGCCGACAGAATACACGTCCTTAACCGCCCTTCTCTTTGCCGATATATGCCATCAAGCCAATCTTCCAGACGGCGTTGTGAATATCATTACCGGGGACGCTCAGACCGGCGAGACACTTGTCAAGCATCCCAACATCGACAAGATCGCCTTCACAGGCTCCACCACTGTCGGGCAACATATTCGGACGCTGACCGCCGGCACTGGCAAGTCTCTGACGCTGGAATTAGGAGGAAAGTCCCCGTATATTGTTTTCGACGATGCTGATCTGGATAGTGCTGTTGAGGGTCTCGTCGATGCCATTTGGTTAAATCAGGGTGAGGTATGTTGTGCCGGTTCTCGGCTGCTTGTTCAAACAAACATTGCGGAGGACTTCCTTTGCAGAGTTCGCAGGCGCATGGATCGGTTGCGGATGGGCAGTCCTCTCGATAAATCTATTGATGTCGGTGCGATTGTCGATCCTGTGCAACTTGCGACGATTACGCAGCTCGTCAATTCCAACAAAAGTGGAGATATATATCAGGCAGATATCCCGTTCCCAGAAACCGGATGCTATTTTATACCGACACTCATTTCCGGTCTCGAGCCCGCCGATTCCCTAATGCAGGAAGAGATCTTTGGGCCCGTATTGGTTTCCACGACCTTTCGAACTCCCGATGAAGCGGTACAGTTGGCGAACAATACCCGATACGGATTGGCAGCCACAATTTGGACAGAAAATCTTAGCCTGGCGTTTGACATCGGCCGCAAACTCGCAACGGGCGTTGTCTGGCTCAATTCTACAAATCTCCTTGATGCTGCCGTGGGATTTGGCGGCGTTCGTGAAAGTGGTTTTGGAAGAGAAGGCGGTTGGGAAGGCTTGGAAGCCTATACACAACCCAGACAGCGAACGAAGCCATATCAGCCCATCAGATTGTTTGAGGGAAGCCGGCCTCCGACAGCAGCCGTAGACCGTACCGCAAAACTCTATATTAATGGCAAGCAGGTACGTCCAGACGGAGGCTATTCCAGGAATATCTACAATTCGACGGGAGTTTCGCTCGGGCAAGTACCCATTGCCAACAGAAAAGACATACGGAATGCCGTAGAGGCGGCAAAGTCAGCACGCAGTTGGGCACAAACATACGGTCACTCACGCGCACAAGTACTTTATTATATCGCCGAAAATCTGTCTGCACGTGCCGATGAATTTGCGAACAGACTCAACGCATTTAGCGGCAGACGACAGGGAGCATCCGAGGTTCAAGCAAGTATTGATCGGTTGTTTACCTACGCGGCCTGGTCAGACAAATTCGATGGGCACATTCATGATATACCAATGCGCGGAATGGCTTTGGCAACGCGAGAGCCGGTCGGTGTCATCGGTGCTTTCTGCGCTGATGATGTTCCTTTACTGGGTTTCGTGTCGGTAATGGCATCCGCCATCGCAATGGGGAACACCATTGTATTGGTCGCATCGGAACCTTTCCCATTGGCGGCAACGGACTTCTATCAGGTTATAGAGACATCGGATGTTCCGGGTGGTGTAGTCAATATTCTAACGGGATCGCACCGTGAGCTTGCGCCGCACTTGGCGGGACATCTCGACGTTGATGCTGTCTGGAGTTTTTCCTCGTCCGATATATCGGAGATTATTGAACGCGAGTCGGCGGGTAACTTGAAACGTACGTGGGTCAATCTTCGACGCGCACGAAATTGGATGCAGGCCGACGCGGAAGAATTCTTGTCAGCCGCAACGGAGATCAAGAATATCTGGGTTCCTTATGGCTCCTGACTAATAAAGGAATGAACCGATGTAACCGGCGTCTGCAATCGCGGCACCTGTATCATCAACCGATTGTCATAGCCATCATGGATTCTTTATATGCTATAGGAGAAACGCGCAACTTTCGCTATGTGGCTGCGAGTCCCTCAAAAATCCGTGCAACGGCTTCAGCTCCCGGATCATTGTGACCGACTAAATTATCCTCTGATACATAACTTGCACGGCCCGCCCTTGCGCGGGTGATGGACGCTGTCGAATCGGCTCCAGATCGGGCGGCTTCAGCAGCATGTTTCAATCCACCGTCAAAAGCGTCGAGTGCAGGTTCCAAAGCATCAATCATCGTGCGGTCCCCACGTCGCGCACCACCAACTTCCTGCATTCGCTTAAGGCCCGCTATGAGCGATGACCGTAACGTTTGACCACTGGAACACGACTCGCTGGCGGCCGCAAAGAAAATTGCCATCAAAACACCGGACGAGCCGCCCATTGCGATACTAATCTCCCGACTAATCGAACAGAACAGTGTCGCTGGATCCGACAACGGCATCGTGGAACGCTTTTGCAAGAGTGACTTTGCAGCCGTGGCCAGTGTGCTTCCCGTGTCACCATCACCCGATTTTGCGTCGAGGGTATTTAAATCTGCCTCGGAGTCGAGCAGAATGTTACAGCAGACATTGATGATGTGATGAACCGTCGGATCATGTGATGCCTTTGGCGCCGGATCACTCGGTATCGTCGGCATGGGCGTAATAGAAAGTAGTCCTGTCGAATGATAACCAGGCCACGCTACCGGCGCGACGGGAGCCTTCAAGGCGGCAATGTCGTCATCGGTTGGCGAGAACAACGACAGGGAAAACCCCCTCATGTCAAGAGAGGTCATGATCGGTGCAGGACCGATCATGCCTTGAATTCGATCGCCAAGTTGCGATTGTCGAAGAGCGTCTGCAAGAATGCCCATTTCAAGGGGAGTGCACCCTCCAAGATTGTTCAGAAGAGCGACAAGCTGTCCTGCGGGAACATGTTGTGCCAGACGCTCGACCACGCGCGCCATTGCATCTTCAGCTGTTGAAAACGGGACCTGTTCAATCCCCGGCTCTCCATGAATCCCTAAACCAAGTTCCGCCATCCCGGATTTGATGCGATCTTCCTTTGGCGTCCCGGGAACCGAACAGGTATCAAGCGACATTCCGAGAGATGACACTCTTCTTGCAATCTGCTCAGCGGCCGACGTCACTGCGTCTAAGTTCGTCTCGTTTGCGGCCATTGCTCCGATGATCTTATGGATAAACAACGTTCCGGCAACGCCACGCGGTTGAGGAAGATCTGGTAATGCGACATCGTCGCCAACCACGATCATCTGTACTTTGTATCCCAGCGCCCGCGCCCGCTCGGCTGCAAGGCCGAAATTGAGACGGTCGCCCGTATAGTTCTTTACAATCAGCAAACAGCCGGCCTCTCCCGTGACAGCAACAATGCCTGCCAGAACAGCATCAACGGAAGGCGAAGCAAATACATCGCCGCATATTGCGGCGGTCAGCATACCCTCTCCAACAAATCCGGCATGACTGGGTTCGTGACCGGAACCACCTCCTGATATAAGAGCCACCCGGGACTTGTCCCAATCGGTACGGACAACCACCTTGATGTGCGGATATCCATCAAGTCGGGCCTGATGCCCCACAGATGCCCATATCAGGCCGTCAATGGCCTGGGAGACAACTGAATCGCGATCATTGATGAATTGTTTCATGATTCAAATCCTTATCGGACACGATGGCCGGTGACGTCAAAATAGAGCGGGTTTCGTGGCTGGATATAAACGGTGTCATCCGGCCGCAACGTCGAACGAATATCAGTCAAAGTTATGATCGTGTGATCCTTGAAGTCAAGATACAGCTGGGTCTGATCACCAAGATGCTCGAGCCGGATTACACGAGCCGGTTCACCTTGCCCTTGTTCGATATGTTCGGGTCGCAATCCAATTGTGGTGGCTCCAGCTGGCGAATTCGGAAAGAGATAGGCTGGAACGGTGTTGATCCTTGGCAGTCCAAGACGGCCACTCACATATAGGCTGACAGGATCTTCATAAATTGCACGTGGCGATCCGACCTGAACAAGCTTACCCGATTCCAACACGCCAACTTTGCTGGCCATGGTCATCGCCTCAATCTGATCATGCGTGACGTACAGAAGAGTGGCGTTGAGCTCGACTTGAATACGCTTGAGTTCAATGCGCAGATCTGCACGTAGTTTGGCATCCAGTGAACTGAGTGGTTCATCCATAAGATAAATCGCGGGATTGCGGACCAATGCGCGACCAATGGACACCCTCTGCATCTCGCCACCCGACAAAGCCGTCGTGCGATTATCGAGTTTATGGGAAATTTGCAGAATTTCCGCAATATTCTGAATCCGGTCTTGGATCACTTCATCTGAAAAGGAAAACAATGGCGAACGGAGTGGAAATGCCAAGTTTTCGCGAACAGTCATGTGAGGGTAAAGCGAATACTGTTGGAACACCATCGCAACATCGCGCCTTGCAGGAATTTCAGACGTGACGTCACGACCATCAATAAGCACCCGTCCCTGATCCGGACGTTCCAGCCCGGAAATAAGTCTCAGAGTTGTCGTCTTTCCCGCTCCCGTCGGTCCCAGCAAGACCACGAAGTCGCCCTGGTCTATCGTGAGTGACATCTGATCAACAGCCGTTATCGATCCGAAGGACTTGCAGACATTCTGCAGCTGGACTTCAGCCATTTCTCTGCCGGTCTTGATCCGGTGATGACGTTACTGCAACACCTGACTCACAGTCAAAAATTGTGACCAACTCCTTCCGAAATGCCAGTCCGACCGAATCACCGACAATGATCTTGATGTCTGCAGCCAGCCGAGCCTTCAACGAGCCATTCGGTGTAGTCATTGTTACAATCTGTGTGGTGCCCAGATATTCTGTTGCGTCAATACGACCACGATACGGTGACATATCATCAAAACTGATATGTTCAGGCCGCACACCGAAGGCGAACGATCCTCGGCCCGCGGTGCTTACCGGCCGGATTGAAATTGACTGCCCGTTCAACGTGATCGTGTCCGCCTCAGGTGCCAAAGTGTCTTCAAAGAAGAGGAAATTCATAGGAGGTGACCCGATGAACTCAGCAACAAACATTGTTGCCGGATAGTCGTATATATCTTGTGGTGTTCCGATTTGTTCAATCACACCGTGATTCATGACCACGATGCGGTCTCCCATCTGCATCGCTTCACGTTGATCATGGGTCACATAAACCGTTGTTGCACCCATCTGATCATGCATGGAACGTAACTCACCGGCCATACGCTCTCTAAATTCTGCGTCTAATGCCCCAAGCGGCTCATCCATCAAGAAGCACTTCGGATTTCGGACAATTGCCCGACCAAGGGCAACACGTTGTCGATCACCTCCCGATAATCCACTAACAGGTCGATTCAGGATGTCCTCAATGCCCAACAGCTTGGCGGCCTCCAAGACCTTTTCCTGGATTTCAGAGCGATGCATGCCCTGACTGATCAGCGGATAACTGATATTCTTACGGACATTCAAATGTGGGTAGAGCGCAAACATCTGAAATACGAACGCAATGTCACGTTGACTCGCAGGTTTTTGTCCCACCTCTTCGCCATCAATCAGGATCTGACCCGATGTTGGCAATTCCAGGCCGGCAATCATGCGCAGCGTCGTTGTCTTGCCACATCCGGATGGCCCGAGCAGCATAAAGAACTCCTTGTCGGCCACGACAAAATCTGATGATTGAACAGCCGTAAACGCGCCAAATTCTTTGCGAAGGTTACGAACAACAATCTCGGCCATCGATCCGCAGTCGCCTATGTCCGCTGAAGCGCGCATGTCCCATAAATCGTATTCAAAACAGATAAACGACACGTCTTTACCTGATATGAAAGATTTATCATGCTTACAGCGGCGTTCTTGAGGAAGTGTATGACATGAAAGTACATATGGCTTTGCTGTTGTGCGTCATGAGCTGGTGCCATGATGAACAGCACGTTTCCCAATCGATGGACAAAAGAAAGAAACCATCCGTGGATCTTAAATACAGCGGCCTTGCCTACAGCTAATTCATGATGGTCGCTCACATACATGATATCAATATCATCGTGGCTTAATCGCGAAAGTGACTGACAATAATGAACATGACCGTACCAACCAACGTTATCAGAAATGAATAAGTATACGCCCAAAAAAAATAAGGTTGCATCAGCATCAACACGCCCGTTGCAATAATGGCAGATGCGACAATCTCCCATGGATTGCGTCGAAGTTTAATCAAGTTGCTCAGGAATCGGCTCATTTACGAACAGCCCCAAAAGTAATTCCGCGCAACAAGTGCTTTCTCAGCAAAATTGTGAATACCATAACCGGAACGAGGAACAATGTAGCGCCTGCCGCTACGGCAGGCCAGTCCTGACCTCCAACACCGATTATTGTCGGAATAAAGGGAGGCGCTGTCTGTGCGGATCCCGATGTCAACAAGACGGCAAACGCATATTCATTCCACGAAAAAATCAAGCAGAATATTGCGGTAGAAGCGATTCCTGTGGTGGCCTGCGGCAGAACAACCTTACGGAACGCTTGAAAACGTGTATACCCGTCAATGAGTGCGGCCTCTTCATATTCGAGGGGAATCTCATCGATAAATCCCTTTAGGAGCCAAACCGCCAGGGACAGATTAACGGCGGTATAAAGAAGGATCATTCCAGCGTGGGTATCCGACAGACCAAGTGATCGAAACATCAAAAAAATTGGAATAGCGACAGCGATTGGTGGCATCATCCGAGTCGAGAGAATAAAGAACAGCAAGTCGTCCTTCAACGGAACGCGGTAACGCGAGAAGGCATACGCGGCCAGTGTTCCCAGGAACACAGACAGAAAAGTCGAACCAAATCCAATAATGAGAGAATTGAAGAAGCGTTCGCCGTAACGGGAGGGTCCAGCAATAACCATTCCCTTATCATGAACGAGCTGTTCGTACCAATTTGTCGGCGGGTTATTGGCAAGAAACTCTTCGCTCTGTCGCGTTTGTGTCGTAAATAAATTGACATATCCCTCAAATGTTGGCTCGAATAGAATTTTTGGCGGATAGGCAATCGAATCTGACGGAGTCTTAAAGCCAGTTGAAATAATCCACAGCAACGGAAGTAACGTCACCAACGCATAAAATACGACAAGGAGCCCGGCTGCCAACTTCCATGTTTGCCTTGGTTCGGTGATCGACGACATGCTCATCGGTCCTTTACCTGATTCAGAGCTTTAACATAGATCGACGCCAAGCCAAAAATTGTCACAAAAAGTATTACAGCGTAGGCGGATGCGTAACCTGTCCGCCATTTCTCGAACGCTTCTCGCTTGAGATTAATGGATGTGAGTTCGGTTGTTGAGCCAGGCCCTCCTCCTGTTAGCAAGACAACGAGATCAAACATTTTGAAGTTTTCAATCCCACGGAACAAAACCGCCAGCATCAGAAAAGGAAGAACCATTGGTATGGTAATCGTCCAGAATTGTCGCCATTTTGAGGCACGATCACATTCGGCCGCCTCATAGATATAGTCAGGGATTGCCCGCAACCCTGCCAGACAAATCAACATGACGAAAGGTGTCCACATCCATGTGTCAACAATAATAATGGCCCACGGAGCGAGATCGACGTCACCGATCATCGTAAAACTGCTTGGATCCGTGCCCGTTAGAAACGCAATGATGTAATTAAATAAACCAATTTGCGGTTGATAGAGAAACGTCCAGAAATTCCCGACTACGGCGGGTGACAACATCATCGGCAAAACGATGATGGTGGTCCAGAAATTACTGCCTCTGAACCTGCTGTTGATCAGCCAGGCCAACGCGAAACCGATAACGACCTGCAACATCAGCGTCCAGCACAAAAAATGTGCTGTCGCCTGCATCGTCTGCCAGATATCGCTGTCGGTTAAGATACGCTCATAGTTGCGCAGTCCGATGAATTCGATATCCGCGTTTGGACGATTTGATCGATAATTCGTGAAACTGAGCCGGATCGTCCAGATCAGCGGGAAAATGTTAATTGCGAGCAGGAGAAGAATGGTTGGCGCGATGAAGATCCATGCAATTGCCCGATCAGATAACCCACGAAGTCTTCGATTGAATCTCTGTGGCATCACCTTGGTTACGCTGTCCACTGGTGAGCTACTCATTCTTGCTTATAGATTCGGGTACGCACAACATTCAATACATGAATTTACACGACGTGTCTATCAACTTAGGTCGCAATTTCAAGTCTCAGACACCGATTGCCGCACATCATGCGGCATGGATTGAGCCTGTTATGTGCAGTCAATGTTGAACGATAAACACGTAATAAAGCATTTTGCCATCTAAAATTTCGACGTTGCTCATACTGTATAGGAACGATCAATGTCATTATTCCTCGATTTGGTCGTATCCAGTTCGGTGATAGTGCTCATTCGAAACGAAAAAGGGCCAGGATTGCTCCGGCCCTTCATCTTAACTGATCCTACAGATGACGTGCTCTAGAGCTTACCTTCATCTTCAAAGACTTCGATCCAATCTTTAACCAATCCATCAAGCGCCTCTTTAGCGGTCCCTTGACCGGCAATCACGTAGGTATGTACCCGATCCTGCATCGCGAGAAGCAGTGAAGCGTAAGCGGGTTCAGCCCAGAAATCCTTTACAATGGCCATCGAATCAAGAAACGTTTGTGCATAAGGTTGACTTGTGGCGAAAGAGGGATCTTCGACAACAGCTTTCAGAGCGGAATAGCCTCCAAGTTCCCACCATTTCTTCTGGATATCGGGTTGAGCAAACCATTTAATATACTCAAGAGCGGCATCCTGTTCATCCGAATAGGAAACGACGGATATTCCTTGTCCTCCAAGCTGCGCGAAATGCCCATAAGGTCCTTTCGGATTCGGGAAATAACCTGATCGATCACCGCCAACATTTTCGTCCGCATGAACGCCCGGCCAGATGAAGGCAAAGTTCATTTGCAAGGCAACGAGTCCTGATCGGAATGCGTCGATTGTCTGAGACATATACCAGTCGGACGATCCGGGCGGCGTGCAACAATCGTACAGAGTCTTATAGAACTCAAGACCTTCTACAGCACCCGCGGAGTTGACAAATCCTTCAAGCTCGTAAGGTGAACTGGGATTCCCGTATTCGAAGCCGTAATTGTAAAGCGCATTGGTTACGCCCATGGTAATGCCCTCGGAACCGCGCTCGGTATAGATTGCGGCACCGTATACGGTTTTGCCATCAATGTCTCGGCCTTGAAAAAACTCGGCGATATCCTTAAGATCTGCGAGTGTTTGTGGCACATCCAGATCACGATTATATTTGTCCCTGAATTCTGACTTGATCTCGGGTCGTTCGAACCAGTCCTTGCGGTATGTCCATCCGACAACATCACCAAAGGCTGGCAGTGCCCAGTAATTCGGGGTTCCCTTTGGCCATTCAGCATATCCGGTGACCGTCGCTGGAATGAAATCACTCATCGTGATGCCTTCGGCATCGAAGAAGTCATTAAGCTTCACATAATGACCTGCTTCTGCGGAGCCACCAATCCATTGGCTGTCGCCAATCATGAGGTCACAGAGTTTACCTCCCGAATTGAGTTCATTGAGCATACGGTCTGCAAAATTTGGCCACGGCACAAACTCGAAACTCATCGAGTGACCGCTTTTTGTTTCAAAGTCCTTAGACAACTCAACGAGCGCGTTCGCCGGATCCCAAGCCGCCCAGCATAAGGTTAAGTCTGCTGACTTTGCTGGCGATGTCGCGACAAAAGCCAAGAAGAACGCAGAGATGAATCCAATTTTCTTCATTTATTCCCCCAAAAAATGTGTTGAAAATATGCAGTAGACATAACTCACTACATCATCTCCCAAATATATTCATCGAATTAAGAGATTGTCCAATATTTTATTGGTTCAAACCCGAACAACGTCGGGACGTTACGACAATGCACATGTGTTAGGTCTGTACCATGATCCGTCATGACCAAGATCGCACCCCGCACCGAACCTTCGGTGCTCAGTTTCTGAAGCAGGTTTTTTTCCTCTGAATATCAGGGTTTCGTACAAAAACCTGCGCGGTTTCATCCGGGGCCGCAATCGGATGGAGGAACAGAAACATACCACGACTCACCAACGCACGGGTGCGCGACCTGCGCCCGAAGAAGAGTACACGGAATGTCCGAGATACCGCCGGCTTTGGTGTCAAAGTGCTGCCCAGTGGCCGGAAGCGGTTCTTCCTACACAGCAAACATGACGGCCAGTACATATGGAAGATCATTGGCGACCCCGCCGACATGACCGGGGCCGAAGCAGATGGCCGCGCCTGGAAAGGTCCAACCCATGCAAGGGGATCAAGAGATACAGGCGGCAGAACCGAGACCGATTTCTCTCTGATGCCGAGATCGACCGCCTGGGTGGGGCGCTAAGCGGCGCGGCTCCCACAGTGGTCGTGTCGCTCATCCGGCTTCTTGCGCTGACAAGGTGCTGGTCGAGCGAGATCAGGACCCTTCGCTGAGCGGACAATCGCGACGGGCATCTCTTCCTGTGCGATAGTAAGACGGGTCCGCGCACGGGGTGGCTGTCAGGCGCGACCCGCGAAGACCTAAACGCACTTCCATGCAACCCGCATTGGTTGTTTCCCGCAGGCAGGGGTACAAGGTCCAGTATCGGCATAACGCTCAACCGCATATGACGTAACGTCCGCAAGAAGGCCGGTCTGAGGGATGTGCGCCTGCAGGAACTTCGAGCATTCACTTCAGGAATTTGTCAATTGGTCATCTTCGGCAGCCCGCTCAAACCAGAACTGCATTGCTACTTCAAGTTCGATTCCGAAATGCCGTGTTCCAGTCTCCGGGGCTTTGTTGCACAATTCGGGGTTTGAACGCATTTCGCCTTTCCCCGGATACACTTATCCTATAGGTTCGGTGACGGATCATGGTGCACAACATTAAACCTTGCATTTCAAGGTTTGAAAGCTCCCGTTTTGGACACGTTCGTCGCCAAGCCTCAAGCTTTTTCCTGATCATACGATACCACCATCAGGGTATGTTGAGCCCGGGCCGGAACCATAACTTTGCCCACCGCTTGTAGGATTTTTTCGGATTCCCTGTCGGCCAATCGCCTGACTTGCGCATCAATATGCCCAGGTCATGGCAAATACAACAATCGCGAGCAGAGGTGCAAGTTTGTCGTAATCGATGATGTGGGTATCGTCGATATTAAAGCCACGGGTTTTGGTATCGGCGAAGAGGCATTCGATCCTCCATCTCTTGCGATAGAAGCAGAGCGCATTTTTGGGCGCCGGGATGTTTGTGACGACCAGAAGCAATTCGCCCCCTTTGATTTTTTATTAAACTTCACGATCCCGCTAAAGATAAAAGAGGTAATAGAAACCTGTCTATTGATTATATCCTTAAGCAAGATTTGTGGTCTCCAAAAGAGCAAACGCAACTTAAGGAACTTATTTCTAGAATGGAATCTTTTATTGAGAAAATCAAACCCGTCCGAAACAAAATGCTGGCGCACAATGATTATCGCACTTATATGGACAACCACATTCTTGGTTTATTTTCAGAAAACGACGACGAAAAATATTTTCAAGATCTTGCAAAACTATGTACACTGGTCTGGAATAAGGTTCCTGATAATAATACATATAACAGAAAAACAATTTTTGAATTTTCAAGATCCGGTATAGTTAATGATCCATTATGCCCCGCAAACGAAGCGAGAGCGTTGAGAGATTTAATTATACAGGGACTTAAAAAGAAAGATTTCTCACCACTTGCTAAACCATAGGTAGAGAAATATGAATATGCAGGCAATTACCCAGGCAGTTTCTAAAGTCATAGAAAATAACATTATACGTAATTATTCAGCACCCAAAATGCGCAACATTTAGGGTGTTTCGAGTATTGATGT
>JAPORU010000154.1 GCA_026710045.1 Aestuariivita sp. | reverse complement strand
CCCCGCTCGCCGTGGTGCGTGTTCGGATCTTGCGAATAAACATGCGCCCAGCCTACCGCAGGGCGGGGCGTGGTGCAAGAGGTAAACATCACTTTATGTCCCTACATTGAAGAATCACACACCCGTAAACATCTAATATACTGATTTTAAAGCATAAAAAATTCCATCCGATCGCAAAAATCCTCGAATGTGGCCATTCTCCGCGAAATTTTGTTAAAGATGGGACAGGATCATAAACAGAGACAGAATAAGATGCGATCCCGGCAATTATACCGTTATTTTGCACCCGTTTACTGAGGAAGGTATTTAAAACAAAAATTTTCTGCTAACCCGTGCACCAGAGTCCCTCAGCAGGGCGAAAAAACAAAGCCAATGTCGAAAGACATACCATAGCACACTATTTCAATGAACAAAATCACAGTTCAACCGGAAAACAGGCATACACAAGGATATTGAACACGCTGGCAATAATCATCATGTAATGAAACACCTGATAGAAAAAATAACAGTCTATATCATTTATCAAATTTCGGAATAGTAACAGAAATGACCATTCAACTTGACATTCTTTCTGATCCCATTTGTCCTTGGTGCTACTTCGGGAAGATACAACTGGATGTCGCGCTCACAACAGCACCCGACCATCCGTTTATGATTGAGTGGCGGCCATTTCAGCTCAATCCAGACATGCCAAACGAAGGACTCAATAGACAGGACTACCTTGAAACGAAATTTGGTGGTTCAATCGCGGCACAACACGCCTACGCTCCGATTTATCAATTTGCACGTGACCATGGGATTCCAATCAATCTCGATGCGATTGAGCGCACTCCCAACACGCTTGACGCTCACCGACTCATCTATTGGGCCGGAATAGAAGGACGTCAGCCCGAGATTGTAGACGCTTTATTCCAAGCCTACTTTGTTCACGGGCGTGATATCGGTCTCCACGAGGTCCTTGCCGATATCGCTGATTCAAACGGTTTGGATGCCGCGGTCATATTGCAATTGCTTAAGACCAATGTTGATGTTGACGCCATTCAAGAACATCAAGATATCGACCATCAAATGGGTATTCAATCTGTACCAACCTTTATTTTTGATCGGCAGCACGCGGTATCGGGGGCCCAATCTGTGGATAAATGGCTGCACGTCATTCGCCGATTCAATGAACAGGGCTAAAGCTACAATTGGTCGACGAAGTTGCCAGCTTAAGAATATGATGAAGATTCTCAACGACCGAAGCAGATCATACCGTCGAATAGGATTCTCTTAATCCCTGTCATAAGGGACTGATACACTGTCAGACATCAAGCTAAAATCCGACATCAGAAATATTATGAACAATATGTCCGATTTTCGTAATGCCATCACAAAAGTTAGACGAGTGTACAATCGTTTTCTCAACGTACGTTCTCACTGACAATCACGACACAATAGGCGACGCCCAAAACATTGCATGAAACGGTAAAGCAGGCATTGTACAAATATCGCATCGACGCATTCATCCTGTTTAAAAGATCATTCCAACAAATTACGTCGTTGCCCAACATTCCGATCACGCTAAATCCGATGGATACCGTTATACGGTGGTGATACAGAGCGCTTTGAACATCGCCGGACCATACCACAAAGCTGAGTCTGGTTCATGGCGATCAAGCACGATATCAGGCGCATCCATGCACTTATCGTTCGCACAGCCGAGAAGACGTGACATGACGAAGAACAAATATCATGGGAGAAGATATGCCCTGCCTGAATCTACAAAAGTGATTTCATTTGAGGCGCTGAATGAATACTGAAGTACACCACTATCCACTCGGCAGAACAATACGAGTATCCGGCATCATCCCGCAATGGCACGGCAACTCTGAAGACCAGTCCTGACGTTTATCTAAGATCGAGTGAGCGTTACATATTTCTTCGATGTTCCTTCATTGAGGAGACCTCCATCACCGTACACTTATGCGTATACCGAAACCAGGTCGAAGCTGTTCTCAATCATACTTACAGTGTCGTTTTACGATACCAATCTGACATTTTAACCGGTTCAACCGCCACATGGCATACACTCAACCCAAAATGGCGTTTCCGTGTATTACCGGAGAGACTCAATGAACCTGAGAGTCATGACAAAATTTTCAGCAGATGAAGAGAATCAATAACCGATATGTGCATTGTCACCCGATCGCGCCATTTATACGCGCCTCAGTTTCAACAACCGTATTTCACAGTCTATCATATAGGACAGTTCTCGATCATGATTAACTCTCAAATGGGTATGCCGTGACGTCGACAACATCCCTTTCCCGAGTGGAATTCATTGCGCTTATCGCGATGATGTTTGCAACTATTGCATTTTCCATCGACGCGATGTTGCCGGCCTTTCCTAACATTGGTGCAGAGTTGAGTCCGCAATCCCCAAATCGGGCACAACTGATCCTTACATCCTTCATTCTTGGTATGGGACTTGGCACCTTCGTTACAGGTCCACTGTCCGATGCCTTTGGTCGAAAACCCGTAATCATTATCGGCGCCATATGTTACATCGGATCGTCTGCGGCCGCCTACTTTAGTACGTCACTTGACGCCATCCTGTTCTTTCGAATGTTGCAGGGAATCAGTGCCGCTGCTCCTCGCGTTGTGTCACTGGCCATCGTTCGCGACCTGTACTCGGGACGCGAAATGGCACAAGTCATCTCTCTTGCAATGATGGTATTCACAGTTTTTCCGGCGTTTGCGCCCCTCATAGGTGTTGGGCTTATCGCGATCTCCGGATGGCGTTCCATTTTCTTGGCATTCATTGTCTTTGCGATGGTGTCAACAATCTGGATGTGGATTCGACAACCGGAAACACTCAGATTAGCAGATCGACGTCCTTTTGAGATCCGCCTTCTCCTTCATGCAGTTCGCGAAATGTTTGCCCACCCGACCGTTCGTCTGTCAATCTTCGTTCAATCCATTTGTTTGGGAATTCTCTTTTCAATGCTCGCCTCCGTCCAACCCATTTATGACATCACTTTCGATAAGGCTGAAAGTTTCCCTTACTGGTTTGGTGCCGTCGCAATAATCGCTGGTTCCGGCAGCTTAATAAATGCTGCAATCGTCATAAATATCGGCATGCGACGCATCGTTACCTGGTCTCTCCTATGTCAGATAATTCTCTCTGCGATCGTTATTTTGGTGTCTATCTCAGAATCTGGCCAAAACAGCGCGCACTTTCCCCTGTTCCTCTTTTGGCAAATTTATGTTTTCTTTATGGCCGGTACGACAATGGGCAATCTCAACAGCATTGCAATGGAACCGATGGGACATATTGCTGGTATGGCTGCATCAATAATCTCAGGTATTGGAACGGTCATTGCCGCGCTCATTGCTGTTCCTGTCGGATTACTGTTCGATGGTTCAACACTGCCATTATCAGTCGGAATATGCCTATTGTCGATAGCAGGATTCAGCCTGATGATATGCATGGCACGAATCGAGCACTAAGACGACAGGACCGATCATGAACGCCCCCTATTATGACCTCGGAACATATTCTTTACCGATCTCGACAACCGATTCAGTCGCGCAGGAATGGTTTGACCGGGGCCTGAAATGGACCTACGGTTACAACCATCACGAAGCCATCACCTGTTTCAGAAATGTCTTAGAATATGATCCCAACTGTGCCATGGCTTGGTGGGGTATCGCTTATGCGTCGGGACCCAACTACAATTTGCCCTGGCACGTTCTTGATTCGGCGAGTCGTTCAGAGGCATTGGCAACAGCCTATGATGCAACCCAGCACGCTCTGTCCAGACTCGAGATCACAACACCCCTCGAAAAAGCACTGATCCTCGCACTCAGGGCACGCTATCCATACCGAAATCCAATTGATGATATGCGCCCTTGGAATCATGATTTTGCCATAGAAATGCGCAAAATACACGCCACATTCCCCGATTTTCCCGATGCGTGCGCCTTATTTGCCGACGCATTGCTCAATCTAACACCGTGGAAAATGTGGAATTTAAAGACTGCAAAACCTGCGGATGGCGCAGCAACCCACGAATGCCAACGAATTCTTGAACAGGCGATGGCCTCTCTGCCACAGGCAATGACACACCCTGGTATTCTTCATTTTTACGTACATCTCATGGAAATGTCACCACATCCGGAAAAAGCTCTGATGGCCGGCGATACACTTCGAACTCTGTGTCCAGACGCCGGGCATCTGGTCCATATGGCCACTCATATTGACGTTCTGTGCGGACAATATCGTGATGCGGTATTCTGGAACCAATGCGCCAATAAAGCAGACCAAAAATACTTGGACCGTGAAGGCGCACGCAATCTCTACACCGGATATCGCTTGCACAACTACCATTTTGTGATCTATGGCGCAATGCTTCTCGGTCAGCTACGTCCTGCTCTTGAAGCGGTTCGTGGAATAATTGACACCACTCCAATTGACATCCTGAGAACCGAGAGTCCGCCGATGGCGGACTACTTTGAAAGTTATTTTGCAATGGAACCGCATGTACTCATTCGGTTTGGTCAATGGAGACAATTGACGCAGATGCCATTGCCCGATGATCCGACATTATTCCGGACCTTAACCGCCAATACATACTACGGACGTGGGATGGCCTTCGCCGCTCTCGGCGATATTGAAGCGGCCGAGAATGAAGAACAATTATTCCTGTCAGCTCGAGACGACGTGCCTGAATCACGCTTGCTGCACAACAATAAGGTCTGTGACCTGCTTGAGATCGCAACAGACACTCTTCGCGGTGAAATCTGTTACCGAAAAGGGGATTTTGACTTGGCATTCTCCTGTTTAAGGCGTGCAGTCGAAAAAGAGGACAACCTACGGTATGATGAACCTTGGGGTTGGATGCAACCTTCGCGGCATGCACTTGGTGCCTTGCTTCTTGAACAGGGTTCTATTGACGAAGCCGAAGCCGTGTTTCGAGAGGATCTCGGTTACGCTGGAAATCTGAGCCGGGCAACGATCCATCCCGACAATGTCTGGTCTCTTCGGGGTCTCTATGACTGTCTCACGGCCCGTGGCATCAGCAGTGAGCAAGATCAAGTCAAATACCGACTTGATTTGGCGCTTGCGCGATCCGACCACAACATCACATCTTCATGTTATTGTTCCCAAGTGGCGATGCAAGCGAGTTCACAAGATTCAGGTCATCTCTGAAGAAACATGACTCGAGCAATCTCTAACTGAAGAAAGTTCTGTTGTTGCTGGTACGCTCCGTAACCAAACATATAAAAGCATGACAAACGACAAAACACAAAATTCAGAAAATCTGAGATTCTACAGGACACTCGATATTAAGCATGTAGAAAACTAACGAAGGGCCGAGTATCCGAAGCCTCAGGTTCTAAGGAGACATCACAATGACTGGAAGTCAGCAACGGGCCGAACTGCACCGTCAGATCTGGAAAATCGCCAATGACGTACGCGGGACGGTCGATGGCTGGGATTTCAAGCAATATGTCCTGGGCGCCCTCTTCTACCGCTTCATCAGCGAAAACTTCTGCCGATATATGGAAGCCGGTGACGACCGCATCACCTACGCCAATCTACCCGACGATAAGATTCCTCCAGAGCTCACAGCCGACGCCATCCAGACCAC
>JAPORU010000111.1 GCA_026710045.1 Aestuariivita sp. | reverse complement strand
ACTTTTTTAACTCATTGATCGAATTGATTTTTTTCAACGAAATGTTAAAGATGGGATGAGATGAATCAGGTACCGGTGCCGTTCCGCTGGACAAGCTTCGGCGATAACATGGCCAACAATATGTAAGGCTTTTAATGATACGATATACTAGGCCAACAAGGGGTGCCGCATCTTTGCGTTTGACAAAAGAAGCCACTTTATTCCGCGTTGCATTGGCAACATGCATTGCCAACCTTGACAAGTATGCTGTCACCACCACCGTCAACGGCCACAAACTCGCGGTATCACCCACCAACTGCATGAATGCATTTGGATCCGCTGACCTGTGATAAATGAATTTCGGCGGACCACTGAAAGATGCTTGCTTAAGGCCACATGGATATCAGTGCCCTCATGTTCGTTTTCAATTCCACCCGATAAGAGAGACAGTATCAGGTTGAGTTCGGACATACATACACTACAATTTTTTACATTTTGAATCGTAAGTTTTTTTGAGTGTTTCCCAGTCCTTTTCGTTTTGCTCCCGATCACGTGTGCGGTTTCCACCCGGGTGCGCTACACAATAAACAGAGGCATTAAGCCTCTCCAGACAAAACGGGTTATCAATAGCATCGGCCAATTTCAGATTCCCAACGTGACCAGCAGCGGACCTGAGCGCAAGGAACGTATTCAACCCAAGACAGATGACCATCTTGGGATCCACGATCTTGATCTCCTTCAGCGTAAAAGTCCGTGCGCAATAAACCAGATCAAAACAAGAAATATCGGCACTCATCCCGCCACCTTTAATAAAGGGAAACAGGTTGGTCAGATAACAATCGGCACGTTTCAATCCAAAATGACGATTCAGAAGTTCATCAAGCTTCTTGTTGGTCCGGGATTTTGGATCACAGCCTTTTCTAGCCTCATACTCAGCCTGTGATTTTTCAATTCTTTTGAGATATTCCGCACCCGACCAATCCTGCAAGACAATCATGATGTCTGCATCAACACAGCCTCCAGACTTTGTGATTGGCGAGACATGGTCACATTCAAAAATCCCTTCGTGAAAGTACCCGATACAATGATAGCCTTCAGGGTTCATAGATTTACGAACCTGCGCAAGAGCGAAAAGTTCAGCCTTTTTAAATTCAGTTTTCGAACTCATTTCCCTTTTGCCTGTATCTCATCGACTGTAAGACTCGCCACCGCACGACAGGAAAGATCCGTCATCCGGTTCAATATCCCGCCTTTCTCGAACGGCGCTTCATGACCGCTCATGCAACGGTCTTGATCCCGTCTATTTTCTGATGCAAAAAACACAAACCGCTGGAGTGATGATCCAAAACAAAACACCAGCATTGCTCACCGGTTTTCTTCGCTATCGCGATATACTGCGGTGCGGTCGCTCGGCGATCCATCCAGAGCTCCAGGGTACGGTGTGCAATCCGCTCGACCTCAGCCTCTATCAAATTTGGGTTTTCTGTCTCGATGAGAGACTGAAACCGCGGTCCTGTGTTCGGGTCCGAGTCCTGCGAGTCTAAGGTCATAACTTGTTACCAGAGTTTCCGTTATAGCCTGTCGCACAATATTTGATAAGCGCTGACATCTCATCCCCGTTCCAATTATTCCATGGCAATGTTGTACAGTTTCCGAATTTTTAAATCACTTTCCATATCAGGCCGTTCCTGAACCAACACATTAAGAATCGTGCGAAGATGCCCTTTTTCATAAACTTGCAGGATGTCCGCATCCACCACACAGTCAAGAATACACAACACCTCCTCAGGATACATCTCAACATGACC
The DNA here is from genome assembly GCA_026710045.1 of Aestuariivita sp. Lineage (GTDB taxonomy): Bacteria > Pseudomonadota > Alphaproteobacteria > Rhodobacterales > Rhodobacteraceae > JAPORY01. The sequence continues at coordinate 3,852 of JAPORU010000111.1, read as the reverse complement.
ACTCTTCTGAAGACTATAAAGAAATGGTTTTTCGATTGGCTTTAAATAGTCCGACAGCCAGACACTGACATCAGCAAACGCCGCACCACTTTTTATCAGAAAATCCAAGAATTCCTGTGATGTTCCTGCGGTATTTCGTTCCTGCTCTTGTGGCCAATACTGATCCAGCCAGGGTTTTAATTTTTTGTGCCAGACCTGCTTTTTTTCTTGTGCATCTCTTGTAAATCTTGATTTCAGACTTCGAATGATCGTCTTAAGACCTTTTTCCGGCAGCGCACTCATCACCTTGCGAATATCGTCCTCGGACCATTCCTCCGGCGCATCCATACAGATTGTCATGAACAAATGCCGAAGATTGCTCAATTTTGGAAACTCGCAATCGGTCTGTTGCAGCATCTCCAGAAATGATTCCTTAAACGCGCGCAAAAGATCAGGACCGACACGCGGAGACCACCCATAGGCGGACCATAAATTCACCGCCTCTTCTGATCGATTGAAATCCAGGTGTGCAAGCAGATGTTCTTGCGTCCAGTCTGGATCCACCGCAAAAAGATAATGCAGTTGCGTCGCCAGCATCACCCGGCCCAGTTGCCCATCAGGATCCTTGCCAATGCTATCAAAATAGAACCGCACCGGTTCAGGAAATTTCATTCTTGCGGTTGGTTTGTATTTCTGCAACCGCTCCACTGCGGCCTCGGCCAATTTACCCGCTGGATGGTTCAAGGCATCCGTCAAGATATCGTCCAATGTGCTCTCCAACGGTTCGGCATTTTTCTTACCCACCCAGGCTTTCTTCCAGAGCACCGCAAAATCGTCCTCCCGCCCGGTTTTATATTTTTTTGCAAGCCGATGAACAAAATCGGCAATTCCGAAACTAACCGTACAGAAAACATGATCAGGCGCTTGCGTTAAAATGGCCGCCAGATAATCATACAACCGCACCGATTTCTTTCTGGCATCACGCGATAAGGCAAACTCCTCAAAGAAAAATTGCCAATAATGTGCGGGCCAGACACCGTCCCGTGCAAGACGTCCCAAGGCACAGGCAATCTTGAGTCGGTTTAAAGAAACCAACCCACGCAGTTGTTCCTGCGAAACCTGTCCGTCCTTGAGAGCCTCGACAAGATCCGCGATTGAAGCATGGACAAGAGGCCTCGGGGCAAACTCCTCTTGCCCAAGCCACCGCGGGGCTTCATGCCAGGACAGAAATTCATCCCGATCATCTGCAACATCGTGAAGCGATTTCGCTTCTGCCGCCAGTGCTCGTGATGGTTTATCCAGTCGCGCACCCGACACACTCAACTTGTACAAAAGCAACGCTTGATAATGGCGGAGCCGATCAAGGTCATTAGTCCGGCCCCACCCTTTTTTGGTCTTCGGTCCGGCATGAATGGCCTGCACAATCGCGACCCGTAAATTTCCTGGGAGACGTTTTCCGGCTTTTCGCAGAAACCGCAGAATTTCCCGATGCAAACTTAAATTCCAAAGACCCGGGGCACGACCGGCCAACAATATATTCCGCGCCAGTTGAATGTCCGATTTTGGGTTGTCTGTCAGGGCATGAAGCGCCAGCCTCTGTAACAAGGGCCAACGGGAGTGGGCCCATCGACGCAATAAATTTTCAGAACGTCTACGGTCTGTATCAACCAACGCGAAATAACTGTCCCGCACCCATCCAATCCAATCGGTCTCTGTGTCATGATCGGAATTCTGTTCATGATCCGCAATCGAGGGTCGACGTAAATCTGCATCGACGGCGTCATCGTCACTTAACAATATGGCAAGTTCCAAATGATCCGTAAGCGTTTCCGCATAGCGGCCCAGAACCTCCGGATTGTTCAAAATCTTCTTGGCATTGTGCCACGAATCGCCATTGTCATCGCCAATCTGCAACGCCAAATGTGCACACCTCTCAAGGGCCGACAAAGGAGGTGATTGCGGATCCAGATATTCCCGGAACTTTAATCTCTGCAAAGGATCGAGCCTTACAACCAGACATGGTTTGATGTGTTCCATCACCGTGTTCTCAATCCATTGCCGTTCCAGTTCGGATGCGGCGGCTTCATAGTGATTGGGAATCCATAATCTGTTCCAGGGATCAGCGGGCCTGGACTCAAGAAGGACGGTCCAGAGACGTCGAAGCTCCATAGGGATTTCTGGATCTTCAGCCTGACGGTTTGCGAGTTGCTGCTGCACTTCGCGCCGTAAATGTGGATGAAGGAATCCGCCGTTCCGGAGCACCCAGCTCAACAGTTGCGGTACATGCACATGACGTCCCAGCCATCGCGACAGATTCTTTCTTGTTGTATCAAGAGTGTCTGGATTTTTCTGCACCCGAAGCACATCATCGACCAGACCGATCATAGCTGGAGAGCGGTCAAGCCCGCTCCATTGGATATCCGTGGTTTTGCAAAACAACATGCCATGTTCCGCAAAAGCATCAAGCCATTGCTCCAGCTTTCGGAAATCATCCTCTTCTGTAACGAGATGTTCGTTGGCCAACGTTTCTGCCGCCAGGGAATCGTCCAACGCCCACACAACCCGCTCCACGACCGAACCTTCCGGCCTCTTGACGATTTCATTGAGGGCAATCCGGGAGCGGGCGTGAAACGGATCCTTTCGGATCCTGGCCCATTCAATCAAGGTATCCGAAAGACGATGATGTGTGTCGCGTTTTTTATCGGATTGCCTATAAAGGATCGGCTCGACATTTTTTGCCTGCCAACGGTCTTTTACCATTGTTGATCCAACAGAATCGTTCACATCCGCAAAGGCGTACGCAGTTTTAAAACGTACCCCTTTGCTGCGTTCCGCAGCAATGGCATCGACCATGTAACTCATTACGGGATCATTTACACTGTACCCAACAAACACCACGGTAAACTCGCGGAACAATTCGGTCACAAATCGTGATGCCCACCGTTCCGTCAGATAGGCGCGGCCAAAATCCGCTGCGGTCAGGACAAGATTTGTAGGGTTTTCATGTTCGGCAATCCGCCCATGCAGATGAACAAGACTGGACCACGCATGCGGCTTTGGTACCGGTAACTTTGGTGCCGAATCGACGCACACACGCTCCAAGCCGGCCTCGACAAACCGATTGTCAAAATTGGTCGTAACAAGCCGGATAACAGTGTCATTTCTTGAAAGATCGATTAAGGCCTTGTGAACAGGCAAGTCGCCTTTCGGTTTTTTTGACAACCTTTCAACAACGGTTTCCCGCAATTTTTTAGCGCCCAGTCGATTGTCCCGTTCAAGAAGTCCAAGTGCTTTATCGAAGGCCGGACGACGACGTTTCAGATCACGTTCATCACAATCAAGTGCTTCTTTTTCAACAGAATCGGGTATAATTCTACAGACATCGTACACATGATGAACCAAGTCGGCAAAATTCGGTAAATCAGAACTTGGCCCTGCCGAAATCCCGGCCCCACAAAAGAAGACCACTTCTCCATTATCCAATTCATTCATAAGTTGAACTGGAATGATCGGACCATCGGCAATTAACTCGGGCATTGCACATCACACTTAGTGTTCTCACATGCGTACTCTGATATTTCAACACCCTCTATGAAGACAAGAACCTCACGACCCGGCCCGCCATTCTGCCATCGTCCTAGTATACCAACATCATTGTATTGATGGATAGAGGGATTTCAGTTTGATGCGGGCGTCGTCGGTTGTGAACCGCCAGTCGACGGGTTTTGTGTCGGCGTTGCGCTGATCCTGCCATGCACGCACTTCCCGCGTCAATGTCTCCCGGTCGGGAATGCGTCGCGCGAGGCATTGCCGGGACCGGACATTGATCTCGATTTCGGCGATATTGAGCCAACGGCCATGTTTTGGCGTATA
>JAPORU010000082.1 GCA_026710045.1 Aestuariivita sp. | reverse complement strand
CTCTGAGAGGGAACGTGACAGACATCCAGAAACGTTCAAGAGTAGATGTCAACGGGTCCTAGCAGATTGTTTGAAAAGGGGCGTATTATAAACGCCTATAAATTTATGAAAAGGTAGACGCTTTAAGAGTGATATCACCTAATGCTTTTGTAACAGCGGCATTTGTGCCATCGTCGTCAAAATCGGCATCAATTATTGGAGTGTCCGTTCTGTCAATAAGACCTTGTATCCATCCACCTTTGAAATTTGCCTTTAAATGGACAGTTGCAGTATTATCCTGCGTCCAAGGATTTGATCCATCTTTAACGTGCAGTAAGGCTCGTCCATTATAATAAGCAGCCGCAGCTAAACTTGCGTCAGGAGTTTTGCCATAAGGTTTACTTCCAGCCCACTCATAAAAGCGTTTTTTCGTAGCGTCCGTTGATCCGGGAACAGCATTGGCAACACTTGTCGTCCAGATTCCATAATAGCCATGACCATCTCCGGCATCCCGCGTAGCTGGAGTTGTAGCGTCATCAGGCTGGAAAGCTTGTAACCATATGCTTCCTGTTCTTTTGTCAATTAGAGTAAACGATCGTGATGGAGTAACAGCGTCAGAAGCATCGGTGTCAATCGCTTGGCCAAAGAGACCTGTTGCTGAACCTGCTCGAACAGTTGCAAGAAGACTTCCCTTGCTTAATGGATTATCATCGGCAGTTGGCGTAGCGGTTCGAGTGCTGGTCGGAGCCGCTGGACCAATGGCACTACGAGTTAATTCTCCACCCGTATAAGTTAATTGTGTAAGAGAGCGAGCCCCCGCTGGAATAGTGATTACACAAGGGTCTCCTGTACAAGTGAAATACGAAGCACTCCCGCTTGTTACACTGGTGCCAATTTGTCTTGTATCTCCACTTGCAACCGTGATCGTCTGGACAATGTTTGCGCCCGAACCATTACCGATTGTTTCTCCTGCCGGTAAGGTAAGTGTCTTTGCTCCCGAAGCCGATGGTGCCGTTGCTCCCGGGTTCGTTGCTCCCGGCTCTTCTTCAGGATCACTCGATCCTCCGCACCCGGCCAGTGCCAGTCCTCCTGCCAACAGCAAAATGTGCGGCAGATATTTAACATGCGCTAACATTAGATAGTGGATCTTATTTTCACCTTTCGAAACGCTTCCGTCGGTGAAGAGAAACATCAAAACCAATGGAAGAAGCTGATGGCGCACCCTTCACAGGCGCCGGCCTTCGGGGTCTGTGAGAACCGTCTTTGTAGGCCTACCTGCAATTCCGCCTACTCAGATTGTTCCGCCAATGGTTTCAGGGCATCGCGGTCGTGCCTCAAGCTTCAGGGGTCTCTGGCGGAAAAAGTTACTCGATCCTTGAAGCGTGGCCACACTTTTCCCTATAATTTTGAGAAGCGAGTGGTTCTGGAAATGGACGTGAGACCTACGTCACAGCAGAGAAACAAACCGATCATATCAGTCGGTGTAACTTTATGAGTACCTGAAAAACAGCGTGTGTTGTCTCGAAAAAATGAGTCATCAGTGACAAACTCAAGTTACACCTTAGTAGGTCACCTAATAATTCGGTAGGAGTCTGCTGGAGGATAATCGGCTGAGATGTTGTGGCCATGTCATTCAGAGATCATGACAACAGTCTTCTTGCGATTAATTGCGCTTGTATTTCGGCTGCTCCTTCAAAAATGTTCAAGATTCGGGCGTCGCATAAAATGCGTGAGATCTTATATTCAAGCGCAAATCCGTTTCCGCCATGAATTTGCAGGCCATTGTCTGCACAAGCCCACGCAACGCGTGCCCCCAGCAATTTCGCCATACCAGCCTCAAGGTCACACCGCACGCCATTATCCTTTGAGTTGGCCGCGAAGTAGGTGAGTTGCCGGGCAATCATGATTTCGACGACCATCATTGCGAGTTTATTGGCAACACGTGGGAAATGAATCAGGGCTTTGCCAAATTGCTTGCGGTCTGCGGCATATTGCAGAGCGACATCCAAGGCTGACTGTGCAACGCCCACCGCTCGGGCGGCGGTCTGGATTCGCGCCGATTCGAATGTTTCCATTAACTGTTTGAACCCTTTTCCCTCTTTACCCCCAAGTAGATTGGTGCCGGCTACATGGAAGTTGTCAAAACTCAGTTCATATTCCTTCATTCCGCGGTATCCCAGCACACCAATTTCACCACCCGTCATGTCCTCTGACGGAAAGGGATTGTCGTCCGTGCCCGGTTTCTTCTCGGCCAGGAACATGCTCAAGCCTCGATAATCTGTCGAACCGGGATCGGTGCGGGCTAGGAGCGTCATGACATTTGTTCGGGCCGCATGGGTAATCCAGGTTTTTGCACCGGTAATGCGATAGGAGCCATCGTCCTGTCGCGTTGCACGCGTGCGCAGAGATCCGAGATCAGAGCCCGTATTAGGTTCTGTGAATACGGCCGTCGGGAGTGCTGTTGCGCTTGAGATGCGCGGAAGCCAATAGTCCTTTTGCTCCTTGGTTCCGCCCGTTAGAATGAGTTCCGCTGCGATTTCACTCCGGGTTCCCAGTGATCCCACCCCAATGTAGCCACGTGATAGTTCCTCGGATACCACACACATTGATGTCTTCGGGAGACCCAACCCTCCGTATTCCTCGGGAATGGTGAGACCGAAGACACCGAGTTCTGCGAGTTCTGCGATGATTTTGATGGGAATGAGTTCATCGTTAAGGTGCCATTCGTGCGCTTTTGGTTCGATTTCTTCGACGGCATAACGTCGAAATTGCTCACGGATCATGTCCAGTGATTCGTCCAGTGCGGTGACTCCGTAGGTTGTTGAACCTATTCTCTCGTATATCAGAGTGACTAGTCGCACACGTGCTTCTTGAGTGTTTCCAAATTGTGTCAGCCGCATCACCTCGGATGTCATAAGGAGCCGCGATTCGTCCTGGGAAACGCCCATATCTTGAAGGCGCAGGATCTCCGTCTGGCTCATCTGAAGGCCGCCGTAAATTTGCCAGAGATACTCACCAAAGGCAATTTGATGGATCAGGTGTTCTATTTCGCCAAATTTCCCCTCTTTATTCAGGGTTTCGGCCCACTCTTGCATCTGGCGTAGGCTTTCTTTGTAGGTCGCGAGCCAAGCCAAACCATGGGTTGCGGTTTGCCGTTCCTCAATGGCAGCATTGGAGACGCGCCCGGTGTCGTCGGTAACGTTACGTTTCAGACCTGTCCTGACCAATTCGACAATCTGTTCCACCGGCGAAATCGCGGCACTCGTGAGTTCCAGGAGATTGTCGAGAATAACGGGATGTTCTTCACGGAAGTCTTTGTTATCAAGCGCCATTCGAATGTCGTACCTCTTATGATGTGTGCGGAATTCCTGGATAGGTTATGTAACAGAGGATTATGGGATCGGGTCTATCGCCTTTCGGCTCATATGTCGTATTGTTGCGGTGAAGTCACCCCATAAGTTATGAAACACTGGGTGGGTGTGCATTGCCGGTCTGCGCGTGTGGCACGCCTCTTCTGTTTCAGACATTCATTCGTTGATTGGACAGAGAAATGTCCACTCGGGTGTCTGCGTCAATGATTCTTGCTGCGTAACAGTGCGTCTGATCGCCAGTTAATATGAGATGAGGGGAATGATCTCCAGTTTGATCCATTTAGATCTGATGACCTTTGCGCTTGCAATTGTGGTGACGATTGTAGCCGGAATTGTAAAGGGTGCTGTCGGGTTTGCGATGCCACTCATCATGATTTCCGGTTTGTCAATCCTGATAGATCCGAAGTTGGCGATTGCGGCGATTATTGCTCCGACGCTCTTAAGCAATGGACTACAGACTTTTCGTTACGGTTTAACCGATGCGTTGGCGGCACTCCGAGAGTTTTGGCGTTATCTATTGATGATCTGCATTGCGATCTCCGTTGCAGCGCAAACGGTTGTGTTGATTCCAACAAACACCTTATATTTGGTCCTCGGTTTTCCCGTGATTATGTTGTCATTCATCCAATTGGTGGGCTTGAATGTGCACATTACATCGAGACAGCGGGCTTGGACTGACTGGATTGTTGGATTGGTAACGGGAACTCTGGGCGGCTTATCCGCGAGCTGGGGACCTCCGACGGTTCTTTATCTCTTGGCTATCAAGGCTCCAAAGAACCGTCAAATCACCATTCAAGGCGTCATCTACGGGGTCGGGTCCATTGTCTTTTTGATGGCACATCTCAAGTCTGGGATATTGAATGCCGAAAGTGCACCTTTGTCCGCATTCTTGGTTGTGCCGGCCTTTGTTGGTCTTTGGTTTGGCTATAAATTGCAGGATCGCATGAACTTTGTGGTGTTTCGTCGGGTCACACTCGTTGTTCTGCTGCTCGCAGGCTTTAATCTCATCCGTCGCGGTATTCTTGGATGACGATACCGTTTAAGGGACCAAGGTTTTGTGGCGTCTTCCATTGTCTCCATAGAACCGGTTCAAGATACTTTGCAGATTATGCTGTCATTCATGAGCGAGCTTTTGTAATGGTGACGCTCTCTTTGGGTTGTCGGATCAAGAGTGCCGTGCATATTGTTTAAGTGTCTTCATTGCGGTTGGATCGAATTTTGGCGAGTCTTTTTGCAATTTGCCGTTTCTCCCAGTTATCGCCGAAGAGGTTAATGACTTCAAATACAGTTAAACCATGCACTATAAGTCCGATGCCCCAGCCGAATCCCGCCCAGAGAAACCATAGATAACCTGGACTTGTTACAAGGTTGATAATGAGCAAGACGCCAATGACTGCAACATATTGCACTGCGTGTACGTAGAATGCTTGAATATCGCGTACATATTCCATCGCTTCCTGTTCATCTTCGGAAAGTTTGATCTCGGGGATCGTTGCTTCGGCAATCATGTCTTGGTCCTTTCGTAATTTATTGAATTCGGTATTTAAGGCTGCAGCGAGACATTTGAGTGTTTCTGGGCTCGCCTTGGCGCCGCGTTCAATGCGTTGCAAGGTACGTACACTGATGCCCGCCATGAGCGCCAATTGCTCTTGCGAGAATCCCTTCTCAATGCGCAACTTTCGAATGATCATCGTTTGTCTGCCTCTTAGTAGCACGTCATCTAATGATTCTTGATAGCGTTGACCACGACACGAACCTGACAATAGGGCGACATGGTCCAGATTTCGCCATACTGTCAAATGCTGGCAGTATGTTAGCCGTGAAAGGGGAGTGTTTGACTGATGGGACAATGCTTGCATCCGAAGCGTAACAGCAATGAAGCATAATTTATCGCTGCATCACGAAATCTCAATCGTTAGAATGGTTTTCCGTTCCACTCAGTTCGGAGATCAATATAGCGCTCATAAAATAATCCGTATGACTCGACATCCTTTGTGACAAGGTCCAAATTATCTGATATCTTAAGCATCGACAGACCGTGAAGGATAGACCTATGACCCGTCAACGCCTGCCCATCGGTATCCAGGACTTCGATCGGCTGCGGAACACCGACAGCTATTACGTGGACAAGACCCCGTTGATCCGGGACCTGATCGCGCAGGGTGACTATTGGTTCCTCTCCCGGCCGCGCCGGTTTGGCAAGAGCCTGCTGGTGAGCACACTCAAGGCCTTGTTTGAGGGGCGCGAAGAGTTGTTCAACGGGCTGGACATCCATGCGCACTGGGACTGGTCGGTCGTCCATCCGGTGGTGCGGCTGAGCTTTGGCGGAATGTATGACCGGCCGCAGAACATT
>JAPORU010000162.1 GCA_026710045.1 Aestuariivita sp. | reverse complement strand
GAAAAAATATTCCGGTAAATCGCAAAAACAATGAAATTTGACGAATTTGTCGAAAATTTTGTTAAAGATGGGTGAAGATCGGCAATCGCTGTCGGGCATCAGCAACACCGTCATCGGCTCCCAAGGACGCGTCGGAGGTGTTGATCAGACCTGCAGCCGCCATGAGATCCGCTAACTGCATCGTGCGTCTCGAACCGGAGGCAATTGCCTCTTTCTTGCTCTCCTGCAATATTTCCAGAGCGGTCTTCTGCGCATCGCTCACGTCGCCAAATTCAACGGCGTCTACCTCGTCTGCCGTTGCGGCCGCGTTGATCGCATCGGTCGCAATCTTATTGGCCGCGTTATTCAGCGCCGCAATTTTCTCGTCTCTTACCTTTTCAAGTTCGGTATTTTGGGCCGAGCTGATCACGTCCTGATCGACGTCATCGTAGGCGTCATTAACAGCTGCAACGGTTGTTGCCTTACCGATCGCTGTTGTGGCATCGGTCACGGCCCTTTCCGCGGCCGTTGGCGGCGTTTCGGCCGGTCCGTCATCTGACGAACTCCCACCGCACCCGGCCAGTGCTAATCCTCTTGCCAACAGCAAAACATGCGGCAGATATTTAACATGCGCTATCATTAGTTAGTGGATCTTATTTTCCATTTTCTAACAGTTTCCATCGGTTGATAGAAATACCTAAAATTGACGGAAACAAGATGGCGCACCGTTCGCAGACTTTAACATTAGGGGTCTGTGAAAACCGTTTTCGTAGGCACACCTGCAATTCCGCCTACGGAGATTGTTCCGCCAATGGTTTCAGGGCATCGCGGTCGTGCCTCAAGCTTCAGGGGTCTCTGGCGGAAAAAGTTACTCGATCCCTGGAGCGTGACCGCATTTTTCTTGTACGATATAAATAGATGTATCCTGGCCACATAGAAGTCGTTTTTGAAACTCAGACTCTCCTCGTGTTTGCTATTCTTATTTTGAGCGTAATACGTGATTCGGTTATTAATAGTCGGTTGGAGCACCACCTTCTGATTTACGCCGCTCAACAAATGCATTGAGTTCTTCGGCGATTGCAGGGTCAATAGGTGGAGGTTCGAAACTCTCGATGATTTCCTTGAACAGGTGATGGGCCCGTTGTGCTGTCCAGAGCGCTCCGGCGGTTTCCCAAGCTTCAAAGTTCTTCCAGTCTGACAAAAACGGTTCATAAAAGGCGGTTGAATAACGTTCTTGCGTATGTTCAATGCCAAAGAAATGCCCGGTACTGCCGACATCCTTGATGGCATGAATTGCAATTTCATCGGGCCCCGTTTTTACCGTCTCTGTTTCAAAGTAACGCTGTATCATCTGTAAAACTTCACAATCCATGATGAATTTTTCCGGTGACGCGATCAGTCCACCTTCCAGCCAACCGGCCGCGTGATATACAAGATTACTTTGCGACTGAACCGCGGCCCACAGGCTGTTCGATGTCTCCCACATCGCCTGACCATCTGGTACGTTCGCGGTACACACACCGGATGAGCGCATGGGCAATCCATAGTAACGGGCCAGTTGTCCTGTCATTTGAGTCGATCGCATGTATTCGGGTGTACCAAATGCCGGTGCTCCTGACTTCATATCGACATTCGACGTAAACGTTCCAATCACACAGGCCGCACCCGGCGTAACATATTGAAACAACGCGATGGCGCTCAATCCTTCAGCGATGGATTGTGCAACGGCGCCCGCCAATGTTACCGGAGCCATGGCACCCGCCAGTGTAAAGGGTGTGACGACGACTGCTTGACCGCGTCGAACCATACGCAAACAACCGTCAATCATCGGCTGATCATGCTTGAGGGGTGAGGTTGAATTAATGTTGGTGTATAAGAAAGGTTTTGCACAAAATGCATCTTCCGTCAGACCTATGGCGATTTTCATCATCTCCATCACGTCTTCGATACGTTCCTTGCCGAGTGAATAGGCATGCATGACCTTGTCGGTGAGCAGTATTTTATCATGGATCACGTCAAGATGCCGAACGGAGGGATGAATATCGACTGGTTCGACGGGATACCCTCCTGCAAAGTGAATACAATTGAAATACTGAGTCAATTTAATGAGATTTCGGCATTGCTCACGCGTTCCTGAAACCTTCCTTCCGATTTCAAGATCAAAATAATTTGGTGGCGAAGAGACATTTCCAAATATTAAATTCCGTCCACCGATCGGTAAATTATGCGCCGGATTCCGAGCCGTTATCTCAAACTGCGCCGGGGCCTTTGCGATCATTTCCATGACGAAATCACGGCCCATGCGCACGTTTTCACCGTTCACGATGCATCCGGCCTGCTTGAGGATCGCAACGGCTTCCGGATTGAGAAACTCTATTCCGATTTCCTCAAGGATCTGCATTGCTCCATCATGTATTGCAAGCACACCCTCATGATTCAGCGGTTCAATGGGATGATCGGAATTTTCGGGTATACGCCACGGCATCTGATTCACAACAACTCTGCCACGGCGACGTACATTGCCCGCTCGTCCACCCCCACGTCTACGACGCAGCGTAGAGTCCGTCATTCGTTCTCCTCCAACCCTTTGTCCTCATTCAAATTGGAAACATTCGATTACAATCTGCGGTGCTATTTGCGACGATGGATGTCGTTTTTTGTGACGTGACGAAGCATCTCTATCCGAAGGGCTCTCACCACAAGCATCTGTCGCAATGAATGGTTGGAGGAGGCTCTTACTGTGACATCCAAGACGTATCTGTTTGTGAGAGAAATAAGAACTGCGGTAAAAATGAATGAAACCTATGTAGGTCCGATCCATTCAGCGCATGAATTATCTCATCTCATCAATCCAATCGGGGATATGTCCAATATGAGGCAAAATGGCATCGGCAAGAGGTGCAAGGCTCTCTTCATCTTCCATTCCTGTCAAGACCCCGATGGTCATCATGCCCGCGTCCCGCCCCGCGATTAAGTCGAGACTGCTATCACCGACCATAACTGTCTGCGTCGGAAGAACATCAGTTGCATCACAAAAGGCGAGTAAGGGTTCTGGCTGCGGCTTGTATCCGAAACCGCTGTCATAACCGGCTATAAAGGAAAAGTGATCGAGTATCCCAGCCTGCGTGAGATGGGCATAGGCGGCTTGTTCACTGTCATTTGTCATGACGCCTAAGACATATTCTCGCCTTCTAAATTCACTCAATAAAGGATGCAATGGAACTGCTTCAATCTGTGGTGTAACGAGCGCAACCTGATTGGCGGTGGCCAAGACATGTGCGTATTGAGAGTGATCAAGAAGTGGCAGGAGAGCATCAACGACTTGATCCGGTGTACCGGCAATTGCCACACTCGACTTCGAAAATTCCATCTTGTCGATATCAAAATCAATGCGCTGACTCAGTTCGTGAGCGCGTGCTGGATCATTATCCGAGATCTGCAACAAAAAGGACTTCGCCCAGACTGACCAGGTTCTGGTGTAATCGAACAGCGTGCCGTCCTTATCGAATAATAGTGCCTTGATCATATTGCTTAGGTCCAGTGAACGTGGGCACCGCCTGGTAATGACGTACGAACTTGTAAAAAAGTCGAGCAATCAAGATTGAGTGCATGACAACAGTCGCGGACCCAAACATCATGCATGGATATAAAATCGAGGATCGAAATTAGAAAATCTGTGTTGCTGGCTTGAGCACGAATATCCTCCTTCGAGGCTCCTGTTGTGTCCAAAAAGACCGGTAGCAGATCATGATTTGAAACCAACCAACCCAGTATCTTGAGCGCAACCGTCTCGGCTGCATCCGTTGTCATTGTCATACATTGGCTCGCAGTTGATATCCGGGAATGTGGTGTTGATGAATGATCACATTTGTCGGTCGCATTGAAAGGATGGACGGGACTCGATCGCTGACTATGAAGCGCATGAAGATCATCGCGGGTTGTCGTGGGGAGACATGTTTCTCGCCATTAACTTATTAACAGCCGGGTCGATCTGTCTGAAAATATGTCTCCGAATGACGTGCATACGCTTACATGCTTATACCTATTAAACGCCCCCATCGGTATCGCCTTGTCGACCTCACTTTAAGATGTGGTGTCATGCTCTATATGTCATTGATGGCAGAATCAAATTGGTATTGGTTCTGTAAGGTGTTCTATCTCGTGAGGAAAGATTTAGATCTTCCGTCGAGTGTTTCTACGAAACCTTGTCATGTGCGATCCGGACGTTTTAATTGGGACAATCTTTCTCTTTCATTCGGTCGATTATGTCTTCTGAGCGACGCAAGATCCTCATATGATCGACAGTCGGATAAGGTATCACATAAATGTATTTATCGGTTGATCTTTGAGCGATCAAAAAGGACCTCTTGTTTCGTTCCGCATTGCCTACACGCCTGTTCAAACGCCGCAAAACAAATGGGATCATTGTCATTTGCTGCGTTAATGATCATATATGCGGCAATCCTCAAAATTCATCCACCGGCTTCTGTGCGGAGTTGACTCATAATGAAATCCGATAGCTCGGTTGCGGTGCGCGACGCCGCAACACTTATTGTTCTACGCGACCGATACGACCGACCATCAATCTTGATGGGTCAGCGGGGCGCTCAGGCCGCTTTCATGCCAAACAAATTCGTCTTTCCAGGAGGTGCTTTGGATTCCCATGACGCATTCGTTCCTCTCGCGTCACAAATCGGGAGCCCGTGCTACGAACGACTTGCGGATGAGTGCGCCAAAGATCTGCAACACGCACTCGGCGTCGCTGCTGTTCGGGAATTATGGGAAGAAACGGGGATGGTGCTCGGAAGCCCGGGTTCCTGGGCCGATGAGATTCCCGAAAATTGGAGACGCTTCGCTCAATCTGGCTTTTTGCCGACAGCGGCTCCGCTACAATTCTTTTTTCGTGCGTTAACTCCTCCTGGACGACCGAGGCGCTTCGATGCGCGCTTCTTTTTGGTTGAAGCCCATAATCTCTGCGGTGATCTTGATGATTTCGCGCAGGCTTCCGATGAACTGAGAAACCTGCAATGGGTACCGTTACAACAAGCTCGAGACTATAATCTCCCGTTTATTACGGAAGTTGTTTTGGCGGAAGTTGAAGGTCGTATTCAGGATCCGAGTCCACCTCCGTCTGTGCCTTATTTCATGAACACTGAGGAAACGAGTCGATTTCTCCGATTGCGCGGAGGATTGTAACCACCATCGTAGGACAATGCGATAATACGATTGTGCCGGCCGTATGGTTCGAAACAGCATGGTGACGATCCGCTCCGTTCAACTTGGAAACCGGCCGATATTCCGTTCGAGATGGTGCCCAAAAGGACGATGTTCGTTAATTTTGAGCCTCCGTCGCATCTAGGGCTCGTTGACATCTACTCTTGAGGTAGTGAGGCAGTTTGAATTAAGGTGTTGCGAATGGGCTGATCCGTATTAGGGTCCGTTGACATCTATCGTGCGGCGATGACCCCTGCAACCAGGTGAATGCCCGCCGCGAAGCTGGATGCCATCTTGTCGTATCGGGTCGCGATCGCCCGGAACTCCTTGATCTTGCAGAAGACATTCTCAATCCGGTGCCGGTCCCGATAGGCGTCTCGGTCAAAGGTGCGCGGAAGCGTTCGGTTTTTCTTCGGGGGAATCACCGTCTTGACTCCGTGTTCCGCAAGCCTATCGAGTAAGGCGTCCGAGTCAAAGGCCTTGTCACCGATCAATGTCTTGAAATCCACAGGGTCCAGGAGCATCGGTATCGCCACGAGAT
>JAPORU010000099.1 GCA_026710045.1 Aestuariivita sp. | reverse complement strand
ATGATCACGGCCTCGCCATCAAATATGACAGTTTTTTCAGCATGGGATCCGCCTGTTAGAGGGTGTGAGTCAAGTCCATGACCAATCTACTGAATCATGATGTGGATCGGGTTGAAGCGACTGTCATTGAAATGTTGTCGATTTTGAATTAGCTTGTAAAATGAAATCAGTTTCGTAGATATATCACTTAGGGTTTTTGCTTTCTTGTGATGGAGTAAATTTGATGTCGTCAACGACAAGAAATGTTGTTTTTCTGATACTGGTGATTTTTGGTATGTCAGATGCGTGGTCGGAGGCGGAGGCACAGTCTGCATCGGAAAAAGGACTAGAGATTGCGCGAGCCGCTCACAACAATGATACGGGATTTGGGAACCTTCGTGCCGACATGACAATGATCTTGCGTGATCGGCGCGGTCAAGAGAACAAACGATCGATTAGAATTCAAGTGCTTGAAGTCCCTAATGATGGGGATAAAGTTCTTTTCGTATTTGATAATCCGCGCGATGTGAAAGGTACCGCTTTTCTGACTCATGGCCATAGAATAAAGCCTGACGATCAATGGCTGTATTTGCCGGCCCTAAAGCGTGTAAAACGCATCAGTTCGTCAAATCGCTCGGGATCATTTATGGGCAGTGAATTTTCTTACCAAGACTTAAATTATCCGGAAGTTGAAAAATATTCGTACACTTGGCTAAAGGACGAGAAGTGCGGTGAATTAATTTGTTCGGTTACCGAATGGGTGCCGGTAGAGAAAGGGTCAGGCTATACGCGGCAATTGGTGTGGCATGATACGAAAGAGTATCGAATTATTAAAGTTGAATACTTTGATCGTAGAAATAGTCATTTAAAGACCCTTACTTATGAGGGTTATAATCAATATTTGGGAGAGTTTTGGAGGGCTGACAAACAATTTATGGTCAATCATGTTACCGGCAAAAGTACAGATTTGATATGGAGCAATTTCGAGTTCAAAACCGATATGAACGAACGAGACTTTTCTCAGGCAGGATTGCGACGCGTTCGTTAAAATACCTCATGTACTGGATAAGACTTGCGCTCATTCTTCTCAGTGGCTTACTAACCGGACTGTCGAATGTTCTCGCAGAAGATGCGGGTTTTTTATCGGTCGAGAGTTGGGGTAAAGTTGGGCTGGAATCTCGGATTTACCCGAGTGATCCGCTTTATCCATTACAAAATAATAATGAGAACAGTGTTTTTTTTGAACCGACTTTGTATATTGAAAGTCAGTCCGGCGCGAGTTTCTCCCTTAAGTCTTTTGTTCAATTTGACCCATCGGATACACATCGATCACGCATTGAAATCAAAGAAGCATACTGGCATAATTTTGGATATGTTGGAGATACGGAGTGGGATCTCCGTATCGGAATCAATGAGGTATTTTGGGGAACGGTAGAAACAAATAACCCCGTAAATATCGTCAACCAGACAGATCTGTTACGATATCCGGATGGAAAACAGAAACTTGGGCAAGCAATGCTGCAAGGAACACTGACAAACAGTTGGGGGAGCATTGATGTCTATCTTTTGCCGTTTCACCGACCAAGGATATTCCCAAGCCAAAAAGGACGACTGCGTACCGCTTTTCCCGTTGCATCGGATGATAATTCCATAGAGTACGAGCACGCGCGAGGTGATCGTCACATTGACTTCGCAACACGGTATAACCAGAGCGTTGACTTGTTGGATTTCGCCTTAAGTTACTTTTCGGGTACGAGTCGAGAACCTTTGTTGATACCATCAGGCAATCAGACTCTTCGACAGCACTACAATCAAATTCGACAGATTGGTTTGGAACTGCAGTATACGTATGATGCGTTATTAGCGAAGGCAGAAGTCATTAATCGAACAGGAGTGAATACACTGGGTTCTAAAAAGTCGTCCTATAACGCTTCTGTTCTGGGTGCTGAATATGCATTTTATGGAATCTTTGATTCGGATACGGATGCAACGCTTATTGTCGAATACAATAACGATAGCCGCGAGAAACACGCCACATCAGCTTTCCAGAATGATTATTTTCTGGCCATGCGCTTTGCACTTAACGATGTTCCTGATACGAACTTTACATTTTCTTTATCGAACGATCTTGATTATGATACACAATCGCTAAACTTTGAATTTGACCGTCGGCTCACAGATAGCATAACGCTTGAATTGGAGGCATTCAAATTGCTACGGGTTGATGAGAGAGATGTTGCATTGTGGCCGATTCGTGACGACAACTACCTGAACTTTCGGTTAAGTTACAGTTATTGATTGAAATCAGGAGAATTTTGTTCATGGAGCGTCGTTTACCGGTCTCCCAATATTTCATACGTAAATGCGACATCGCATCTTTTGTGTCCTGTCGTTGGAATCAAAAGGTTAAATCTTAAAGTTGAGGCCTTCAAATTTTGTAGTTCAAGGGCCCATATTGCATCTGAATTCTGGTCACCCCCTGATATCTCGAGAGATTGCACAATTTCTGTGAAAGTCTTTTAGAATTTCCTAAAGTCGTGCGAAGCGGAATTAATGCAGACATACCATAACGATCATATTTTGAAACAGCGTGTATTATTTTGAGGATTACTAAGATAACTTGACCGCATACAATATGATGATTAGATATTACGATCTAAGCACAACATAATGTGCCATGTCAAATTATCTTAGTAATCCCCATTATTTTTATGTATTTCGATACTTGAGTGGTAACCTTGACATCCTACCAATCAGGCGTTCATTCAATTTCGGCGTTCACTTTTCTAACATATTCTTTTCTTCACTCCTTCATTCTTTATGCGGCATTTGTGATCGGTCGTTACCAAAAGTAGTCATGGTACGGAACACGAAAACCAAAGCGGATTCTATTTTATGCAAGATTTACAGGTAAAGAAATTTGATTGGCAGAATTGTATCGATTATCAAGTAAAAATATTGGAAGATGTTTCGAGAACGTTTGCCTTAACAATACCTCAACTGCCCGATTCACTGAGAGAAGCTGTCGGAAATGCCTACTTGCTTTGTCGGCTTGCGGATACAATCGAAGATGAGACGAAAATTTCCTCTGAAGAAAAAATGGTGTTTGGAGAACGACTAATCGCGATTGTTGCTGGCACGGAAAAATCTGATGACTTTGCGCATGATTTGCAAAATTGCCTATCACCATCTGCCAGTCCCGGAGAGCATGATCTCGTCGCGAATACACCGCGTATAATCTACATCACACATAGTTTTTCGCCCGTACAGAGGCGAGCTATTGAGCGCTGTGTTGCCATCATGACGCGTGGTATGATGGAGTTTCAGCGTAATGCCGGAACGGATGGACTCAGTGATATCGAAGAGATGGACAAATATTGTTACGTCGTCGCGGGTGTAGTTGGAGAAATGTTAACGGACCTCTTCTGTGCGCACTCCTCGGAAATCGAGGCTGAACGGTCACAGTTATTTCCTCTCTCGACATCATTTGGTGCTGGTCTGCAAATGACAAATATTTTGAAGGATATGTGGGATGACCGGCGCCGCGGCGCCTGTTGGCTGCCGAGGGAAATATTCGAGAAGTACGGAGTCAATTTAAGCGACGTTGAGGTTGGTCGCGACAACCCGAAATTAACACCCGGTATCATTGAACTCGTCGGAATCGCACAAGAACATTTAAGAGATGCGTTAACCTACGTGACCATTATTCCTTCTTCAGAGATGGGCATTCGACGGCACTGCTTATGGGCTTTAGGCATGGCGGTTTTGACACTTCGGAGAATCTACGGAACGCCAAACTTTATTCGTGGAAAAGATGTCAAGATATCCCGCCGCAGTGTGAAGATGATCATTCTGACGATGAATATATTGGCGCGATCAAATCTTGCTCTTAAGATTTTTTTTGCAGTGTTAAATCGAGGTTTACCACGCGCTACTTAAATGAGTTATCTCTTGGTTTTGACATCTTGGTAATAACGCAGTGATCGTTCTGGAAGCATGTCATTGACTCTCTTCTAAAATTACCCAGTTCTTGCTGAACACGTCGCATTGATATGCACGATATTTTTGCCGCCAGCGCACCCAAAATAGAAATGGATGAAGTCAAATTGGATGAGCAAATATCTCAGTTAAAGAAAAACATTGTATTGGTGGGCATGATGGGCTCAGGGAAGAGCACAGTGGGTCGTACTCTTGCAAAACATCTCGAAGTTCCGTTTCTCGACAGCGATATTGAAATTATGCAAGCATCCAATATGACAATATCGGAGATATTTGAACGTTTCGGTGAAGTGTTTTTCCGAGAAAAGGAAACGCTCATTATTCGACGACTGCTCAAGCACGAAAAGCCAGGTGTGATCGCAACCGGAGGGGGCGTATTTTTATCGCCGGAGAACAGGCGCAGTATTTCTAAGCGCGGCATATCGCTTTTTTTAAATGTTAAATTTGATATTTTGTGGCGGCGTGTATGTACTAAGAATACACGGCCTCTACTCAACTCATCTGATCCTTTTGATACTTTTCAAAGACTTTATCGTGAAAGAACACCTATTTATCGGACAGCAGATTTGATGGTATTGGAAGATGAAGAAATTGAAATTGATTCAGTCGTCGAGCAAGTCATAACTGTTCTTTCAGCTCATCCTGATGTACTGATAGTCAAATGACCTCTAGAACAATTGCTGTCGAACTTAAGGAACGAAGCTATGACGTAGAAATCGGCGCCGGTCTTCTCAAAAACGCGGGTTCCCGGGTCGCTCCCATGTTACGAAGATCCAGAGTCGTTATTATGACAGATGAAACGGTGGCACGTCTGCACTTGTCGACTCTGGTTGAAGGATTGAAAATCGCCTGTATCGAATCGGTAACATATGTCATGCCGGTTGGAGAATCCGCGAAATGTTGGTCGGAATTATCGCGGTGCGTAGAATGGCTGCTTGAACAAAAAATTGAACGAAACGATATCCTTATTGCCTTCGGTGGAGGTGTAGTCGGTGACCTAGTTGGATTTGCGGCGGCGATTATCCTTCGTGGAATTGAATTTATCCAAATTCCAACAACTCTTTTGGCACAAGTTGATAGTTCTGTAGGCGGCAAGACCGGGATCAATTCCCTGCATGGAAAAAATCTGATTGGAGCTTTCAAGCAACCGTTATTCGTCTTGGCTGATACTGACGTTCTCAACACTTTATCAAAAAGGGAATTTTTGGCCGGCTATGCTGAAATTGCAAAATATAGTCTGTTGAGTGACACAGATTTCTTTTCATGGCTGGAGGTTCATGGTCCAAAATTCATGTTCGATCTATGTGACCGGACAATTGAAGCAATTGTTCGATCCGTACAAATCAAGGCACAATTTGTCGCAAAAGATGAAAGAGAGCATGGAGATCGTGCCTTGCTAAATTTGGGTCATACATTTGGACACGCGCTTGAGGCAGTTACTGGATATTCGAATAGACTTCTGCATGGTGAAGCGGTTGCACTTGGATGTATTTTGGCTCTTGATCTGTCGACAAAGTTAAATTTGTGCAGCCAGGAGATACCAAGTCGTGTGCGGGCACATTTTCAAGAAATGAATATGATGTGGAATTTACGAGACATTAAAGATGATTTGCCGGATATTGACATGATACTTGAAAAAATGCAGCAAGATAAGAAAGTGATCGACGGACAGCTGCGGCTGATCTTGGTTAGGGATATCGGGCATACATTTGTGGCGGATAATGTATCAAAAAAAATGGTAAAAAATACTCTTCTTGAAAATATAAGCTGATATGGATTGACCGGGTAATTTTTGTTGCACTTATGTCATAGTGTATCTAC
>JAPORU010000205.1 GCA_026710045.1 Aestuariivita sp. | reverse complement strand
TCTTACCGCCTCCTGACCCTAACACAACATCCATGAACCGGAATCCTCAAACCACACCATCCGCCGTGGTGCACTTCAGAGTTGAACGGACGACCGTTATAAGACCCAATAAATAAAAAATTCGGAAGGTGTATTCGTCCAAAAGCGGCACCCATTTCAATCACACGCCGATCACCTGGGGCTGGTTCCAAACTCTGCCCGATCCGAATCCTCCAACTCCGACATATGAGCCGCCTTCACAAGTCATGGGGTGCGGAACAGAAACGTCGTGGAGTTTGGCGATGCAGTGCTTGAGATGTCAGTACAGGGTAACAGATCGCCGCTGGGATTGGATGCGAATCAATGTGTATCGGCGGACACCCCATGAGCGATAATCTCACCCCCAATTGGCCCGCGCTGGAGTGATGTGTGACAAACGACATCCTCAAAATCTTGCCGTTTTGACCCCGCTTCGTGCGTAAAGGGCTATCCTGGTGCGGGATGGAGACCTAGGCATAGGCAAAGGTTCGGGAAACGGTCTGGGACGGGATCCGCGCCATGGGATGAACCGTACAGAAAGGCTGTCCGGAATCGGACGGTTTTGACGGCCTCTATTCCTTGATCGCACAGGGCCGTATAGACGCTATCTGTGTGAGGACCGATCCGACGATCGGCGGATCAGCCCGGCGGCACGGGCCAGCGGATCAGGATCCCGAGGACGGCGATGACCAACACAGCGGCACCCAGGACCAGTCCGGCCGTCCATTGGATGGCCGCCTTGTCGCGTTTCTCCATTTCCGCCCGCATCTGGGCTAAACTGGCCTCAATTCAAGATTCTATCGCTTTCATCTCGCCCTTGATCTCGGCGATCGCAATCATGTTCTGGTGATCATCGTCCCATTTCCGTTCGTCAACAATCCGAACCACATTCTGTTTGTTCATCGCAAGGAGAAGGGTAAAAAGAACGGGGAATGTTCACAATGCGCTTTTTGACCGTTAACCAAAATCATGCACAGACACCACTCAGCGGGCGCCTGGGTGGGCGGATGTTTGGATGGATCTCGTATCGGTTTACGGCGTGTCATATTCAATTGATGATGTTCTGCAGCCGTGACCACCTGTGTATGCTGTTTAAAATTTTGACCGGTTGAGAGCGAATGGCCAGGGGCGGAATGCGAGGTCTGGGCGTTTGGCCCTGACACCAATTTTGACTGACGAGTCATTGAAAGGAGGATTGATCTTGCACATCGGCGTGTTGTCGACGATCACCGACACTTGCAGATGTTGTGGAGACATATCAGCGGGTATGTACAAGAGTTGTTGACGGGATAGTCTCGTGAATGAACAGGATCGGAAAATGTACGATCTCACATGTCGATAAAGGAGAGTATCGGTTGAATAATCCTGTTCTGGAGATGTGTTCGGTCATTATCGTTTGTGCTGTCCTTTGACCGATAGGGGGATATAATTTAGGAGTGAGGAATGGCCATTTGGAACTTGGGGTCAATTAATCGAGATTTGGTCTACGAACTCGTTGATCTTCCACAACCGGGTGAAACGACATTGGCGTATGGAAAGTTGGAATTCTTGGGCGGTAAGGGTGCAAACATTTCGGTTGCGGCCGCGCGAGCGGGCGCGCATGTTTGTCATATCGGTGCGGTTGGGGTTGACGGTATCTGGGCTGCAGATCGGTTGCTGGAGTACGGAGTTGATACGCGACATGTCGCACGTGTCGAGGTTGCAACCGGGGAAGCCATAATCGCGCTTGATGGATCAGGAGAAAACCAGATTATTCTCTTTGCAGGGGCCAACCTGGCGATCCCGGTCGACAATATCAGGACGGCACTGTTGTCGGCTCGACCGCGTGATGTTCTCGTTGTACAGAATGAGACGAGTGCACAGCTTGAAGCGTTACAGTTTGGGCAAAAACGAGATCTTCGAAACGGTTATGTTGCGGCTCCATTTGATGAAGGAGCGCTTTCGGCCGCTCTTCCATATATCGACGTGCTCATCATGAATGAAATTGAGGCTGTGCAATTCGCGGAGAGTACAGGGGCATTGTTGGAGGATTTGCCTGTCGAGGATGTCATTGTAACGCGGGGTGCGCGGGGTGTTCATTGGTTTAATGCGACGTCAGGAGAGTCGCTGGATTTTCCAGCGCGGCCGGTCGATGTTGTTGATACGACAGGAGCGGGCGACACGTTCGCCGGATTTTTGCTGGCGGGTCTGGATCGTGGACTTCTGATGACGCAGGCGATCTCTCAGGGGATTGTGGCTGCATCGCTGATGGTAACACGAAGGGGGACGGCAGACGTTATTCCCGATCGAAAGGAAGTACAGGACATTCTATGGCAAGACGGACGATCAAACAAGGATTTCGTATGAAATCCGGTTAACTTGCAAGGGAGTATTTGCCCCTATTGGCTTTGATCTTGGCGCGAAACGTGAGCGCGCTCCTGATTGATCGTGGAATGCTGTTACGTTTTGATAATGTGATGTCGAACTGTGTGTATCGGATGCTGGCACAGTGATTGGCTCTTCATATGCCGCTGACAGGTGCGTTCACTTGATGTTCGACTGCTTCTGACCGACGTTCCGAGGACTGTCGTTCCTTTGGGATCTCAATCCTTTGCGTTCTTGGGGATGTCCTGTTTGGCCATTTGCTTGCGTCGCGCAAGGAGTCTCAAGCGCAGGGCGTTCAATTGAATGAAGCCGGCGGCATCTTTTTGATCATATACACCGGCATCATCCTCAAAGGTCACATGCGACTCGGAGTAGAGACTGTTGTCGCTCCAACGTCCCACACACGCGGCGCGCCCCTTGTACAACTCGAGACGGGTTGTTCCGGAAACATGAGCTTGACTTGCGTCAATAGCCGCTTGGAGCATTTCACGCTCTGGTGAATACCAAAGACCATTGTAAATTAACTCCGCATAGCGTGGCATCAATTCATCTTTCAGATGGGACGCTCCCCGGTCAAGTGTCATGGATTCGATTCCGCGATGCGCCTCGGCCAACAAGGAGCCCCCCGGCGTTTCATAAATGCCGCGGGATTTCATACCGATAAATCGGCCTTCGACGAGATCGAGGCGTCCGCATCCGTGGCGTCCGCCAATCACGTTGAGGTGTTCGAGAAGGGTCGCCGGAGACAGGCGGCGTCCGTCGACACTGACAGCATCACCCTGCTCAAATCCGATGTCAATGAAGCTTGCCGTATCGGGAGCGTCTTTGGGATTGGTGGTGCGCTGATACACATACTCCGGTGCTGGCTGTGCCGGGTTTTCGAGTACCTTACCTTCCGATGATGTGTGAAGAATGTTTGCGTCAACAGAGAATGGTGCGTCCCCTCGCTTGTCTTTTGTAATCGGGATCTGGTTTTTCTCGGCGAAGTCGATGAGTTTTTCCCGTGATGTAAGAGACCAGATACGCCATGGTGCGATGATCTTTATGTCCGGATTAAGCGCGTAGGCTGACAATTCAAATCGGACCTGATCATTGCCTTTACCGGTTGCACCGTGAGCGATGGAATCGGCGCCCGTTTCCCTTGCTATTTCGATGAGACGTTTTGAGATGAGCGGGCGTGCGATGGCGGTTCCGAGAAAGTATTTTCCTTCATAGACAGCATTGGCGCGCATCATCGGGAATACGAAATCGCGAACAAATTCTTCGCGTAGATCTTCGATGAAGATGTTCTCTTGCTTGATCCCGAGATGAAGCGCCTTGGAGCGGGCGGGTTCAAGCTCCTCTCCTTGTCCTAGGTCCGCGGTAAATGTAACGACTTCACATCTGTATTCGGTCTGCAACCACTTGAGGATGATTGAGGTGTCAAGACCACCGGAATAAGCGAGGACAATTTTTTTTGGCGTGGTCATTTTGCTCTGACATAATTGTAAAGAATAATGGAGAGGTCACCGGTTGTTATGCGATATTTTAGTGGGTTGCAAAGCGAATGAATGGACAGCTCTGTTGATCATATGTTTACAGCGACGATCGAAACAATCGCGTCAAATTTTGGAGTTAAGAATTATGCTGCGGCGATTGGCGTGGAACCCACCTTGATGATCCGACCTGGCCGGTCGTCATATCCCGGCCTCTTTCATCGACGGTGGATGCGGGCCCGTTTGTGTGGCAACAATGTGTAGCGTGCAGGTAACTCTCCAGCCCAACTTGTTACATCAATCAACAAATCCTCGTTCTGTATCCAATGGACCAAAGGTCCGCAATATACATCCGATGAAATTGATTGCATGTGTGGCGGTGCCTGTTGGTTTCTATTGATCAGAGTATAAGTCGCGTACTGCAAAGCATACTGATTGGATCAACCCGACAGGAAACAGCGCTGCGAGAAAGCCGTTGGGCATACTTATAAAATAACTCGGTCAATGTGATATATTTTGAGTGGATTAAGTCGTTAATTACGCGAAACGAATTTCCGATAATCTAGCGTTAGAGAGGACTGAAGTAAAGGGGCGATTTGAAGACCGCCCCAGTGCGTCAGCCTGGCGGGTAGGGCGAGTCCGCGCAGTAGTCCGTGCTGTCGGTAGTCCAGTTCAGCGAACTCTCCCCATAAGTGGGTATGTTTTCAAACAATACCGCTTTCTCATGGTCCCTCAAGTTACTACCGTCTGACGACAAAGGGGTATACCCGTCATAGGGTTCCACTTCCACAAGGCTTTTGTCCGCGCACACGCATGAGTCGTTCATGTTGCCGTTCCGGAACTGTTTGACGATCCCGCCTGGTGTACCATCAGGTTGTCCGCAGTTGTCGTTTTCCGTAATGTTATAAGTTCGAACCGCGTTGCTCGTATCGTAACCAGGTATCGGCAGGACTCTGAATTCAAATTGACTACTGGCAAATCCAGAGTCGATGATGTCATCCAGCCAACAGACGCTAAATCCTGAAGGTAATCCGCTCGTCCCTCGCCCGCTTGGCATCGTAAAGGTTTGTATTGTGCGGGAAACGTTTCCAACCTCAACCCCTTCGATATAAAATGCCTGAACCCCGTGCTTACGAAAATAATCGTGACCGGATAGGCTGCGGAGCATCACTCGAACGGTTGTGTCTTGGGTGGCATTTCGGCTGAACACAACGTCTAAACCGCCAACACAACCAATGCTATCTCCAGGCACGTTTTCAGGTAAATCGGAACCGTCGCTGGGACCGCCGTTTATGGTGACCGTTGGCCGCATCTGCGCCGCCACCGGCGCGGCGACCATCGTTGCCACTAATCCGGCAACAAGCGTTGCTATTATCCGTTTCATTATCTACCCTCCACCAGAAATGAAGGGGGGGGGTAAAGTGATACATAATTGTTTCTTTCGGTCTTATGGAAATACGGAAATTTTATAGAACGAGAAATAATCTGTTGTCAATATTCCTAAAAATCTAATTTTGACCTCTTGCAATATTAAATAACAGTGTTATCTATATGCGACGCAATAGTGCGCAAAATACAATTTTCAATAATTGCAGAGATCTGAAATTGCAGAGATCTGAAAAAATGGAGAATGAAATTGTAACAATTGAGGGTGAAAAACCTCATATCATATCTTTTTGCAGCCCCATTAATGAAATTACAACGAGTGCTTTGCTGGGTTCGTTTTCTGAGAAAGCTTATTCAGCTACAAATGGTATCTATTCAGCATCTAAAATGCGCAACATTTAGGGTTTTTTGAGTATTGATGTTGACATCTTGAGAGTCAAGGTCGATTGGGCGTTCAAACGAGACGGCACAAGCTGCGGTTGAGGTTTAATACGACAGCACCCATCTTTAACATCTTGTGCAAAAAAGTTATGATATTCAACACCTTAAAAAATGTGGTGGCACTACAAACTT
>JAPORU010000108.1 GCA_026710045.1 Aestuariivita sp. | reverse complement strand
ATGGCCGCCGGGTGCATATCCGCAACACGGCCCTCCCGAATGCCGATCAGGCCGCAGTCTACCACGCGATGCAGATCGCACCCCCGGCCCGGAACCTGCGTAAAACTGTCATTTAAGACCATCAGAGATCGCGCTGCACGGCGCGCGCAATATTCCCGAAATTCAAGTTTGTAGTGCCACCACATTTTTTAAGGTGTTGAATATCATAACTTTTTTGCACAAGATGTTAAAGATGGGTTGAGTCTTTTCCTTATTTTTTTGAGAGGGTGTCGGAACGATGTGCATAAAACGCTCCGAGTTACGTTCGAGTCATTAAAGAGAAATAAATTAAGAGGCAGGAGATCAGCACGTGTACTTGGGCTTGGATCTTGGAACATCGGGTCTTCGTGGCATTCTTGTGACTGAGTCATGGAAAATTGTTGGCGAGGCAACGGCGGTGATCGACACTCAGACTCCGAACCGAGGTTGGTCGGAGCAGTCACCGATGCATTGGATTGAGGCCTGCAAAGATGTCGTGGTGCAACTACGTGAAGCCAACCGTGCCGATTTTGCTTCCGTGCGGTCTGTCGGGTTAAGCGGTCATATGCATGGTGCAACCTTGTTGGATGTCGACGGGCAGGTACTTCGGCCGTGTATTATGTGGAATGATACGCGGGCGCATCGGGAAGCACAGATACTCGATCAAGAACCGCAGATGCGAGAGATAACGGGAAACATCGTTTTCCCTGGATTCACTGCTCCGAAGTTGGAATGGGTCCGTTTAAATGAGCCGGATGTGCATTCAAAGATCGCGAAAGTCCTGCTTCCGAAAGATTATTTGCGGTTTTGGTTAACGGGTGAGTATCTCAGCGAGATGTCAGATAGTTCGGGTACTTCCTGGTTGAATGTGGGTAAACGATGTTGGTCCGATACGGCGTTGACGTTGAGTGGTGCAGATGTTCAACAGATGCCGCGATTGATTGAAGGCAGCGAGGTTGGGGGTGAGATCCGGACGGAATTATTGCAAGAATGGGGTGTGACGGGTCCCGTGTTTGTTGCCGGTGGGGCCGGTGATAACGCGGCGGTTGCGTGCGGTGTTGGGTGCGTTAACGAAGGCGATGGTTTGTTGTCCTTGGGTACATCGGGCGTTTTGCTTGTTGCCAAGGAAACCTATGTACCAGCGCCACAATCTGCATTGCATTGTTTTTGTCATGCTCTGCCGAATCGCTGGCTACAAATGGGTGTCATCCTGTCGGCGACAAATTGCCTGAATTGGCTTTCACGTAATCTCGGGAAATCTGTGGATTCGTTGATGACTGCTCTTCCAGATAATTTGGATGGTCCGACAGGAATTACATTTTTGCCGTATCTCTCCGGTGAACGCACACCCCATAATGATAGTAATATTCGTGCCGCATTTGTGTGTTTGGATGTTTCTTCAAATTCCATTGATCTTACGCGATCTGTTATTGAGTGTGTTGCTTACGCCATGAGAGATTGTATGGAGACACTGAGGATCACAGATACCGAGATCGTACATTTATTTGCGACGGGTGGTGGTGCACAGTCACGTTACTGGTTGGAAATTCTGGCAACTGTATTGGGACGGCCGTTGAGTTTGCCTGAGGGGAGTTATTTTGGTGCGGCGATGGGCGCGGCTCGGTTAGCAGGGCGCGCGGTGAGCGCCGCACATTCGGATGATGTTTTTGCTTTTCCGAACGTCATCGATCAAATTGATCCACGCATTGACTTGATCGATCACTATGAAGATGGGTTTCAGCGTTTTAGACAGAGTTACCGGGCACTTGCACCATTGGCGGATCATTGATGGAATGAACGTGATACAGTCAAGGTCAGTGGTGCGACATAGAAACTGACGGTTACGGCGGATTTGGGAACGTTCCTTGCAAGCGATTCTATACTTTATGCGCTTGATTTTGATGTGTTCGGGTGAGAATTACACTCTGAATCTGATTGGAGCCTGCGGTTCATATCGAAAGTGTAAGGCTGCGGATTTGAAAAGCAAATGACATTGTCCCCTATTTTCTACGACGTGGGAATGAGAATGATTCATTCATTGAACGGATTTAAATAGCGAGGACCCATAGGTGAGGACGAAGGTCCTGTCAGGATTGTTTGGTGCTTGGATTGGGGTGTCTGGCGTTTACGTGCAAGACCTTGGACCGCGGCCGCAATTCATAAAACCAGATTTTGTCAATGTTCAGCTTGGACAACTGCTGTTCTATGATTCGATTCTGTCAGGAAATTAGAATATCAGTTGTGCGACGTGCCATCACCCAAACTTTGGCACCTTAGATAGTCTGTCACTCGGGATTGGTGAAGGCGGGATTGGTCTCGGACCAAGGCGGCGGCTGGATTCAAGCAATCGCCCTGAGCAACGTATTCCACGCAATTCGCCGGGTCTTTGGAATCTTGGTGCGACCGAATTCACGAGATTCTTTCATGATGGGCGTCTTGAGAGTGCTCCGAATCATCCAAATGGCTTTCGAACTCCATTGGGTAAGCATATGCAAGCCGGATTCCAATCTGCGTTGGCTGCTCAAGCAATGTTTCCGGTGTTGTCGCCGGATGAAATGGCGGGGCACTATTCGGAAAATGAGGTGAGCAAGGCGGTACGTATCAGCCGATTGACCCAGAAAGGTGGGGCATGGGATCTGATTGCCAGACGTGTCGCAGATATTCCGGAATATCGAGAGCGATTTGGTAAAATTCATCCAAACGAAGACATAACGTTTGTCGCGATCGCCAATGTTATCGTCGACTTTGTGGCTTATGAATGGCGTGCCGACAACAGCCTGTTTGATCGTGCAATGTCGGGTGACGAAGATCTGTCCAATGAGGCGGTACAGGGAATGAAGTTGTTTTACGGCAAAGCCCGGTGCGGTACGTGTCATTCTGGCTGGTTTCAAACCGATCATAAGTTTCATTCGATTGCGATACCGCAAATTGGACCTGGAAAATCGGCACGATTTGAAGATCATGCTCGCGATGATGGGAGGTTGCGTGTGACTGGTAAGGTGGACGACGCATTTGCATTCCGGACGCCTTCGTTGCGAAATGTAACGCTCACGGGTCCGTATGGTCATAACGGAGCTTTTGCGAGTCTTGAGCAGGTTGTGCGACATCATCTTGATCCGCTGATGTCATTACGAAGCTATTCAATTGAAATGGCGGTTCTGCCCGAGTTTCCCGGTGTGTACGATGATCAACCGTTGGATGATCAGGAGCATGTGCAAAGAATCGCTCAAAGTAATGTATTGCCGGCTGTGCATTTGACAGACGAAGAAGTTGCCGCGCTACTGAGTTTCTTGGGTAGTCTTGAAGATCAGGCGATACGGCTGGGGATTCTGGACGATGTTCCAAGCGGGTTGGCAGTTGATCGCTGATTGCCGATGAATTTGGCTGTGGGGATTGGTGTGATGTGTTCGCCGGTCTGTTCAAATGTTGTCGGGCTGAACGACCGTGACCGAAGCGAATTGTGCGGCCATCATTCCGATTTCAATTTCGTATGCGACACAGATACCTGGCAACAAGGATACGTCCTTTCTGATCAGGGTGTATTTCGTTCACTTCTGTTTTGTCGTTATGTCTTTATCGCACTGCTGATGAGAGAGGCTGATTGTTTCAAGATTAACTGAAAATTTTGATTGGACGTTAATGTATTTAAAATTGGCCGCTTGAAAATTTAAAATTGGACGTTTATCAATCTGTATACATCCGAGAGGATAGGAAGTGAGACACAAAATTTATGAAAGAAAATACCGGATGTGAAAAATACGCGCGCTGCCTGGAGAAGAAAGTCAGAGACGCAATGAGCGATACACGCGTTGCTTTGATTTCAGGTCCACGTCAAGCCGGAAAGACAACGCTTGTCAAGAAACTTACAGGTAAACAACCATATGTAACACTTGATGATGAGAGTGTGTATCAAGCGGCCCGATCGGATCCAGTCAGTTTTATTCGTCAATTTGATCGTGTGACCATTGACGAAATTCAAAGGGTGCCTGACTTGATCCGCCAAATTAAAATATCGGTTGATGACGATCAGCGAGCTGGTCGATTTCTTTTGACTGGATCCTCCAACATCTTGACTGTTCCGACTGTGAGTGAATCTCTTGCTGGGCGCATGGCCATAAGTGAGTTGTTGCCTTTATCCCAGGTTGAGATTGAACGCCGTCAGGTCAATCTGCTCGATACTCTGTTCGAAATCTCAGACGCTTCTATTTCTTTTGGTCCCTATGACGCATCAACATTGGTTGATCGCGTGCTGACGGGTGGGTATCCCGAAATGAAGAAGCGGTTGATGCAATCGCGTCAGTGGGCGTGGGCGGACGATTATGTACGAACGCTGCTCAGTCGTGATATTCGAGACATTATTCACGCCCATCAACTCAAGGATATCTCTCAGCTTCTTCGGGCGTCGGCAGTTCAATCCGCGCAACTGGTTGTTTACTCCAATATCGCCAGAAGTCTTCGACTGAGTGTTCCGACGGTTCAACGTTATATTCGCACATTGGAGCAGATGTATCTCGTCCGATTTCTTCCGGCGTGGCATCGTAACGCGTTGAAGCGGCTCATTCGCACCCCTAAATTGCATTTTCTTGATTCGGGTCTGCTCTCAGCGGTCAGGAGGATAACGCATGATCGATTAATGCAGGATCGACGCACATTCGGTTTTCTGCTTGAGACCTTCATTTTTTCGGAACTGCTGAAGCTTGCCACATGTTCCGACCGCACGTACGATTTCTTCCATTATCGGGACAAAGACAAGGTGGAGGTTGATTTTGTTATTGAGCAGTATTCGAAGGGACTTATTGGCGTTGAGGTAAAGGCCTCTGCCACTGTTCGAGAGAATGATTTCAAAGGCCTCAAGCGGCTTCAATCGGTAACGGGAACATCATTTGTGTGCGGCTGTGTATTCTACGCAGGTGACAATGTGCTTTGGTTCGGTGATAAACTGCTGGCCGTACCGGTACCGATTTTATGGACTTGTTGAGATTGTCTGAGTTGCTCACATGTTCACGTGGAAGTGGAATGAAAAGGTGAATTCGACAGAGCGATCGCGTTGGAATGTGCGAAAGTGCGGGAAAAATGTTTTGCCGGAGAGAGTGGGAAGTGGCGCGCTGTGGATAAGTAAACAATCCATGATCACCGATGAATGTGAACAATTTGATTGGCTTGAACTGTTCGCCAATCTGTCACGTCACCATCCGGCCAAATAACCTTGATCTTCGTAAATCGGTCAGTTCCTAAACCGAAGTGCTGTAATCCAATTGTACCTCCAGCGTGTCCGCCTCCAACTGTAATTTCACGGGTTTGAACTCCGATAGAGGTATGCACCTTTATGAAACTACCAACGGCAGATCGATTTGGTCGTATCTGATGCACGTCCAACAAAAGCCAGTTTCCTGTTTGGTGCTGATTTTGACTGACTTCAAGGTTGTTTCCACGGTTGACGACGACGAGATCGAGCTGGCCGTCGTTGTTAAGGTCAACCAATGCCGCCCCTCGAGATTTTGACGTCGAAGCGATATCGGCCGTGGATGCTGCTTCAGAGAATGTACCATCCGTAGTCTGCAATAGGACGCAAAATTGCGGCGACAATCGATCGACGCTGAGGATCTCTTGGCGGCGCATATTGGTGGGATGGATATATGCCGCTCGAGGATTCAAGGCCGCTGCTGCGATGATCGAAGATGGAGGTCTCGAAGCCGAGGTGGAAAGGAGATATGCGTCATGGAATTCTCCAGAGGCACAATCCATGTTGGACAGCACCCATCTTTAACAAAATTTTCGAAAAATTCGTCAAATTTCATTGTTTTTGCGATTTACCGGAATA
>JAPORU010000212.1 GCA_026710045.1 Aestuariivita sp. | reverse complement strand
ATTAAAGGAAAAAATATTTTGGTAAATCGCAAAAACAATGAAATTTGACGAATTTTTTGAAAATTTTGTTAAAGATGGGCGTACGATGTCGGAGGAAAGTAGGGGTGTGGTTGCGGCGATGCACGCAAGCGTTTGAACCGGCGTCATGGCGTGACCCTGGACCACTGGTGTCTTGGATGACAATGAGGAGTGTGACCTTGGTTACATCCTAACCGGATTCGAGGTTTATATGTTTTGGTCCGACGGTTCTTCGGATACTTAAAGAGCCAGGACGCGTATCTGGTGCATACTGCAACCCGAGAGGAAAGTGTCTGGACCGAGCTGAACGGTGTGTGCGTATTCAGAAACAGTTTCATACTGTTTTGCGTTCAGACACGTCGGTGTTGTCTTTCGATGAGGTGACGGAACATTAGGGAAACGCCCGGATATTCCGATGCACAGCGTCAGCTCATCATGGCCCATTGGCCATGACGTTCATAAATGATTTTCCTGTTTCTGGCCGTTCATGCATGACTGTTGATGATCCTACAGCGTGAACGCAGGGAATTGTCGGGTTTTGCATACAATCTGCTTTAACCGAATGTCTGGTGTTCATCGTGATAAGATTCAGATGAACGTCTTATCGACAAGCCCGCATGTCAGGGTGTCGGGCGATCAAATTGCGATAAAGATAGCAAATTCGTACTCAGGCGGTATATGGAGATCGATATATTCTGAGGGTGTGTGATGACTGACTCAATTTTGCTATTGAAAGATCGTCGATAAGTTCATACAATTTATAACGATTCAGTAGTTCGCTGTATCACTTTGAGTTTTGCTGGTTGTATTGAGAATAAGGTAATTTTTTCGATTAATCAGAGCAAAAGAAATCGGTCATGCCGATGACTTTACGAGAACGTCTTTGTGCAAAATCAGCCAAAGCGATAGATGCATAAGGTACCCTCGGTCACGCCTAAATATGAGATTGCGATGATGAAAGTTAGAATAAGGGAGTCATTTATGCATATTCATTATGTTGACTTCGTTCCGACGGTTGTTGTCGCACCAATCGAACAAAATCCTGTGCCGATGGATCAAGGATCTTCCATGCGCAGTGAAATTGATGTTTTAAGGAAAAAATGGCAAAAAAGATGCTTATCGACGCATTCCACGAGGAAGAGACTCGGGTTGCAGTGGTCGATGGAAACACAGTCGAGGAATTCGACTTTGAATCAAAAAACAAGAGTCAGTTAGCGGGAAATATCTATCTTGGTACGGTGACGAGGGTTGAGCCGTCACTACAGGCCGCGTTTGTTGACTATGGTGGTAACCGGCATGGATTTCTGGCTTTTTCGGAGATTCACACGGATTATTATCAGCTTCCGGTAGAAGATCTAAAGGCTCTCAAGGAAGAAGAGCTTGCGTATGCTGAGACCGCACGCCTGCAAGCACAGGAAACTGAAGTTGAACATGATCGGGCAACGGTCGATTCCGAGGGTGACGAAACGGAGAGCTCTGATCGCACTATCGATAATGGTTCAGAGAATTTTGAAGTCAAAGTCGATCAGGCTCAGTGGGAGTCCATTTTAGAAGCAGATGATCCGATTGAGGGCTCAACGTTCAACGAACTTGATGATACAGACTCTCTTGCGGACAGTGTCTCTGAAAATTTAGAGACTAATGCGGAATCCAGGCTGGCGGACGATGGTTCTTCATCACAAAGACCGCTCCGGCGGAGTTACCGTATTCAAGAAGTGATCAGGGTGCGCCGCCCCGTTTTGGTACAGGTTATGAAGGAGGAGCGGGGCAACAAAGGTGCGGCGCTTACCACATATTTGAGTCTTGCCGGTCGCTATTGCGTTTTAATGCCAAATACAGCCCGTGGTGGCGGGATTTCACGGAAAATTACAAATCCGGTGCATCGAAGAAAGCTCAGGGATATTGTGACGGGAATTGATGTACCTCAGGGAGCCGGTCTCATCGTTCGGACGGCAGGAGCGATGCGAACGAAAGCCGAGTTAAAGCGTGATTATGATTATCTGCTCCGACTCTGGAATCAAATACGAACGTTGACCGTAAACTCACAGGCTCCGGCAAAGATTTACGAGGAGGGAGACCTCATCAAGAGATCGATTCGAGATCTCTACAGTCGCGATATTGATGAAGTGTTGGTTGTTGGTGACGAAGGATATCGTAACGCCAAAGAGTTCATGAAAATGATCATGCCATCACACTCCAAGAAGGTAAAGAAATATGATGATCGGATACCACTCTTTGCACGTCACCAAGTCGAAAACTACCTCGCTGGAATGTTCCACCCCGTCGTTCATCTTGAATCGGGTGGGTATATTGTGGTGGATGCCACCGAAGCCTTGGTCGCAATCGATGTTAACTCTGGGCGGGCCACACGTGAGGGTTCGGTTGAAGAAACAGCACTCAAAACCAACTTGGAGGCGGCTGAGGAGATTGCACGGCAATTGCGATTGCGCGATCTAGCGGGTCTCATCGTTATTGACTTCATTGATATGGATGAACGTCTTAATAATTTGGCTGTTGAGAAGCGCTTCACGGATAAATTGAAGACCGATCGGGCGCGGGCACGGGTTGGTCGGATTTCAGACTTTGGCCTCCTGGAAATGAGTCGTCAAAGACTACGTCCGAGTATCCTTGAGGCAACAACTCAGCCTTGTCCAACATGCCATGGTACCGGATTGGTTCGATCAGATGACAATCTGGCATTAACGATTTTACGCCAGCTTGATGAAAAAGTCGCATCAAAAAGTGGAAGTGATATTTTGGTTAAATGTCCTGTCAGTGTTGCAAATTTTCTCTTTAATCAAAAGCGTGCATATCTGTCCCGATTCGAAGAGTTGCACAATATTTCCGTTCAGATTGCGGGAGATGGTCAGCTTCTGAGTCCCGAATTCTTAATTGAAAGAGTTCAATTGCCTTCTCGGAGGAAAGAAGCTGCTTCTTCATCGGTCGTTTCCATTGAAAGTTCATTAATGGATGACGTTGACTCGATAGAGACCGACAGCGATGCAAGCGCAGATATTGAAGAAGACAGTGAATCAAGACCCAAGCGTCGTCGTAGACGAAGACGCCGCCGTAAGAATTCGGAAAGTCAGGAGTCTCATGTCGACTTAATGCAATCGAATAAGGTATCGGACGTGGTGGCAGAGTCTTCGGACGGGCAAGATGCAGAGGCCTTGGATGCACCGGACCATCAATCGGACACGTACGATGTTTCCTCAATATCCGATTCTACATCCAATGCTGCGAAGAAGTCAACAAAAGCGTCCAGACGTACCACGGTACGTAGGTCGGCAAAGTCAAGCCAGGCACAGTCGGTAGAGCTATCGAGTTCAGGTATGTCTGATGAAGAAACAGTTCTTATTGATTCAACGTCGGATAGTGATGGTGTGAGCGATGAGGGTGATGCGCCGGTGGGCAATGAAGGGTCTGAGAAGACCAAGACCAAGCCGAAAAAAAGAAAAACACCGGCCGAAAACAAGTCAAAAAAGAAGAAATCTGTGGTGACTAACAAGAAAGATAAGGTTCAATCGGAGCCTCTTGAGCAATCGGCGGCTCACCTCAAGTCGGTCGCGGATGTTCAGTCCGAAACAAAGCCTGTTGGTGTGCAGGAAGAATCGCCTGAATCAACTACAGTGAAACGACGTGGTTGGTGGTCGGATGATCGCGATTGATCTGAATTGGGCAGAATTTTAACGACGTCCATCCTTTTGAATGAGATAGATTTGTAAACTGTTGCTCTGTTGACTCGAAATCAAGTCATGTCCGTTTTCACGACAAAAGTTCGGAATATCAATAATGGCTACGGGATCATTGGCAAGGATTTTAATTATGCTGCCGGATTCGAGTAATTTCAGCTGTTTTCGCAGCTTGAGAACGGGCAGTGGACAGAGCAACCCAGTTGTATCGAGCGTGGTCGAGATTGAGGACATAACGTGAATTCTCCTACTTTTCGTTGCTTGTCAATCGCATCATTGATGGAAAGATCTGCAAAATCGGGAAGTGTTCATGTTCGGTGTTGATATTCTTGACGCTTCATTGCTACCGGCATTAATGGTTGCACTGGTTGCTGGCCTGATGAGTTTTTTGAGTCCGTGTGTCTTGCCGATCGTGCCGCCGTATCTTGCGTATATGAGCGGTGTTACTCTCACCAGTTTGGAACACGAACAGTCAAGTCGACGTCATGCAACGATTACGGCTCTGTTCTTTGTGTTGGGGTTGTCGACTGTTTTTTTGTTTCTTGGATTTGCGGCATCGTTATTCGGACAAATTTTCCTAGTAAACCAGCAATGGTTCGCAAGTGTCGCCGGAATTATGATTATGATTTTGGGTGGGCATTTTATCGGTATTTTTCGACTTGGATTTCTGGATCAAGACGTGAGGATTGATGTGGGGGAGCGTGGTGGATCTGCACTTGGTGCTTATCTTCTCGGGCTTGCTTTTGCATTTGGTTGGACCCCGTGTATCGGTCCGATACTCGGAGTGATACTGTCACTCGCAGCAAACGAAGGCGATTTCGGTAGAGGCACGGCTTTATTGGTTGCCTACGCCGTCGGTCTGGGACTCCCTTTTTTGGCTGTTGCCGCATTTTTCCCACAGCTTCAGAGATCTTTGACTGTTCTCAAAGCGCATTTGGATCGTATCGAGAGAATTGCTGGTCTGTTGCTCTGGACGGTTGGTCTGTTAATGCTCACAGGGGCGTTCACAGACTTCTCGTGGTGGCTCTTGGAAATGCTACCGGTATTGGCAACGTACGGTTAACGGGATTCTCTTCGTGATTTGACAGGAGCAGAGAAAAGATGATTTTAAGACGAGATACCGTTATGACCGCAGATATCAAAGAGAAGATGTCACGGCGAATAAAGTCAGATGACGGCTTTATAGCTGCACTTGATCAGAGCGGGGGCTCAACTCCGACTACACTCCGTCTTTATGGCGTTGAAGCAGACCAGTATGCGGGTGAGCATGAGATGTTTGCGAAAATTCATGAAATGCGGGTACGGATCATTCGATCTTCAGCCTTCTCGGGAAAAAGTATAATCGGTGCCATTCTCTTTGAACGTACGATTTCTGAAGAAATTGACGGTCAACCTGTTCCTATTCATTTGTATCAAGCACTTGATATCGTTCCATTTCTCAAAGTTGATAGGGGACTGGCCGAGACTCGGGACGACGTGCAATTAATGAACGACATTCCAAACTTGGAAGAGAGTCTGGAAAGAGCTGTGAGTGCAGGAATCTTTGGAACAAAGATGCGTTCCGTTATTCACGCAGCCAATTTGGAAGGAATAAAGACAGTCGTATCGCAGCAGTTTGAATTGGCTGCGAGCATTCGTGAATTCGGTTTGGTTCCAATTATTGAACCAGAAATAGACATCTATGCATCTGATAAGCCCGAAGCGGAACAGATTCTTCTTGATGAACTCAGAGTGTACATAGAGACTCTGGGTGATTCGTTTCCAATAATATTGAAACTAACGATTCCAACGGTGCCGGATCTCTATTCGTGTTTGGCAACCAGTTCGCATGTCTTGCGGATTGCCGCTTTGTCCGGTGGCTACTCGACGAAAGAGGCTTGTCGTTTGCTGAAACAGAACAGGGGGATGATTGCAAGTTTTTCACGTGCATTGACAGAAGGTTTGACAAAGAACATGGATGATGGGAAGTTTAATGATGTGCTCAGAGGCAATATCGATGACATCTATAATGCATCAATAGAGTGATCATGTTGAGCGTCAAACGAGACAGCGGTATGCGATAACCAGGCCGACAGTAATTTAAGTAGTGTCTGTCAAAAAACCCGAAATTCTCTGGTAAGATAGTGAAAAAACTCACTTTATTCGTGCGTTTTTGCT
>JAPORU010000141.1 GCA_026710045.1 Aestuariivita sp. | reverse complement strand
CATCCGAAAAATACCAAAATCCGACGGTGTTTAAAGAAATTTTGTTAAAGATGGGTTTACGTAACTGTAGGTCAGTGGATATGGTCGCAGTGGTACCGCATTTTAACTTCAAAGCAATTACAGATTCGTTTCAAGAAGCAACCGTTAGGATTTCCAGATTGGATTTGTCCATGCGCGTCGACCGGCTTGGTCAATTACGGTGACGCGCATAAACGGACTGGCGGAGAACCGGTTCAAGGGAAGTGTGATATGCGTCAAATTGTCACCATATTTTGTTTCTGCAGAGCACTTGCTTCCTTGGACTGTCACAACTGCAGCAGGTGAGCACGTAATTTTTACTTTATCATCTCGCCAATCAACCTGATGGATCTCCGGACCGGTGGAGGCATACATATGTCCAGCCTTTAGGGCATCAAGCAAGGCTTCCGGAGTGTTTTCCTTTGCTTTTACCATTGTCCAGCCACCGAAGTGATCGGGTTCGTTAAAGTGTGCGTCGTCCGTTGCGCAGAGAGTCAAGCGGCGATTCTCCTCTAATAGACGGTCCAAGTGCCAAAAGCCATGACCGCGATCGCTGCAAATTTGGCATCCGTGGTTGTAGACTTCGATGGCATGTGCGGCGTCGAGAGATCGCGTGTCATTCAGCGTCAATCCGCTCCATTCAGGGTGGGCAATGGCGATAAAAGCACCAGCATTGCGGGCACGAGTCGTTACTTCGGGTCCCGTTTCTTGACCTGGAATTGGAAAGAATTCGGGTGTGTTGGTTGGTACGAAATCTTGAGGTAGGCCAACCGCAAGAATGTGCCAAAGATTACCATTCTCCAGTGCTCCTGAATGCAGTTCAGCACCGATAAGAGTTGTAAAATTTTCATTTCGGAAGACGGTAGTATCGACTAGAGGATAATCATAGGTCCCGATGAAATGGTCGGTAATTGCAATAAAGTCGTAATCGCTGGCCTGATACCGTCGACAAACTTCTTCCGGTTCAACGACTCCATCAGAGCGGGTAGAATGGGTATGCAAGTTCCCCCGCCAGAAGCGTCCCTCTGAAGTGAAAGCAGGGTCTTGCATTCCACTGTTCCCAACGTACTCGGTCTCACCGTTTGACGGCAATGGGGTTTCGCATTACACAACGGGTCTCGTTCGGGTGGTGAATATAGCCGTTGATTGGGCCATCATCACGTTATTTCTAGTCCAACAATGGCCCTATCTCTTAAGAAAATTGATATCTCGGAATCGGAATGATGTGCAACAGACTGTGCTCATCAAAAGGATCTTGTGACGTATGTTTGGATTCTCATTTGTGGCGTGGTATTTCCTTGCCACTCTTTTGGTCGACGACCTTCATACTGAGCCGTACTTTGCCGCGATCATCAAACCCGAGTAATTTAACCCAGACTTCTTGACCCTCGCTCAACACGTCTGATGGATGATTTACGCGACGATTTTCGATTTGAGAAACATGTACCAATCCGTCTCGTTTGCCAAAAAATGTAACAAAGGCACCAAAGTCCATCACGCGAGCGACTCGACCTTTATAGATTTTGCCAGGTTCGGGCTCGTCAACAATGTCGTGAATCATCTTGAGAGCTTTCTGGATTGCTTCGGCATTGGATGATGCGACTTTGATTACGCCTTCATCATTAACATCAACCTTTGCTCCCGAGACTTCGACGATTTCACGAATAACCTTGCCGCCAGAGCCGATAACATCTCTAATTTTGGTTGTCGGGATGTTCAGTGTTTCAATTCGAGGTGCGTGGACCGAGAAGTCATTTGCCTGGCTAAGAGCCTTGGACATCTCACCGAGGATATGAAGGCGCCCTTCTTTGGCTTGGGTAAGCGCTTTTTCCATAATTTCCGGAGTTATGCCGGCAACCTTGATATCCATTTGCAGCGAAGTAATTCCATTTTCTGTACCGGCCACTTTAAAGTCCATGTCACCGAGGTGATCTTCATCTCCGAGAATATCTGTTAAGATGGCATAAGAGCCATCATCTTCCAAAATTAGGCCCATGGCGACGCCTGCGACGGCAGCCTTTAACGGCACGCCCGCGTCCATCATTGATAATGAACCACCACAGACCGAGGCCATAGAAGATGACCCATTCGATTCGGTGATTTCCGAGACAACTCTAACGGTGTAGGGAAAATCAGTTTGAGCAGGGAGAACGGCTTGAAGAGCACGCCATGCGAGTTTGCCATGACCCACTTCACGTCGGCCCGGTGGTCCAACACGGCCGGTTTCTCCAACAGAGTAGGGTGGAAAATTATAGTGAAGAAGAAAATTCGATTTGTACGTTCCATGTAGAGCATCAATGAACTGCTCGTCATCACCGGTGCCGAGTGTTGTTACAACAAGTCCCTGTGTTTCACCACGTGTGAACAAGGCAGATCCGTGTGCCCGGGCCAATAAACCTGTTTCGCATTCAATTGGCCGGACAGTTGTCGTGTCGCGTCCATCAATTCGTTTACCGGTTGCGATAACGTTGTCGCGCAAAATAGCGGCTTCGACTTTCTTGATCACTCCGGAAACATTGACATCTTGTCTTTGATCCTCGGTTAAGCTTTCCAAAATGTGCTCGCGAGCGGCGTTTTGGGCGGCAACGCGCTCTTGTTTATTTTGATTTGCGTAAGCTTTGCGCAACTCTTCTTCGCCTGCAGCCTTGATGACGTTGACAAGTTCTGACGTATCAGGTGGTTGAAACTCAAAGGGTTCATTTGCCGCCTCTTCGGCAAGTTCTATGATGAGATTAATTACCGGTTGGATTTGTTCATGCGCAAAAGTTACGGCCCCTAGCATCTCGCTTTCGGTCAGCTCATATGCTTCAGATTCCACCATCATGACGGCGCTCTGGGTGCCGGCAACAACAAGATCCAGACGTTGCTCTGGGTTGAGCCGGAGATTTTGCATATCGTCGATAGCCGGATTAAGAATATATTTTCCGTTGCTGTAGCCCACCCGACATCCAGCAATGGGACCACGAAAGGGTGCACCTGACAGTGTAAGGGCGGCTGAGGCAGCTATCATGGCAACGGTGTCTGGATCATTTACGAGATCGTGAGAGAGCACGGTGCACATGACGAGAACGTCATTCTTGAACCCCTCTACAAACAGAGGCCGTATCGGTCGGTCAATGAGGCGGGCGGTTAGTGTCTCCTTTTCGGATGGGCGAGCCTCTCGTTTAAAGAAGCCGCCTGGAACTTTCCCTGATGCGTAGTATTTTTCTTGATAATGAACAGTGAGCGGGAAGAAATCTTGTTCGGATTTGGCTTCTTTAGCGAAGGTAACATTCGCCATAACAGAGGTTTCTCCGTAGGTCGCGATGACTGATCCATCGGCTTGTCGGGCAATTTTACCTGTTTCCAGTGTGAGAGTTTCATTTCCCCACTGAATAGATTTACTTACAATGTTGAACATGTGGAGTCCTTTTGAGGGAGACATATTGAGAATCTCCCTGACGTTTCGATTGGTAACGCGCGAACAATAGCATTCGGATTGTCAAGAAGCGCTGAGACCTGAGACTTTTTCTTGCAGGCGTAAATCGCTCTACAAGAAATGAATTATTTTGAAAAGCCTTACTGACATTCAGGCCTGATATGATTGGTTTTGTTTCTTTCTCAGATAATTCCCTATGCTCAAAAGGGTAAGGCTCATGTGCCGTACCAAATATGATAATGCCGTTTTCTGGATCGGGTTGAAATTTCTTTCAATGGGGTTGCGAGATCGGAAGATGTTCCGATTTGCAAACATTTACGGACGTCTGTTGTCACAATGATATGTTGAATTTGCGTGTTTCGCGGAGCGTTCGTTTAGGGTCGTTGACGGTAATCAACTGCAATCGTGATTTCATGTCAGCTTAGCTTCGACGCCGTTCTCGCCGGGATGTCATCGGTTGAAAAGCAACGGATATATGTGCTTCACAATAGGGTTTCCCTGGTAGTGAGGGTAAACCGCAAAACCAAAAGTTATCGGTAGCGGGATCGCCAATCGGCCATTTGCATGTTCGCTCAGTCAATTCAAGTAATCCAATTTTCTTGGCGGTTTTTTCCACCTCTTGTACTTTTGCCAGTGCTTCAAGGCTCACTTCGTTCGCGGACGGTTGTGGTGGCAGCGGTTGTCCGGCTGGTATGATTTGGCGTCGCGTATTTAAGCCGTATGGAGCACTTGGCGCTGAGGAGGGTGGACGGGCAGGCTCTGTTTTTGGTTCAATGGTCACGTCATGTTTAGCTTTCGTTTTCACATCGGGTCTGTCCTGTGTCGTTGAGTTAGCTTTGCTGGCTGTTTTTTTCGCCGTCTGAGGCTCTGACTTCTCTCCGGGCCTTGTTCTTGCCTTTGTCGGAAACTTGGTTTCTGGCTTGCCGGAACTTTTGGTCGTACGATTCGTGAGACCGAGGCGATGAACTTTCCCAATCACTGCATTGCGGGACACACCTCCTAGTTTGGTCGCGATCTGATTGGCTGTTTGGCCTTTTTGCCAAAGTTCTGTCAGAGTTTTAATTCGTTTTTCTGTCCAGGCCATGGGCTTACCAATAACTTTTATAAGACGAGTGACTTAGAACTTTAAACAATATGTTTGTTTGACTACACTTGCAAGGTGAAGTGTGAAGATTGAGGAACAAACCTGCTTTCCGTCAAAGCACTGTGTTTGAATTATGGTGCGTTATTTTGTATTTGCAGGCTTTTTCAAAGTCTGACATTTTTCCTCATAGACGCGGTTCTTTTTAATCGTCTGGATCAAGAAACTCTACCTCCCGGGCCGTTAGTTGGCCGGTTCTTGGATTGATCGTCGGCATATAGCAGACTCGCATTTTTGCCTGTGGATCACCTGGCCAATCACCCACAGTGGCTGAGAACAGGAAATGAATATTGTCCCCACCGTTTTCCGGTGTAATAAATCCATAGGGATTAGTCACTTCGGATTGAACGTTGTCGATTGTTCCGGATTGAACCGTGCCCTCCGTACGGTCTACAGGCTGTAAAGGTTTTCGATCATCGGGTTTTGTGGACTGAGGCAGGAACAGGCCGTCAATCAAGGGATCGCGTCCGCGCGACTCGATAAGCGGGGCCATCTCGATCGGGTAGGTTACAGCATCAATCAGAGCCTGCGATGTCTGGATCTTCTCTCCGTTGGCGAGATTGAGATCCCAGGCGAGCACCATCACCCGCGCCCCAAGTGAATTCAGCTTACGAACCAGTTGGACGTGATCGCCGTCCCCGCTGATCAGGACAATCACGTTGCAGTGTTTTACGCTGGCCAGTTCGTAGGCTTCCAGTGCGAGCCAGACATCAACCCCCTTTTCGCGCCCGGTGGTGCCCTCATCCTTGTGAGGCTTGAGCAAAAGGAAATGCGAGGTGACGCCTGCCCGGATCAGGACATCCTCGAATTTCCGATCACCCAAGAGGTTATTTCTTTTTTCCGCCTCGTTCGCCGGCCAGCGGCCACTGAAATAATGCGATTCAATGATGTGGCATGTGTTTGGGTCCGCATTCTCGCGGTCTGCGACCATATGTCGAATGAAATTGTTCAACCCCAGGATATCGATCCGGGCGCCCCGTGCGTGCTCATAGTTGTAGTAACTGGAAATCCGGAAAAAATACCCGCCGTCAAAGACAATTCCGATCCGGATTAATTTTTGGGGTTCTATCATATCTGTTTCTTTCCGTGTGAAGCATTCCTGTCCCGGAAACATCCCGTTTCCATACGTGAGCAATGCGAAAGGGACAAAACAGGATTGTACGTCGTTCCGCATTGTGTAAGAAAATTGACAAATATTCATATTATGAAAAGGTTTCAAATGCAATGATGAACAAAGTGCTCCCAAGGCAATCCCACGCTGTTTTTTGCCACATTTTTATTGACAACACGTGTCAGTC
>JAPORU010000104.1 GCA_026710045.1 Aestuariivita sp. | reverse complement strand
GCACGGATGATGATACTCCGCTAAAAAATGAACTGCTGGGGTGCTGAATAGATACCTCCATAGATACTTTTCGGTGTACGGCTGATGCACGGCTGATGCGTTCATTTTTGGGTCAGGGCTCTTGAGTGTTCCATATTGATTTATTATTGACTCCGTAATCATCTGCCTGTTGAAGAAACGGGCTGCTTTGTTTGTGCATAGAAGTCTGTGCGTAAACCGTTTTTGTTAGCTCACCGCATTTTGTGTGTGGGCAGTCGAAGTTTATTGGGAGAAACAATATGAAATGGTTAACTGTCACGTTTGCAATGATCCTGTCA
This sequence comes from Aestuariivita sp., assembly GCA_026710045.1. GTDB lineage: Bacteria > Pseudomonadota > Alphaproteobacteria > Rhodobacterales > Rhodobacteraceae > JAPORY01. The sequence continues at coordinate 5,695 of JAPORU010000104.1, read as the reverse complement.
TGTGCCTTTGTTGTGGATGCAGCCGCGACCGAGTGGAATGCATCCCTGTGGGGAAAACGGAGAGCGTTTACGGAACATGTTGAAAGACTGGCGGAGTTGGTGAGTGAGAAGACTGACGGAGCCTTTACGATTAATGTCAGCTATGGAGGGCTCTCGAAACCGCGTGAGAATCTCGATGGAATCTCGATCGGTGCGTTTGAAATGGCCCAGTTTTGTGCGGGGTATCATCGGGATAAGAATCGTGCGATAACGGTATTGGAATTGCCGTTCCTGGGCGTTGAAAATCTTGATGAAGAAGTTGCTGTTAGCCACGCTGTTTATGCTCATCCGGCGGTTATCGACGAAATGTTACAATGGGGGGCGAAACTTCTGATGACATCGCCGATGCCACAATATAATATTGTTGGCACCGGGGAACCACGGGATACGCTGGAGGATATGAATGGGATGCGTGTTCGCGCAACCGGTGGCATCGGGAAAGCTTTTGAGTCGGTCGGGGGTGTACCGACATCGGTTGCAGCGACCGAAGCGTATCAAGCTATGGAATCGGGTGTTGTTGATACCGTTGCGTTTGCGCAGCATGCGCATTTGAGTTTTGGGACCATCAACAAAGCCGACTGGTGGACAGCCAATTTAAATCCTGGAACCGTGAATTGTCCGGTTGTCGTCAATATCGATGCTTATGAAGCTTTGCCGGATGATCACAAAGCGGCTCTTAACCAGTCGGTTGATGAAGCGATCGGTCATTACCTGGCTAATTATGCCGAACTCCTGAAGCGATGGGACAGCGTCTTGGCTGAAAAGGGAGTAGAAAAAGTGCAGATCTCGGATGCTGTTCTCAATGATTTTCGTGCGAAGGCAGCGGATCCGATTCGGGCTGAATGGATCGCGGATATGACCGCACAAGGTTTGCCTGCTCAGGAATTGTATGAACTGGTGATGAACACGCTTCAATCGGCGCGTGGCGGAAGTTAGACGGTCCGATTCTTGGCATTCTTGTTGATTGCTTGCCTTGGCAAAGATTGGTTGAGGCTGTCAATTCAAGCTTGGATTACGCAGTATGGCTGAAAGTTCATCGATTTTGGAGGATGGATCAAGGCTCAGTCGCATAGACCAGTTTTTACAGAAGTTCGAACGCGCACTCGCAATGGTCAGTGGTGTTGCGGTCTTCTTGCTGATGGCAATGGCGGTTGTTTCGGTTGGTGGACGCAATCTTTTCAATTGGCCATTGCCCGGTTATGTCGACTGGGTTGAAGCCGCCATGCCTCTTATCGCCTTTATGGGTGTGTCCTACGTTCAACGTGACGGCACACATATTCGTATGGATCTTGTGATTGGTCGACTGAAGGGCCGCATACTTTGGTTTGCGGAATTGCTTGGTGTCTGTTTGATTTTTTTATTGATGGCGGCTCTCGTGTGGGGATCATGGGCGCATTTTGAACGATCCTTTGATTGGGACGCGGCGTTGTGGAGTCGGGACAGTACGATCGATATCGGCCTTCCGTTGTGGCCCGCCAAGATTCTCGCCCCGATTGCGTTTGGTGCGCTGTGTCTTCGACTGTTACTTCAAATCTGGGGTTATGGTCGTGCGTTGATTTTTGACCTTGATCGACCGGTCGCTGTTCCATTGACGCAAGATGCGACGTCGCAAGCGTTGTCGGAAGCCGACACGTTGATCGATACGTCGTAATGGCTATGGATCCACTTGTTATCGGTCTGTGGGTTACGGCTGGTTTGCTGGTTCTCGTTGTCATGGGAATGCGTGTCGCATTCGCGGCCGGGCTTGCCGGGCTCGTGGGTCTTGTGATCATATTCTGGTCAAAGCGGCAGTTCGGGATTGACCATCTCGGCTGGGCCTTGACGGTTGGCATCAAAACCGCCGGACAGGTGCCTCATTCCAAGGTTGCGTCGCAGGCTTTGAGTTTAATTCCAACCTTTATCCTGATTGGGTATCTTGCCTATTATGCTGGTTTGACAACCGCTCTGTTTGAGGCTGCAAAACGCTGGATTGCCTGGTTGCCTGGAGGGTTGGCGGTGTCGACTGTGTTTTCTACGGCCGGGTTTGCGGCGGTTTCAGGAGCTTCCGTGGCTACTGCGGCTGTCTTCGCACGTATCGCAATTCCGGAGATGTTGAAAATTGGTTACAATAAGAGATTTGCCGCCGGTGTGGTGGCTGCCGGGGGCACATTGGCCTCTTTGATACCACCGTCGGCTATTTTGGTTATCTACGCCATTATTGTCGAGCAGGACGTCGGTTTACTGTTGCTGGCCGGATTTCTTCCCGGTGCATTTTCCGCACTGATTTACGGTATTCTCATTGTTGGAATCGCCGTGTTGTTTCGAACGGTTGGACCGCCTCTCGGCGGATTTACGTGGCGTGAGCGATTTGCGAGTTTGCCGGCTGCACTCCCGATTGTCGCGGTCGTTGCGATCATCATTTCCTTTGTCTACAATCCGTTTGGCGACAGCTTCGGAACGCCGACTGAGGGCGGTGCACTTGGTGCGTTTGTGGTGTTCTGTATGGCTATCTTTCGCGGTATGCGGTGGCGTGCCCTGATGTCTGCGTTGTTGGAAACGGCCAAGTTAACGGTGATGATCTTCACGATTATCTGGGGGGTCTTGATTTATGTACGTTTTCTGGGATTTGCGGACTTACCAGTAGCGTTTTCGGATTGGATTACATCGCTTGACATGTCTCCGATGCTGATCTTGGTCATGATTCTCTTGGCTTATGCGGTTCTGGGGATGTTCATGGATGCCATCGGGATGTTGTTGTTGACGTTACCGGTTGTCTATCCGGCTGTGATGGCGCTGAATGGCGGGGAATTTGTTTCTTCGGCGGACAGCACCTTTGGTATGTCCGGGACGATGTGTGCGGTTTGGTTTGGTATTCTTGTTGTCAAGATGGCCGAATTTTGTCTGATTACGCCGCCAATCGGGCTCAACTGTTTTGTGGTCGCCGGTGTGCGGGATGACTTGACGGTGCAGGATGTCTTCCGGGGTGTCACGCCCTTTTTCATCGCCGATGCGGTGACTATTGTGTTGCTGGTTTCCTTTCCGATCATTGTTCTCTGGCTGCCCATGATGGCAGCGGGATGAGCGCGATCATGGCAATCTGCTCACGAACGAACCCTTGCGGTTTCTTGACTCGCGGAGGAGGTTATCGTCGACAGACCGCTCTGGAGAAACACGGTAAAATGTGACCGCGCAGTATCGTGTGATCCGATGACAGGTCAATTGCGGAGTAAACACGAGCCTGTTGATATCCGTGAACGGATTCTGTCCTGAATCACCGATTACGGTAATTTGGACGGTTTGTGGCGATGATTGTGGGTCGCTATAACGTGATGCGGAATTAAGAGCACCTCATGTCCACAATGTAGTTGCATCTTCCCTCCCTTTTTTTATCTGTTGTATGGGCAAAGTTTGAATGTGCGGCCCAGCACAATATGCTGAAGGGCAAGGAGATACTGAGTATGGATAAAACAGCTGTAAACCCGTGGCCGTGGTCGCTGAAGTTTGGCTATAATCAGGCTGAAATTGTTGAAGGGGGCCGCCGACAATTGGTCTGTGCGGGCCAGACGTCGGTGGATGCCGAGGGAAACCCACAACATGCCGGAGATATGCGGGCCCAGATGACACTCGCTCTTGACAATCTTGAAGTCGTTCTCCGAGCCGCTGATATGAGCTTCGTCAATATTACACGCCTCGGCATTTATGCTATGGACGTCGATGAAGCTTTAAAGAATTTCGATTTGCTCGGTATCCGTTTCGGGCCACTCAATGCTGCACCACCAATGACCTTGCTTGGCGTCGCCCGACTCGCTCTTCCTCCGCTTATGTTTGAGATTGAGGCCACTGCCGTTGCTTGATACTTCGGACGTGAGACGATTTCGAACCGTCCGCTCCGATTGACCGACAATGGACAGGACGTACATTCCAAAGTTTAGGTATTTAAGTGGACTGGGTTGTTTATTGGTCCGGTGACGTCACTGATTTTGGCAGTGCCGCGAGATGTATCAGACTGATTCTCTGTGAGTTGCACAATTCGGGTCACGACCTTCTGGTGAGGTGAGTGCATCAAGGATGCGTGCCCAAGACCGCATACCTTTTCGAAAACAGCGCAGATCGTATTTTTCATTTGGTGAGTGAATTTGGTCGTCATCCTTGCCAAAGCCAATGAGCATGGGCAAGGAACCGATCCTGTCTTGGAGATATCCAGCGATTGGAATGGAACCACCGCATCCAATAGAGACGGCGGTTTCATTCCATTCATCGGATAAGGCGCGCCGTGCGGCGTCAAATGCAGGATGTGCTGTATCGAAATTGCTGGCCATCCCGTTACCATGCTCGATAAATTCGACCGTGCAATCAGGCGGTAACATATTTTGAATCATCGTTCGAAGTTGCTTTCGAATTATAATAGGGTCTTGATTTCCAACCAAACGGAAGCTGAGTTTTGCAGATGCTTTGGATGGCAGAACTGTTTTGAAACCATCGCCTTCGTAACCACCGCTGATTCCGTTTATCTCACAAGTTGGACGTGACCAGAGCATTTCCAATGGCGTGCGATCGTGTTCCCCGGCCGGATGGCTTAGTCCAACCTCCCTCAGGAATTGTGGGGCATCAAATTCCAAGGTGTCCCATTCTGTGCGAAGTTGCTCGGGTATATCCGGAACATTGTCATAAAATCCCGGAATTGTGATGCGTCCGTTTGTATCGTGAAGGGCGGCCAGTATCCGTGAAAGCACACGAATGGGATTGATAGCCGGGCCTCCGTAAGCGCCCGAGTGCAAGTCTTTGTTTGGGCCATGAATGATAATTTCCTCGCCCAGTAGACCGCGTAGCATCGTTGTGATTGCGGGAACCCGGCTGTTAAATAAACCGGTATCGCAGATGAGAGCGAGATCGGATGTCAGGTCGTCTTTGTGTTCCGCGAGAAAGGGTAACAGCGATGGGGACCCGGATTCTTCCTCACCCTCGAGAAAAAATGTCACTTTGCAGGGGAGTGTTCCATAAACTTTCATCCAGGCGCGGCAGGCTTCGACAAATGTCATCAGTTGTCCTTTGTCGTCCGATGCACCGCGTGCACGAATGACTTTGCCTGATATCGTTGATTCGATGCAGGGATTGAACGGGTCTTGGGTCCATAACTCAACCGGGTCAACCGGCTGCACGTCATAATGACCGTAGAATAATAAATGAGGTGACGGGCCGTCTACATGTCCAAGAACCATCGGGTGACCTGCCGTCGAAACGGTGCGGGCGTTCGCGATACCGAATGATCGGAGATCATCTACCAGCCAATCGGCCGCCCGCTTGCAATCTGCTTTAAACGTTGGATCGGTCGAAATGGAGGGAATCCGAAGAAGTTGAAAGAGTCGCGCTACGGCGTCTTCAATGTCATGATCTATTGTTTCGAGGACATCATCAAGTGACATTAGTATGTGTGTTCCGTTTGTCGATTGATCATTTGCGTCTGGTTTATCTGCTACTAAAGAATTCTCTTTCGGACAAGTGCCCCTCAATATTTTCTGTGGCTTTTATCATACGCGCGGTAAAACCTCGTCCTTTAGGGCGGGGAGATACTATGAGAAATCCCTCGCCGCGGATTGGGTTGGCGAGCCGTGCGCTACGGTTGGTTTCGTTGACATTGGCGCCCTTGGTGGTAGCGTGAAGACGGGTGGATGGATGA
>JAPORU010000185.1 GCA_026710045.1 Aestuariivita sp. | reverse complement strand
GATGCGTCATCAGCTCGTCCACGCGCTGGCACAACAACGGCCAGTCACCTTGATCCATGGGAAAGTGACGCCCAAGATTCAACAACGTCTTCTGGCGGACCTTATCGCCCTCCCGCCGGCTCTCGACCCGACGGTGGGAAAAATAGGACTCCCCGCTCGCCGTGGTGCGTGTTCGGATCTTGCGAATAAACATGCGCCCAGCCTAGCGCAGGGCGGGTCGCGGCGCAAGAGGCAGACATCACTTTATGTCTCTACATTGAAGAATCACACACCCGTAAACATCTAATATACTGATTTTAAAGCATAAAAAATTCCATCCGATCGCGAAAATCCTCGAATATGACCATTCTCCGCGAAATTTTGTTAAAGATGGGTGCTGTCGATGTGCGAAAAAGATTAAAGGGATAGGAGCGCATTGCACACGCCCAACTTGCCGCGTACAAGAAGCTATTCTCACCGCTATCTGCTGTGGGGACGCTTAATGTCTTTGAGGACAACTTCTGAGCGGACTTGACCAATAACGGCATGGGGCAGAAGCGTTGAATGGATGAAGTCCGCAAAGCGCGTAAGGTTCTCACATTGCAAAATCAGTACGTAGTCCGCATCTCCTGAGACGGAGAAAGCCTCGACAATTTCATCGTGGCTGGCAAGCATCTTTATAAAGTCGCTTTCATTGCTGGCGCTGTGTGAGTTTAAGTTCACCCGGACGACCGCGCGCAAAGCAATCCCCATTGCCTCTGCATTGATTCGGGCATGATATCCCGAGATGATCCCCTCTTTTTCTAATCGAACACGCCGCCTCGAGCATTGAGAGGTCGACAAATTCACCTCTTCGCTCAGCTGCGCATTGGTTAAGGCTCCGTTCCTTTGAAGGGCACGGAGAATATTGTGATCGAAAGTATCGAGTGAAATATGCGTCATAATCTGATTTTTTGCTCTTCCTGTGCATATTATTATTATAATTGCATAATAATGCACAGATTTCTCCTTTAATTGCAAGTATGCTGTCAAGCAGATTCAAGAGCTTCGGAGGACAGTATGGGCCCCTTTCCACATGGCGCGCCGCGCGCAAAAATCACAGCGGAGAACCCCGCAGGAACCGACGGATTTGAATTCGTCGAATTTGGACATCCTGACCCGCAAGTTCTGCGCGATAGCTTCGCAAAAATGAGCTACACGCATGTAGCCAATCACAAGACCAAAAAGGTTGAGCTTTGGCAACAAGGTGACATCTCTTACCTTCTGAATGCAGAGTCACATTCCCACGCGGCACAATTTATCGAAGACCACGGACCCTGTGCGCCTTCTATGGGGTGGCGTGTGGTAGATGCCGACCATGCTTTCGATCACGCGATCATTAACGGTGCCACCCCCTATGAAGGGGATGGCAAGGTCATGAATGCGCCTGCCATCGTTGGTATCGGCGGATCGCTAATTTACTTCTTCGAAAAGTATTTCAACCAAAGCGTCTATAATGACGAGTTCGACTGGATCATCAATGCCCACCCTCAAGGTGCCGGGTTTTACTATCTCGACCACCTGACCCACAATGTTTTCAAGGGAAACATGGACAAATGGTTCGCCTTCTATGGCAACCTGTTCAATTTCAAGGAAATTCGCTTTTTTGACATTCAGGGCAAATTTACCGGGCTCTACAGCCGGGCACTGACCTCACCCTGTGGTCGGATTCGTATCCCGATCAACGAGGATCGTGGCGAGACCGGTCAGATCGTGAACTATTTGAAAAAATACAACGGCGAAGGCATTCAACACATCGCCGTCGGTACGCATGATATCTATGATTCCGTCGACGCAATCGCAGAAAAGGGTGTGAACTTTATGCCCAGGCCAACGAACGTCTACTACGATATGTCATTGGATCGAGTGAGCGGCCATGATGAGCCGATTGATCGGATGAAACAGCACGGCATTCTGATTGATGGCGAAGGCGTCTTCGATGGAGGAGAGACCAAAATCCTTCTACAGATTTTCTCGAAGACTGTGATCGGGCCGATTTTTTTTGAGTTCATTCAACGCAAGGGCGACGACGGCTTTGGCGAAGGGAACTTCAAGGCACTGTTCGAGAGCATCGAAGCCGAGGAATTGGCAAATGGCGAGTATGGTGATAGGGTTGCTGCAGAATGAGCCTGACATTCGCCCCTTCGTTGGATGGTCCGTCCAAAGGGTATATGCCCGATTTCGGAAATGACCTCGAAACCGAATGGAACTGTCCTATTCTGTACCACCCGCAAGCTAGGCTCCGGTCAAGGCACCTTCTCCTTGACGGGCATCGATCCAGGTGCCGCTCATCGTTCCCGCTGCGAGTCGTGGCTGTCCATCCATGGCTCTATTCGACAGCCGGCCGCTCCAGGAGCCGCGGGACTCCATGATGGGGATCAGAACTCAAGCGTAAAGGCGTCGGAGGTAAAGACTCCGTCGGCATTGAGGGTGGTGGCGGTCAACTCGACCGCGATGGGCAGGGTGCGGTCTCCTGCCACCACTCAAGATCTGTACACCTTTGTTCCCCGTGTTTCCGCTCAGGGTCCGGGTGACTCCCTGTAACATCCGCACTGGGTGCATAATGGATGAGTTCGGGCCGCGCGCACCGTTGTTATCAAGCCGGATTGGTGGTGACTTTCCTGTCACGCCGTTGACGCACGGGACGGAAAAGATTCAGGTGAAACAATGACAGACACACCCGACACCCGCGAACTGGAGAAGCAGCGGTCGCTCGTACAGAAGAGAAGGACATGGAGATTATGAAAGCCGATCTCGCCACAACACTGGAGGGGTTTCGCACGGACATGGCCAGCTTTCGCGAAGACGCCGAGCGGCGCGACAGGGAAAACCAGCGCTGGGTGGTCGGTCTGGTCCTGGGTGCCGCGATCCTGGTCATCGCCGTTCTCGGGATTCTCATCCGCTGGCCCGCACCGCCCGTCTGATCCCGGCCGGAACAGTCGCTTCTTGATCGTCGTCTTCAGGATCCGTACCGGACGCAACGTTTGTCTCAAAACGAAATCCGAAAAACTATCCCGTCAACTGATCCATCTTCTGGGCGAGTTCAATATCTTTAGCCGATAAACCACCAACATCATGCGTTGTTAAAATGACATGCACATGCCTGTACACATTCGACCATTCGGGATGATGGTTTAAGGACTCAGCCCACAACGCCACCTTTGTCATCCAGCCAAAAGCATGAACAAAATTTACAAACTCAAAGCGTTTTTCGATCGCATCACGTTCCGCAACCACAGCCCAACCACTCTTCAAGAGAGGATCAAGTTTTTGTTCGCGATCATCCCCGGTCAATAAATCACTCATTGGTGTTCCTCCACCTCACATCGACGGAACGGGCCGTACTCGGTCAGTATTTCAATTTCTTCATCCACCGCTTCACTTTCCGCCTTTAGAAAAGTTGCTATGGCTTCCGCGAACCCTGGATGTGCAACCCAATGCAATGAATAGATCTGTTTGGGCAGATATCCACGTGCCAGTTTGTGTTGACCTTGAGCGCCGGCTTCGACCCGCGTCAGACCATTGGCCAAGGCCCACTCAATCGCCCTATAGTAACAGAGTTCGAAATGCAAATTGGGATGATACTTCGTACATCCCCAATAACGCCCGTAAAGCGTATCTTTGCCCGCAAAATTCAGTGCTCCAGCGAAATACTCACGACCTTGCCGAGCCATGATTAACACCGTGTCATCGCGCAGATGTGTGTACAATTCATCAAAAAACGAACGCGTCAAATAGGGAACACCCCATTTTCGAGCGCCTGTGTCTTGGTAAAAAACCCAAAATGCATCGAGATGATGTGGTCTGATGTCATCACCCACCAAGACATCAATACAACCATTAAAATCATTCGCCGTTGCACGCTCTTTACGCAAATTTTTCCTTTTTCGAGACGATAAGGACGCGAGAAAGCCGTCAAAGTTACCGTAACCCGCATCTTCCCAGTGAAATTGCTGGCCAATCCGCGGCATAAACCCCAGCTTCTGTGCGACCTCCGTTTCCGCCTGTGTGCAAAAAGTAATATGTACGGATGATAATTGAGCCTTCCGGGCATAAGCGACTGCGCCGGCCAACAAAGCGTTCTGTGCACGCTTTTCCGCCGTCACCTTCGCCAAAAGACGACGTCCAGTCGCCGGAGTAAATGGTACAGCGATTTGTCCCTTTGGGTAGTACCTTCCGCCGGCAACTTCAAAGCTATGCGCCCAATTATGATCAAAAATATACTCACCTTGGCTGTGAAACTTCACATAGAACGGTGCCACACCAATTATTTCATTGCCTTCAAATGCGAGCATATATTGAGGATACCATCCTGTGTTCTGTCCAACCGAACCACTCTCCTCAAGCGCCTTAAGAAACCGGTATGTCGTAAACGGATCAAAGGGTCGTGCGCCTTCAGCGGCCTCAGGACACGCACAAGAATCCCAATCACATGACGTGATTTGTGTGAGAGAACCACAAATTTGAATTCTTATGTCTGATTGACTCACGCCACGTCTCCCGCCCCCTATTTACAAGATACTGCCCATTCACTCTACATTGAGCCGCTGCTGTGCATCAAATCCTTCAAAGATAATGTTATCGCACAATGGCCAAATCGCATGTTCATCCTGGTAAGAAGTGACGGTCCACGCCAGTACCGGCATCCTCTTCGCACGCAGCAATTGAATCACGGAACGCCCAAGATCAGACGATTCATGACCGAGAAACGAAACTCCCAGATCCATAAATACCCGCATATGCGCCGCAAGGTTCAAATCGGCGTCTTCAGACAACCAGCGATCAAAATAGGACGCCGAAGTTGTGAGACCGAGCGGCCAATCAAAACCAACTGAAGCAAATGCCGCCCCCATAGCTGCAATCGACTTTCGACTGAACGACATAATACCGACCGGTCCAACATAACTCTTAAGCGTATGAGCAATTGCGGTCTCCAACCGACCGACGCTTGAATATGACTCGTCGTCGATACTCTTGAGTTCGATCAACAACGGCACCCGCCCGTTAACCCGATCCAGAACCTCCGTAACCAGCGGAACACCTTCGCCATTTCCTCCAAGAAGCGGAATGCGCCTTAATGTCGAAGCCGATCTCTCTCGTACGAAACCATGCATACGCGTGAGCCGTGATAGGCCTTCATCATGAAAGACAACCGCTTCACCGTCCGATGACAGCTGCACGTCAATTTCAATTCCGTAACCCGCATCAATCGCGGCTTGAACAGCCGAAAGACTATTTTCCGGATATCCGCGGTCCACATCATGATAACCACGATGCGCAAAGGGAATTTTGAGAAGCGGTTCGGGGAGAACCATGATCACGCGACTTGGAAAATACCTTCGATTTCAACAGCGACCCCAAAGGGTAGCCCTACGGTCGAAACAGCCGAACGCGCGTGACGACCCGCATCACCCAAAACCTCAACAAGAAAATCCGAGGCCCCGTTTATCACCTTCGGTTGATCGATAAAATCGGATGTCGAATGCACAAATCCCGTCAGTTTGATCACTCTCATAAGTTTATCAAGATCACCTCCGCAAGCGGCCTTGACTTGGGCGAGCAAGTGCAGCGCGCAAGCCCGCGCAGCAACACAACCATCTTTGACGCTCAGATTTTCACCGAGCTTTCCACAAATGGGCCCATCTGACCCAGCAGAAATTTGGCCGGAAACATACACGATATCACCGATCTGTACGTATGGAACATAATTGGCGGCCGGCACAAGCACCTCGGGAAGCGCAACGCCCATGTCCGCTAGTCTGGCTTCAATACGCATGGAAACATTCTCCGTTCAAACTGATCGGACCCGTTCACAGAATCCTTACACAACCGCATAAGCTCATTTACGATGTTTCTTCAACCGGGAACATACATTCTGGTCAACACCATTGCATTCAAAACTGGCTCACACGCCGTCACATCCAAAGAACATCCGAACCACGATCTTTTCACACTCTACGTTTTACAATCGGAATGATCGGAAGCAATTCTTTATTCCCAGCCATAGGAAGTCAGGACACCGACACATCGCATCAACCGCTCAGAAAAGGGATTTTCATGGGCTCACGAACAGAAAACTA
>JAPORU010000172.1 GCA_026710045.1 Aestuariivita sp. | reverse complement strand
GAAGACGCATCGTGAATCGATTGAAGAAACCGGGCGTGAGAGGTGGAATCATCTCCTGACAAGCGCTGTGACTCATCCACCGCAACAATCACCGGCGCTGTCCATTTCATGCGAGGAAAGACCTCGATGAGATCACGAAGAGTCTTCATGGGCTTGAGATCTTTTTTTGCCCATTCCAATTCGCCTGTTACATCGACGATCTGTGTCAAATTCAATCCGAGGCTGACACGCTGGGGAAGCGCGCGCCATTTCTTCGGTGATAACCCTCCGGCCACACCAATAAGCTGTATGACTTTTGATAAGTCCTGAACCACGTCTTGGCTTGATACAATCAGAACACGCGGCGCCGAATCGTCCTCCGGCGCATCGCATTCCTCTTGCAGTTTCGCAAGAATGGAACTTTTTCCCGCACCCGGCGCGCCCTGAATAATCTGCGTGGTCTTCGGAACCCCGTGCAAATAAATCCGTGGTTTTATATGGTCCGGCTCTTGAATAACAGTTCGAAGTCCTTCTCCCCACTCTCGAAGGATTGCGAGAACGGCCTCTCGCCCTTTAAATACTGGAGGCGGCTGTCCCTCCGACTGTCGAAGAAAGGCTTCAAGACCCGCGCGATCCATCATGGTGAAGTGTCCCTCTGTTCGGTCCAAGAAACCCTATCCAAACGCACGATTCAAATCAACACGCCCGCATCCGCTCCAATCGTAACATCGCGATGTTATGATTTGTTTTATGATCCCCGCTAATGCAGAATTTCGTTGTCAAAGTCTATGATCCTGTTCCAATACAGCTTCTTTTGAGGATAGGTGCAAAGACAAGCATAATGAATTTGGTGTGCAAACGTTCAGCATCATTAAACAAATAGGGCATCGGGTGGGACGCGTTTTTCGTGATGGAATGGCGAGTTGCTTGCGGGCATTTAAAGGCTCCATCCTGATTGTCGATCAAAATAAGGGAATGTAATATTCAACGCCATAATGGACGCTCCAGTTGTGCCGTATTTCATTCAAAGTCAATACATCAAACACCCGGTTCCTACACGATACACTGCATCACCGCCATTCCCTTTCGTTCGACATCGCATGCCACTTACCTCCCGATACTCTACTTTAACCTTCCCATTGCAAACTTATGAGACAAATTTCTGTTCAATAATTACGAACGTAGGGTCTAATGGTTGCATCTATTCTTGAACAATGAATCACTTTAGCTTGACGTGAGGCAGGAGGTGTAAGCAATGAACATTGAGCATCCATTGGTCACCAATCAAAGCTATTTGCGGCATTTCTGGCACCCGGTGGCCACAGTGCAGGAACTGGAGAAATCAAATGACGCAGGCGTCGGACCCATCGGACGAGTATTACTGGACGAGCCCATCGTCATCGCCAAGTGTGACGGCAAGATCTCAACGATGCGTGACCGCTGTGCCCATCGATTTGCCAAACTTTCTGCGGGAAAAGTGCTAAACAATGGACGCTTGCAATGCCCCTATCACGGCTGGGAATACAACAAGGACGGCAAATGCGCACATATCCCAGCCTGTCCCAACGACGCAATCCCACAGAAGGCTCAAACCCCATGCTATGAGTCCGAGGTGCGTTATGGGCTGATTTGGGTGCGGCTCGATAACATGTGGGACTGTACCAATATTCCGTTCTGCGACGCTTGGGAAAATCGAGAATACAAACGCCAGATCGTGGCGGATCCTTACGACTGGAACAGTTCCGCCGAGCGCCGATGGGAGAATTTCACCGACTTTTCTCATTTTGCCTATGTCCATCCCGGCACTCTTTACGATCCCGCCTATTCAGAGCCCGCAATCGTACCGATTGACCGGGTGGCTGGAGAGATGCGGTTCTATATGGAGCCCGGCAAAGACATGCTCGATCGTCTACCACCAGACAGCCCGCTCGGGTCCTGGACTTACCGAGCGGCAATGCCCTTTACGATCAATCTCTCGATCCGACTGTACCGCAATGACAAACCCTTCTTGCTCTGGACTACTTCGAGTCCAGTCAGCCACGACTGCTGTCGTAACTTCATGATCATCGCCCATACGGACGAAAGTCTGTCGGATGAACAGCCGCTCGCGTTCCAGAAACTCGTTTTGGACGAAGATAAGCCGGTAATCGAAACGCAACCGGGTGGATTGTCGCTGACCGAGATATCACTCCCCACCGACAAGGTGTCAAACCAGTACCGCAAATGGTTGCGCGAGCTTGGCGCGGCGGCTGAACACGGCCAGGAAGCCTTTGAACGAGCATTGAACACCGACCACATCGAAAGCCACTGACATTGGACGCGGCAGATGATCCCGCAGTCTGGAACCGCTGGTATCCCGTTGGTGCGCCGATTGATATCCGACGACTGAATCTGTGCCAAACAAGACTTCTGAACCGACCCATTAATCTGACAACACACCCAACTTGGATATCAGCGGAATGCGATGGTCGACTGCTGCCCGTAACAGAGCGCTTGGGATACGTCTGGACAACGTTAGGTCGCCCGGATGGTCCGCCGCCTCAATTGTTGGAGTATTACGAAATCGACCGGATGGTCATGAACATCTGGTCCCCGCACGTTCAGTGCTCCGGCCTGCGGATCATTGACAATGTTGTTGACAACGCGCATTTTCCATTCGTGCACCCCGGCGTCCTCGGCAGCACCGACCGACTGGAACAAGTGCCGTCTACACCCGATATCGACGCAAACGGCGTACTGTGGTCGCGTTCACAAAAGTACTGGCTTCCGATCACCGGCGCTGTCGCTGAATACACATACCGAATCCAAGATCCGTATTCAGTGATCCTTTACATCCATCGGACGGATACATCGGGACGTTTCGATTATCTGGGAATCTTTGCTCAGCCCCTCAACGAGGAACATGTCATCGCTCATAAGTTCTTGGCTTGGGTGAAGGAAGATTGGATGGACACCAAACAGCTACGAGCTGACCAACAAGCGATCTCGGCTCAAGACAAATTCATACTTGACCGATCATTTCCACGCAAACTACCACTCTCCGGACTGGATCACTCTGTTGGTGTGGACAGCACATCGTGCGCCTATCGGGCTTGGCTAAAGAATCTGGGCGTCCGGTACGGAACACACACATGACGCTAAACACGGTGACTGTCACCCGGATCTGGGAAGAAACGTCTGACATTCGCGGCCTCGCCCTGCGACCCAACAGCGGTACCATCCACTTTGCCCCCGGTGCACATGTCGACCTGCATCTGCCGGGCAGAATAATCCGACAGTATTCGCTCTGCAACGGGCCGACGGACACCGACGCCTATCTGATTGGCGTAAAATACGAACCAGATGGCCGTGGTGGATCGGCCGCAGTGCATGCGCTCCACGAAGGGGATCAGATTCAAGTGAGTGACCCCCGCACAAATTTTGCCCTCATACAAGACACTGGACCCGCACTACTCTTGGCAGGGGGAATCGGCATCACACCACTTCTATCAATGGCACAACACCTCGCCTCCATAGGCCACACTCATACCTTACACCTCTTCGTACGCGGACTTGACCATGTACCTTTTCGCGCACAGATGGAAACTTTACCCGATGCGCCCATCCATGTTGGCCTCGCTCCTCCAGCCTTGAACGATATGCTAACGGGACTGCTGCGACGTCCAGCTGCTGGGACGCATCTTTATCTTTGCGGACCAGGCCCCTTTATGGATTTGATCACAACGACGGCGCAAGCTGCAGGATGGCCTGCGGATCAAATCCATCTAGAACGGTTCTCTGCCACGCCGCTCACCGTTGCGCGTTCTGACGATAGCTTCACCGTAATTCTTAAGCACTCAGGCCAAACCATACACGTGTCCGCGACTCAAACCATTGTTGAAGCACTGGAAGCTGCAGGCGTTGACGTACTGACGTCTTGCGAGCAAGGGGTATGCGGCACCTGCCTGACCCGCGTTCTGAAGGGCACGCCCGCTCACCGTGACCACTATCTCACCACAGCTGAACAGGCGACAGGAGAAAGCATGATGATCTGTGTCTCCCGATGCAAACAGGGACCACTTGTGCTGGACCTGTGATCATGACCAAGCGCGAAATGACCATTTCCGGCACGCTCAAAACCAAGGAAATGCTGGACTTTATCCAACACTACCTGCGCCTTTTTGACCTCGATAACCAGATCGTCGTAGCGAACACGACACGGGTGACACTGTTGTTGCACGGCGCACCCGAACTGATTGACATGCTGGAGATGGCCTGTTGGCTTGGCTCTGCAAACAGCCGGATCACGTCCGTTCTCGTGACACCCGGTTAGACCTTACGTGCGTCTACCAAGACCTGCGGCAGCAACGAATAGCCCGGATGCACCATAAACTGGTCGAATTTTTCGCATAAGGTGTCCACCAGCAACTTTACACGCGGGTTTTTGTGACGCCGAGCGGGATAGATGACCCACACGGCCATTTCAGGTGATCGCCATTCCGGCATGAGTGGAACAAGCCCGCCCATTTCAACTTCATAATGGACGAAGAAATCCGGCAGATAAGCCACAGACACACCCGAGATCGCGTAATATTTGGCCATCCAATAATCCTGAACACGAAAGCGAGGCCTGTACCTGCAGACGACTTCATGGTCCCCACACATAAGGGTCCAGAGTTCTTCGATGCCTCCGCGCATATATGTTGTACCGTTCAATTCCTCTATGTCATCAAAGCCCCGCGGTGTCCCAAATTCGCGCCGAAAAGCCGGACTGGTATAGAGGCCGTAGGAAACGGTGCCCATCTTACGACACAGGTGGCTTGAATCCGGAGCGGAGCCCACAAAAATCATGCAATCGAAATCAAGTTGATCCGTCAGCAGTTTCTGGCTGGTATACATATTGACTTCAAAGCTCAGCCCTGAATGAGCCTGTGCCAGATAGAGCGAGGCCGCACCGAGTATGGACGTTCCAAATTCAGCACTCGCTGCAATCCGCACTTTTCCAGACACGGTATTGTGCGCGCGTTGCGCAGCACTTTCTGCAATTTCGCAACTCTCAAAGATACGATTGCAATTTTCCAAATAAGCGCGTCCGGCATCAGTCAACACCAGCCCACGGGAAGAACGTGTCAAAAGTTCAACTTCCAGTGCGTCTTCGAGCCTCCGGAGATTATGGCTCAACGTAGCCTTGGCAATGTTGGTATCACGCGCGGCGCGCGTCAGGCTACCCGAACGGGCGATCTGCACGAAAGCCCGTATGTACTTCAAATCGACAGTATCTGACATCTCAGCAAGGTTCCCAGACAGTGTTCAGTATCTTGGACGAGAAGTTCAAGTT
This sequence comes from Aestuariivita sp., assembly GCA_026710045.1. Taxonomy (GTDB): domain Bacteria; phylum Pseudomonadota; class Alphaproteobacteria; order Rhodobacterales; family Rhodobacteraceae; genus JAPORY01. The sequence goes on along the minus strand of JAPORU010000172.1, from coordinate 966 downwards.
GTTCATCTATTCTAGAGATTATGGGATTGATAGACAATGGTGGGTTGGTTTCTGGGGAAAGCAAAGCCATGAACGAAGATACGGATGTGTTAGGTTGGGTGCCCGCAGGGCTCGCAAACACAATTCAGCATGAAGCCGTGAAACGCTCCATGATCAAGCAGAACGATCTCGTCTTATGGCGTGGAGCCGACGGCTTGGCGCACGCTTGGGAGAATCGCTGTCCGCATCGTGGAATGCGCTTGTCATATGGGGTTGTCCGTGAAAACCGTTTGACCTGTCTTTATCATGGCTGGACCTTCAACGGAGATGGCCACTGCGACACAATCCCCGCACATCCCGACCTTGACCCACCAGCGACTATCTGTACCAAGATGTATCGTTGCGTGGAGTCCGGTGGCCTGCTGTGGGTTGCACACGAGAACGAATCATCCGATCCTCCAATGGTCCGCGGCAACTGGGCGCCATGCCGATCGCTACATTTTTCCAGGGAAGTCGCATTGCCAGATCTCATTTCAGGGATAGATGTGGACACCCTCAACGCGCATGCCCAATACCTCAACCCGCCCGACAAGGTCAAGATGCTTCTTGCGATGCAGCCGATGGGTAAATACGGCATGATGCTGCACTTGACCCTTCCCGTAGATGCCACAACCGAGGATCATCATCACGCCAGCCGATGGTTCATCGCACACCGTCTGACAACAGAGATTGCCGCCTGAACCATGACCCCGCACCACCCACAGGCGGATTCCTTCACGCACGCCCAATGGTACGCTCTGGGCCGTGACAAAGATTTCCCTAATGATCGCAAGACGCACACCCGTTTGCTGTCTCAAGACCTTATCGTGGTGCGCAAAGACCACACATTAGAAGTGACATTATCACAGGGTCAACCCCGCCCCATTCAGCATCAAGGCAATCCCACGCTGTTTTTTGCCACATTTTTATTGACAACACGTGTCAGTC
>JAPORU010000128.1 GCA_026710045.1 Aestuariivita sp. | reverse complement strand
CGGTGATTCCCCCGAAGAAAAACCGAACGCTTCCGCGCACCTTTGACCGAGACGCCTATCGGGACCGGCACCGGATCGAGAATTTCTTCTGCAAAATCAAGGAGTTCCGGGCGATTGCGACGCGATACGACAAGACCGCATCCAGCTTCGCGGCGGGCATTCATCTGGTTGCAGGAATCATCGCCGCACGATAGATGTCAACGGACCCTAGCTGGTGTTTCATTTGCCCAAACGTGCCTAAGAGCTTCTACAGTGATTGGATTTTCTGAGACTAAACCAAAGAGTTTTCGCGGCATCAAGTTCAGCAGCTCTTTCCTCATTTGATCTTGTTCGAGTTCGCTGAAGTGCAATAGTGGAATATTTTCGGGATCCTTTATGCCATCCCATCCCAACATTCCAAAGTCACTTCGGCCATAGTGTTCGAATGTGTTCTTGATATCCCAGTGTAAGTTAATCATTACATTGCGAGCTGTTGGATGCTTTGATAAATGTAAAAGCCGCAGTGCTCGACGCGAGGAATCTGGTCGAATAAAAAAGGTGTGTCGAATGCTGCGCCCGTTATGTTTCGAACGTGCGTGCGTGATAATCTTTGCGCAACTGCACGCCCCCCTTTTTCGTCCTTACTTTGTATTAATTCGGTAATCTGTGAATTATTTAATTCAAGCGGTGACATCATCTTAATCATTTGCCGATTTTCGGTTAACAAATTAACCCGAAAAACCTAACTTAATATCTTTTCGCTCGTCAATTCGTGCAGCTAAGGTTGCTGTTGTTCCAGCTGCCCCCGCCGTCGGTACAAGCCTGCAGATCCTGCACACATTGCGCATAGCCAGCAATACCGTTGGTAAAACAGCCCGTTCCATAGCCGCCATTGGGGAATGGGGTGTTCGGATCCTTGGCGGTGCGGAAACAATAGAGTTTGGTTCATTGAGGTTTTCGTTGACCACGTCGGCGGCGTTTCCTTTAAGAGCAATCTCAATGGCGAAGAGGGCGTTGTAGCCGAGGGCGCCCATAGAACGCAAGTAGCTGGAGATGCGACAATACGCTTGGGCAAATTCTGGCGTTCGAAAGCGTCCGGAGATGCTTTCTCGTCCATTGGAATATCTTTTGTCTTGCCAACTTCAATGGCATCACCGATCATAATTGTCAGATTTAGGATAGTTTACTGGCGTATACTTTTGATACAAAATTAACTCCTCATGGCGTTTTTTATGGGGCATCATTGTATATAATTCCCTTATCAATCAATAAGTAAAACAGCGTAACGGCATGAGTTCATTAGAAAAAAAAGAACAACATACACCAATGATGGATCAGTATCTGAAGATCAAGGAAAGCCACAAAGAGGCGCTCCTATTCTATCGGATGGGAGACTTTTATGAGCTGTTTCACGACGACGCCCGAGCGGCCTCAGCTGCCCTCGATATCGCACTTACAAGACGCTCAAAAAAATCCGGCGACGATATCCCGATGTGTGGTGTTCCCGCGCATGCAGTGGACGGCTACGTCCAGACACTCATCCGAAAAGGCTTTCAAGTCGCTATTTGTGAACAAACCGAGGACCCCGCTGAGGCGAAGAAACGTGGTCGCAAGGCAATTGTAAACCGCGAAGTCGTCCGACTCATTACCCCTGGGACATTAACCGAAGACTCTCTTCTAGACGCCCGTCGACATAATTTTCTGGCGGCCTTGGCTGAAATTCGCCAAGAGTTGTCGCTTGGGTGGGTCGACATATCGACCGGGATCCTCAACGTCATGCCACTCAGTTCACAGAGACTCTCACCTGAACTGGCGCGACTTGCACCTTCCGAACTTCTCATCACCAATGCGATCCGAGAACGATACACACACATCTTCGATAATCTCGCCATTCCAACAACAATTCTATCGTCAACAAGCTTTCACAGTACCAGCGGCGAAGCGCGATTATGTTCGACATTTGGAGTCAAGACACTGGATGCATTCGGCTCCTTTACCCGCGCCGAAATCGCGGCCCTGGGCGCTCTTCTGAACTATCTGGAGATCACCCAGTTCGGGAAACAACCTCTTCTCCAACCGCCCAAACGTCATATCCAAGAGCAAGTTGTCCAAATTGGGATGGACACGCGCCGCAACCTGGAGTTAACACAATCCTTGGGCGGAGGTCGCGAAAACTCCCTGTTAGAGGTCCTTGATCGAACGGCAACATCGGCTGGTAGCCGGCTCCTCGAACAACGCCTCTCCAGCCCCTCCTGCGTTCCCCAAATCATCAACAACCGTCTCTCGGCAGTTGACTTCTTTCTTGAAAACTCGGTCCTGTGCGAATCCATTCGAGCCAATTTACGTGAAGTACCCGATCTGGATCGCGCCTTATCGCGCCTGTCGCTGGACAGAGGTGGTCCACGCGATCTCGCCGCGATCCGCAATGGGTTAATATATTCCCACGACATGGCTCGCAACCCGCTCATGACTGATCTTCCACGGAACCTCAAGCGCGCTCGACAGAACTTAGGTGGGCTGGATGAACTCATTGATACCCTTCGCAAGGCACTCGTTGACGAACCCCCTATACTCACCCGTGACGGCGGCTTTGTTGCCTCCCTGTTCAATGAAGAACTCGACGACGTACGTACGTTACGAGACAACGGACGAAGTATCATTGCTCAGATGCAGAAGGATTATATTGAACAGACCACGATCGCGTCTCTCAAAATCAAGCACAACAATGTGCTGGGTTACTTTATCGAGACACCCTCGACGCACGCGGAAACAATGCTGGCTCCCCCTCTCTCCAATACGTTCATCCATCGTCAGACAACCGCAAAACAAATCCGCTTCTCGACGCTGGCGCTGTCGGAGATGGAAAACAAGGTGATGAACGCCGGTGCCCGCTCTCTGGAAATAGAAAAGCAGATTTTTGATACCCTCGTACACGCAGTTCTCGAAAGCGCCGCCAAAATCAGAGCAGTCGCACAAGCCATCGCTGAAATTGATCTCGCAGCATGTCTCGCCATCTTGGCCCGGGACGAGAGCTGGTGCCGGCCTTCAATCGATAACTCGCGAAGATTCCATATTCGTGGAGGCCGACATCCTGTCGTTGAATGCGCGCTTCGACGGGCGGGCGGAGTCAGTTTTATCGGGAATGACTGCGATCTAAACAGCACAACCGATACCTCGATCTGGCTTCTGACAGGGCCCAACATGGCGGGAAAATCGACCTTTCTGCGCCAAAACGCACTCATCGCCATTCTCGCTCAAATGGGAAGTTATGTACCAGCGGACGAAGCCCGAATTGGAATCATCGATCAGATTTTCAGTCGAATTGGTGCCTCCGATGACTTAGCCCGAGGGCATTCGACATTCATGGTCGAAATGGTTGAAACCAGCGCGATTCTCCATCAAGCCGGCGATCGAGCCTTGGTCATCCTCGACGAAATCGGTCGCGGAACAGCGACCTATGACGGATTGTCGATCGCGTGGGCGACGCTCGAACACTTGCTCGTCGAGAACAAGTGTCGGACCCTGTTTGCAACCCATTATCATGAATTGACCGCACTCGCCAAGAAACATCACGGCATAGAGAACACCACTGTTGCGATAAGGGAGTGGAACGGCGAAATGATTTTCCTGTATGAAGTGAAAAAAGGCGCCGCCGATCAATCCTACGGTGTTCAAGTTGCAAAACTTGCGGGACTGCCCGAAGCCGTGGTTGCACGGGCGAGGGAAATATTGGACATATTCGAAAAACAGAATCGGGACGGCGGCGGCCAACCGCACGTCCTCATTGATGACTTGCCACTCTTTGCCGCGCGACCCGCTCCCCAGACCCCCCGGACCTCATCACAGTTGGAGAAGATGCTCCATGATATCCACCCAGACGCACTGTCTCCCCGAGAGGCGCTCGATTTAATCTACAAACTCAAGGAGGCTACAACAACGTAGCGCAACGGGCTGTCAATCAGGGACTCTGACCAAAATCGGGTATCGGCATTCTACACAATCATAATGCTTCATATTGTGGTAAGTTTAGCAAAAAATCCGAATAAAACGCGATATAATGTAGGTTGGTCCGAATTTTAGATCCGACTCTAAGACACCAAAAAATACTCCGATACAGAAGTCCCGCAATTACGGTCCATAGTCCTCAAAACCGTCCGCAATCAATTGGTTGTCGACGATACACCGACCTGCGCAGGACGCAAAAGGCGATCATGAAGCTGAAATCCCGAAACAGACACCTCGATTATTTCTCCCGCCTTTGTTCCAGGGACAGGAGCTTCAAACATTGCTTCATGCAACGTTGGATCAAACTTGTCACCAACCTCCGGACGGATGATCTCTATCCCGTGATTTTCAAACACCTTCTTCAGTTCCTTCAATGTCAGTTCGACCCCTTCGATCAAACTCGACACGACCTCACTTTTCTCCTCCGCCGCGCTCCCGAGAGCACGATTTAAATTGTCATAGACAGGCAACATATCCCGAATGATCCGGGAGCCACCATATTTCTCAGCGTCCTGCCGCGCCCTTTCAAACCTTTTGCGCACGTTTTCGACCTCCGCGAGAGTACGCATAAACTTATCCTTGTAGTCATCACGCTCCAGTATCAACTGCTCAACTTCGGATAACGCCGGCTCATCCTGTCCGGCTTGTTCGTCTTCGATGGTCCGCAGATCACGGTCCCCATCATCTTCGACGTCCGCGCTCGCCGACACCTCCTCTGTTCGGTCCCCTTCGGTCCCCTCGCGCGCAACGGCTTCCTCCGCTTTTTTGACCGCATCGACCGGATTCTCCGCTCCTTCCAAAGATGCGTTCTTGACAGTGTGTTTCGCATTATCCGTCATGGTTCCCGTTCCCTTAACTCCGATCAGAGATCATCCGTCCAATCAATTGCGCTGTATAGCTGACAATCGGTACAATTCGACCATAATTTAGCCGAGTAGGACCAATGACTCCGACAGCGCCCACAATTTTATGTTCGGCATTCATATAGGGTGAAACAACCAAAGATGAACCAGATAACGAAAAAAGTTTATTTTCCGAGCCAATGAAGATCCGCACGCCATCGCCTTCCTCTACCAGTTCGAGGAACGCGGCGATGTCCCGCTTCCGCTCAAGATCATCAAAGAGGTGCCGGATGCGGTCAAGCTGGTCGTCTTCCGCCTCTGTCTGCAGGAGATTTGCACGTCCTCGTACAATTAATCGCTCTGATTCTGACTTCTCAGCCGCCCACATAACCAATCCCGATTCGACCATTGCGCCCGCGAGATTATCAACTTCACGCCGACTTCGTTCTATTTCCAGGGCGATATGCCGACGCAACTCGGAAATCGTCTTTCCTTCAACAAAGGAGTTAAGAAAATTTGCCGCCTCTCGCATAGAGGCTCGCGTGTATCCGGGCGGTGGAGTGAACAGTCTGTTTTCAACATGACCGTCATTGAAAACCAGGACCACCAACGCGCGGTCATGTGCGAGAGACACAAAATCCAGATGTTTGAGCTCAGCCTCATGTTTTGGCGTCAGCACCAATGATGCACCTTTTGTTACAGCAGACAAGGCCGACCCGACACGATCCAGAGCGACTTCCACATCTTGGTTGCCCTCCTCAACAGTCGCATCCATCACCTCCCGACTTTCATCGTCCGGATCACCCACTTCCAACAGCCCATCAACGAAAAGACGTAGCCCCAGCTCCGTGGGAATCCGTCCGGCACTGACATGCGGGCTATTCAACAATCCGTAATGCTCGAGATCCTGCATCACATTGCGCACCGTCGCCGCACTCACCTTCTCACTGAGAGAGCGACTGAGCGTGCGGCTACCGATGGGCTCTCCGTTATCAAGATAGCTCTCGACAACTCTCTGAAACACTTCTTTCGAACGTTTGTTCAGATCTTCCAGCAGTCTTGATGTCTCCGACATAATGGTTTTCACTTCCTTATGTATGCTGTTCCTATTGTGACCTTACCCGTGATCAACAGGGTTGCATGTCGCGCCGACTTAAGATTTACCACTCACCAAAACAAGAGAAAGATATATGCGACCTTCCGGACGACAGCTAGACGAAATGCGCACGATCTCCATTGACACCGCCGTAAGCAAGCATGCGGAGGGATCGTGCCTTATACGGGTTGGCAATACACATGTCTTTTGCACAGCCACCGTGGACTCAAGAGTACCGCCCTTCATCAAGGGAACCGGTCAAGGGTGGGTGACTGCTGAGTATGCAATGCTACCGAGGGCGACCGATATCCGCACACGGCGCGAGTCAACGGCGGGCAAGCCGTCTGGACGCACCGTCGAAATCCAACGGCTGATCGGTCGCTCCCTCCGCGCCTCGCTCGATCGCAACATTCTCGGGGAGCGGCAGATCATTATTGATTGCGATGTCTTGCAAGCCGATGGTGGTACGCGCTGCGCCGCAATTTCCGGCGGCTGGGTTGCCTTGCGTCTCGCCATCACTCACCTGCTTGACCGCGCTCTGCTGCAACATGATCCGCTCGGTGCACCCGTCGCCGCGGTGAGCTGCGGCATCTATGCCGGCCAACCCGTTTTAGACCTCGATTACGCGGAAGATGCCGAAGCAGGTGTCGATGCAAATCTTGTCATGAGTAAGAATGGCGATCTTGTGGAAGTTCAAATGAGTGCCGAAGGCGCGACCTATTCCCGAGACGAAATGAATCACTTGGTCACATTAGCCGAAAAGGGCATCGAAGTACTGACGACGGCACAAGACGCCGCTGTCCATCCATGAGACAGCTCAAAGACAAGACATTGCTTGTCGCAACGCACAACCGGGGAAAACTCGAAGAAATAGAGCACCTCTTGTCACCTCTCGGGACAACAGTCATCGGCGCGATGGACCTCGACCTCCCCATTCCCGACGAAACCGCGTGCGACTTCATTGGCAATGCCCGCCTCAAGGCGCAATCCGCGAGCAGTGCCACGGGTTTACCGGCGTTGTCCGACGATTCCGGACTGGAAATTGACGCCTTGAATGGTGCGCCCGGCGTTCATACTGCAGACTGGGCCGAGACCGGAAGCGGCCGAGACTTCGTGGCGGCGATGACTCGGGCACACCAGAGGCTCGAGGACATCGCCGCCCCACATCCGCGCCGAGCCCGATTCTGCTGTGCGCTGGCCTTGATCTGGCCGGATAAACACGAAGAGGTGACCTGTGGCACGATCAACGGCGAATTGGTCTGGCCGATGCGGGGTGATCTTGGACACGGGTTTGATCCCATTTTCAAACCCGATGGGTACGATCAGACCTTCGGTGAAATGGACAGATGGACGAAAAATTCCATCAGCCACCGCGCGGTCGCCATCAAACAACTCATTGCAAACGGCCTTGCCTGAAGATTGGGAATCCAGCGGGTTCGGACTCTACCTGCACTGGCCCTTCTGTGACGCCAAATGTCCCTATTGCGACTTCAACAGTTACGCTGTTCGTCACATCGACCATGATATCTGGCGCGACGCCTTTCTGCTTGAAATCAACCGTACAGCGAAATCCTTATTGAACCGCCCTCTCCATTCGATTTATTTCGGCGGTGGAACACCGAGCCTCATGGAACCCCGCACGGTTGACGCAATCCTTGATGAATGTGCGTTACGGTTTCGCTTCTCACCCGACATCGAAATTTCCCTGGAGGCCAATCCCACCTCGGTAGAAATGAACAGGTTCAAGAGCTTTAAAACCGCCGGCATCAACAGAATATCAGTCGGCGTTCAAGCACTCGATGACATCGCGCTTCAACTCCTGGGTCGACGACACTCGGCGGCCGACGCCCAGGCGGCCCTTGACATCGCCAATACCGTTTTTGATCGAACAACGTTTGACATCATTTACAGCCGACAAAACCAGACCGTCGACGATTGGGAAAAGGAGCTCCTCCTCGCCCTATCATTGGTCAAAGATCATCTGTCCGTCTATCAGTTGACGGTCGAAGATGGAACCGTATTTGGTGAACGCCACAAGACGGGCCGGCTGGCCGGGCTGCCTGACGACGACACCGCAGCCGATATGTACGCACTGACGCAAAACATATGCACAGACGCCGATTTAGACGCTTACGAAATCTCCAATCACGCGCGACCAGGGGCCGAGTCGCGCCATAACCTCATTTATTGGCGTTGTGGTGACTATCTCGGAATCGGACCCGGCGCTCATGGCCGCCTGACGCTGAATGGATCACGCTTCGCCACCGAAGCGCCGCGACAGCCCGACACTTGGCTTATGGCAGCGTTCAACGGCTCCGGTGAAGCCGTACATGTGCCGTTGTCTCGAATGGAACAGGCCGAGGAATATCTTCTCATGAGCTTACGGTTACGCGAGGGCGCGAATTTGCACCGTTATCAAGGCCTCGCCGGGCGTCCACTCGACAGTGATCACATCACGGAACTGGAAACCGCCGGTTTCCTGCTTCGTGACGATAATCGCCTAACTGTTACCGAACACGGTCGCCCGATATTGAACACGATTATCTACGGACTGCTGAACGCTAGAGATCGATGAGTGCGCGATACACTCTGTCAAAATCCTTCAATTTCTCATAGCTGATCTTTATGGATCCCTTTTCCTGTCCACCAACGTGCGTAATGTGCACGCTCAGGCCAAGATGAGCCCGCAATTCCCTTTCAAGCGTGACAATATCCGCATCACGCGATGTTTTCTTCCCGTCATCTTCCGGTTTGACATCGACGTGCTCCGTAGACTTTACGAGACGTTCCGTCTCGCGCACTGAAAGAGAACGCGCAATCACGATCTCTGCCAAGGCACTCGAATTCTGAGCCGTCACCAACGCCCGGGCATGGCCTGCCGCCAGTTGTCCGCTCCGCAGATACGTCAGAACATCCTCTGGCAGACTGAGCAGGCGCGTGGAGTTCGCGATATAGCTACGAGTCTTGCCCACGGCGTCTGCTAAGTCCTGCTGCGTATAGTCAAATTGCTCCGCGAGTTGCCGATACCCTTCCGCCTCTTCGACCGCGTTCAGATCGGAACGTTGGATGTTCTCGATGATCGCGACCTCCAGGACCTCGGACTCCCTCAAATCCTTGACCATAACAGGCACCTCATGCAGGCCCGCCTGCTGCGCCGCGCGCCACCGTCGTTCTCCGGCAACAATTTGATAACGATTATCTCCGATCGCTCTCACGATAAGCGGCTGCAGAATTCCCTTCCGACCAATCGACAGCGCCAGCTCCCTGAGATCGTCCGCGGCGAAGCTCCGCCTTGGCTGTCCGGGATTTGGTTGCAGAAACTCGATCGGAACGAGCCGCACCCCATGTGTCCTCGAAAACTCATCCCCTGGATGTGCTTGAAGATCGGTAACATCTCCGATCATGTCCGTGAGACTCCGTTTCAATCCTCCTTTTTTTCCTTTATTTTCAAACACTTAGTTTCTCCTATGGCGACTTTAAACGGCCGGCATATTGGCTCAGCATCTCATTTGCCAATTGTCGGTACGCGCGCGCACCTTTTGATGTCGTATCGTACTCCAGGATCGACATCGCGTAGGACGGCGCCTCACTGAGACGCACATTTCGCGGAATCACCGTATCAAATACCAGTTCTCCGAGAGTCTCCCGAGCATCTTCGGCAACTTGCCGCGCGAGATTATTACGACCATCGTACATCGTCAATACGATTCCATCTATACGCAGGTCCGCGTTCCCTGCCTGCCGTACCTCCCGAAGGGTCGTCAACAATTGCGATAACCCTTCCAGCGCAAAAAACTCACTCTGCAATGGAACCAGAACCGCATCCGCGGCCATCAGTGCGTTAATGGTTATCAAACTGAGCGACGGCGGACAATCGATCAGGACATACTCGAAGCGCAATGCTGACAGTTCCGGTGTGCGTAAGGCCTTTCGAAGCAGGAGGCTTCGATCCTTTCTGCTCATCAAGTCCACATCAACGAAACTCATGTCCATACTTGCCGGAATGACGCATAAATTTCTTTGGCGCGTCTCCGCGACGACCTCCGTTACTGTGATATCCGCCGTCAAGAGGTCGACGCTTGTGTTCCGCAGCAGCCGCGCATCGAACCCGAGACCGGTTGACGCATTTGCTTGCGGATCCATATCAACCAACAGCACGCGACGTTCCATTTCGGCCAGTGCTGCGGCCAAATTCACCGCGGTTGTGGTCTTTCCAACACCCCCTTTCTGGTTGGTCACAGCAATGATTCGTGGTTGAATCGCACTAACAGGTGGTGACACGTCGAATCCCCTTGATCTTCAAGATGACGGCGGCCGGTTCCGTTTCGCTCGGGATCGGATCATAACTGTACATCCAGGAGTGTTCGGTCGCCCGTACCTCCGTTCGCCAAGAGGACCCCTTGAAAAAAAGGGCGACACCCGTTTCTGCAAGATGACGCTGCGCATATTCCAGCAATCTGTCAAGCGCCGCCACAGCTCGCGCCGACAAGATATCGGCGTCAAGAGGGTCGATCTCTTCCACCCGGCCCCTGATCACGCGAACATCGAGCGACAGGTCTCGTACAACCGCCTGCAGGAAACTCACCTTACGCCGATCACTCTCGACCAGCGTGCAGCGTAGATGTTGCGCCCGCTCCTGCGCGTAGATGGCGATCACGAGCCCCGGAAAACCAGCCCCTGTCCCGACATCAACCCAGTGTCCAGACAGATGCGTTGCATGCACGGCCTGCAGTGAATCCCAAATATGACGACGCCAGATCTGGGCGCGTGTGGACCGACCGATCAGATTGACGCGCCCGCTCCACTGCTCAACCATTGCCCTGAATCGCTCCAGCTTCGCCAATGTTTCACGTGAAACATTCTCGCGAATCCACTCTTCCGCGTCCGTCGAGGTCATGCGCTTTTCAACGTGTCCTTATTCCTTATCCGACTCAATAAGAGCACCAGCGCCGCCGGCGTCATGCCATCGATCAGCGCCGCTTGTCGCAGCGTTTCAGGTTTCATCGTCTCCAGCTTGTCCTTCATCTCCTTTGACAAACCACATATCGCCGCATAATCGAGATTGGCCGGGATACGCTGTGCTTCGTCGCGATGCAGTGCCTCGATATCCCGTTTTTGACGTTCAAGATAGGGTGCATACAACGCCTCATGCTCCAATTGTTGCCGATATGAGCGGGGAACATGGGCCAGTTCCACATCCAAAGCGATCAAGTCCTCGAACCCGACATCTGGAAACGCCAGAATATCCAGGCCAGTCCTCTTCTTTCCATCTTCATTCACCTTGATACCGGCATTGCCGATCATCTTCGGTGTAAAGGTCTGATCGCTCAAGCGCGCGCGCGCGCGATCCAAAGCGGCCTCTTTCCTGCGAAAGACATGCGCCCTGTTCGATCCGACGCATCCGATCATCAGTCCTTTCGGGGTCAAGCGTTGATCCGCGTTATCCGCCCGAAGTAATATGCGATATTCGGCCCGCGACGTGAACATTCTGTACGGTTCCGCGACACCCCGGGTGATCAAATCATCGATCATCACGCCGATGTAACTCTCGGCACGACTAAACCAGACAGCCTCCTTCCCGGTACTGTCACGGGCCGCATTCAGACCGGCAACCAACCCTTGCGCGGCCGCCTCCTCATAACCCGTTGTGCCGTTGATCTGTCCCGCAAGATAGAGACCCGGCACCGACTTGACGGCCAACGATCTGCTCAACGCCCTCGGGTCCACATAGTCATATTCTATGGCGTACCCTGGCTGCAGAATGACCGCGGACTCCAGACCCGTGATCGTCTTGACAAAGGCTTCTTGCACGTCACGCGGCAAGGATGTTGATATGCCATTTGGATAAATTGTATGATTATCGAGACCCTCCGGTTCAAGAAAAATCTGATGCGACTCCCGATCCGCAAAGCGCTTAACCTTATCCTCGATTGATGGACAATAGCGCGGACCAACCCCTTCGATTTGCCCGACATGGATCGCCGACCGGCTTAAGTTCTCCCGAATGATGTCATGCGTGGCCGTGTTAGTCATGGCAATCCCGCAGGACACCTGCCGACAAGACACCTTATCCGTCATAAAGGACAAGAAACTCGGCTCCCGATCGCCCGCTTGCGTGCCCACAACATCCCAGTCGATGCTCCGTCCATCCAACCGTGGCGGTGTCCCGGTTTTGAGTCGACCCAGCGGCAGACCAAAATCTTCAATACGATGCGCCAACATCTCGGCCGGGCGTTCTCCCATCCGTCCACCCGGACGCACCGCATCTCCAATATGAATCACGCCACGCAAGAATGTCCCCGACGTCAGAACAACGGCTCGTGCGCGAAGGACAGAGCCATCCTTGACCACCACTCCGGTGACACGATCCCGATCACATACAAGATCAATCACCTCATTTTCCACCACGGTGATGTTCTCGCTGGCGTCGATCAGTGCCGTTACCGCGTGACGATAACGGTTTCGATCTGCCTGGGTACGCGGGCCCTGAACCGCCGGTCCCTTGCTGCGATTCAGCAATCGGAACTGTATACCGGCGCGATCCGCAGCGACACCCATGAGCCCGTCAAGGGCATCAATTTCCCGCACAAGATGTCCCTTTCCCAATCCGCCAATGGCCGGATTGCACGACATCACTCCCAGATTGCTCTTATGCAGCGTCACAAGCGCAGTGTCCACACCCGTCCGGGCCGCGGCACACGCCGCCTCACTTCCGGCATGTCCGCCGCCAATCACGATAACATCAAAATGTTTCACGTGAAACACACCTCACTTTCCAATACAAAAACGCGCAAAGATCTCCTCCAGAAGATCTTCAACATCAACCCGACCAACAAGACACTCCAGTGCCTGACAACCACGTCGTAATTCCTCCGAGACGAATTCGGTGTTGTCCGGTCCCTTTGACAGTTCTATCAGTGCATTCTGCAAGGCATCAAGCGCGGACTGCATCGCGGTAACATGCCGTACCCGCGTCGCCAACCCGGCCGTCCGCGCCCGTGTTTTCAGAGTCCCGGCAATCTCCTCGATTAACGCCGACACGCCATGACCGGTCTTTCCCGATATCGCCGGCTTCTCGGTCTGCATGAGATCCGCCTTAGGCCGCACGACAATGTCGTCTTTTTGAAACCCCTTCGGTCGCTCCGTATTCATTGTCAGGAACACCCGCAAGTCTGCCTGTTCCGCCCGTTCCCTTGCACGACGAATACCCATATTCTCGACCTTATCATCGGTCTCTCTCTGGCCCGCGGTATCTAGGACGGTGACTGCCAACCCCTTCAGGTCCATTCTCACTTCGATAACATCACGTGTTGTTCCGGCGATTTCTGACGTGATGGCCGCCTCCCGACCCGCCAAATAGTTGACCAATGTGGACTTCCCAACGTTTGTCTCCCCAACAATAGCCACCTCAAAACCGGTGCGAATGCGTTCACTCATGTGTTGTCCGGCGATTTGCCGGGCGAGACCCGATATCACATTTTGGATATGATTCCGGACATCAACCGTCACCGTCTCGGGCACCTCCTCCTCCGAAAAGTCGAGCGTCGCCGCGATCAGCGCTCCCGCTTGCACAAGTTCCGAGCGCCAGCCGTCGACAAGCTGGCCGAATGCACCGGCAAAGATTTTTTGTGCCTGCCTTCGTTGCGCTTCCGTCTCCGCCTCGATCAGATCGGAAAGACCCTCCACCTGCGAGAGACCCAGTCGACCATTATCGAGGGCTCGACGCGTAAACTCACCGGGATCCGCCAACCGAAACCCGAGTTTATTGGCTAGAATATCTGAGACTCGTGCGACAATTGCGGGACTTCCATGGCACTGCAGCTCGACAACATCTTCTCCGGTAAAGCTTTTCGGTGCATCAAAACGCACAATAATGGGATGATCGACGACATCGGTACCGTCCTTCAACGTACCGACCCGCGCCGTACGCACGGGTGGAAGCGTCTTTAATCCCAACTTCTGAAGTTTATGCGCTAACGGTCCACTAATGCGAATAACCGACAGACCGGCCCGACCCGGTGCCGTCGCCAGAGCGAATATCGTGTCCATTCGCGCCTCATCGTCTTACCATCGAGTTGCGATCATCAACTGTTCATGGAGTTAAAAAATTCGGCATTTGACTTCGTCTGCTTGAGCTTCGACATCAAAAACTCGATCGCATCCGTTGTTCCCATCGGGGTTAAAATACGCCGCAACACAAACGTTTTCTGAAGGTCGGCCTTGTCGATAAGGAGATCTTCCTTCCGAGTCCCCGACTTCAAGATATCAATGGCTGGAAACACGCGCTTATCGGCGATCTTCCGATCCAGAATGATCTCTGAATTGCCGGTTCCCTTAAATTCTTCAAAGATGACCTCGTCCATCCGCGAGCCCGTATCGATCAGCGCCGTGGCAATAATCGTCAACGATCCTCCTTCTTCGATATTGCGCGCCGCGCCGAAAAAACGCTTCGGTCTCTGCAACGCATTCGCATCAACACCTCCCGTCAGGACTTTTCCAGACGACGGCACGACCGTATTGAACGCACGCCCCAGACGGGTAATCGAATCAAGAAGAATGACAACATCACGCTTATGCTCAACAAGCCTCTTGGCCTTTTCGATAACCATTTCCGACACTGCGACGTGCCGACTGGCCGGTTCGTCGAATGTCGACGAAATGACCTCTCCGTTCACTGATCGCTGCATGTCGGTCACTTCTTCAGGGCGCTCGTCAATGAGCAAGACAATGAGATAGCACTCCGGGTGATTTGTCTCTATCGAATGGGCAATGTTTTGCAGGATAACGGTTTTTCCAGTCCGTGGAGGTGCAACAATAAGGGATCTCTGTCCCTTACCGATCGGCGCGACGAGATCAATGACTCGTGCCGAACGGTCCTTGATCGTCGGATCCTCGATCTCCATACGGAGCGATTCATCTGGATAAAGTGGCGTCAAATTATCGAAGGCGATCTTATGCTGGGCCTTCTCCGATTTACCGAAATTTATCTGCCGGCAATTCGTCAGTGCAAAATAACGTTCCGTCTCGTTTGGCGCTTTAATGACTCCCTCGATCGTATCACCCGTTCGTAACGAATAGCGTCTTATCATATCCGGTGAGACATAGATATCATCCGGCCCCGGCAAGTAATTGGCTTCGGGTGAACGCAAAAAACCAAAACCATCCTGAAGAACTTCGAGAACACCGTCACCGGATATCTCCCATCCGTCATCCGCCCGTTCGCGAAGAATCTGAAACATCATCTCGCCCTTGCGCATCGTCGAAGCGTTTTCGATTTCAAGATCCTCCGCCATTGAAAGCAGATCTTGAGGTTTCTTGACTTTCAAATCAGACAGATTGAGAGAATTGGTCATAAGGCTTTACCTCGAGTGGTTGTTCCCGAAGACTGCTAAGGTCATTAAGTTATGGATAAGTTTGAATGTCCGGACGGAGTTCGAGTTGCCTTATAGATGCCCGCCGTCTCTCTGTCAATCGTCTTTTCCGAGCACGCACCCCACGGCCAACAACTCTCCCGAGCCGTCACCTTAGAACAAACATGCGTCACTTTCGCTTGTTCGCTATTGACTCCAACATCCATCTTATCAAGATCCGGAATCAATTCTTGGATCGAGTCCCGGTTTGAGATCTTTTTCCTGGGGCAGACCCAAACACATACTTCTCGTCACGGCTTTTATTCAGCGCGTCCGAAAATACCGCCGTCACGTCAACGCATTGACCGTCATGCTGTTAACAGAATTGCACAATCAGTGGCCACATAGGCCTTCACCTTCAATCCGTATCCTAATGATGAGTTGGTATCGAATGATGATTATAAAACAACATAATGATTTATAATATACATTAACCACAACATAAAGTGACATCTTCCTTCATGTGCAAAATTTATAATGATCTTGCATCACATGGTCTCTCTTCACATACACTGATATGTCATCGTCACTCTGTTTCGCGTACAATTACCGTGCGCATCACGCGTGAGACATTTTGTCTTGACACGTTGAGATGCGTCAGCGTCACTGTAACCCCAAGATTTGCAGCGTGACACAGCTGACGCTTGCGCCGCTTCCCGGTCAACCGTTGCTATTTCCAACATGTTCATTTCGTATGACAGCTCAACGAAACCGTCTGATTTACTGCCACTTGTTGGCACCGGAGTTATCACCAGCTTACACGCAACAATCAAAACAGCAATGAATGCAAACCCTATAAATTTCATATTCAAGTCCATGTGTTTCCGATACCGTTCATCAATTGGAATTTTCGGTACATCTGACCGGATTTTCGGTGATACATGACGGTGAATTCCCGATCATCATCCATCGCGCATGCGGTGTTGTATCGTGTCTCTTTTGGTGATGCAGGGCTGAGTGACTCTCCTCACTGTTGATGGTGACATCAGCGGACCGGAGGTCTGCCCTGTGGCCAGCGTACGCTGGCCCCTCTTAAAGATCAACCCTCGACCGCGGCGGCATTCTAGGGAGCCGAACCGCCACGTCTTCGGGATGCCATGCCTCCGCAAAAGTCTTTCTGGCGTGATTTTCAGGGTAAATCGACGATGCATTCGTAAATATGCGGAATAGAGTAATCCACTCCCTGCCGAAAGATGTGTTGTGACACTGGAATCCGGGTCTTCTTGGATCGGTCGGGTCGAAAGGCCGCCGATGTGGGCTCTTAATGAGGGTTGCGTCGCAATGGGTTGACGGGTGCGGTCGAGCGCGTCGGTCTGGTGGGCGGCAAGGGTACGGTTGGCTTCGGGATAGTGGTGAAGCATGCGTCGCGACGGATCAGGTTGCTCTTATGAAAACCCCGGACAGGGGTGGACCTGTGGGATACGTGTAGGATATGACGCGGGCACAACGATCAAAGGCCGCAAGCGTCCTCGCACCGTCGCCACGGAAGGCTGTCCGATTGCGACCGACGAGCATCCGGCGGCGGAGCCGGATCGGGACGGGGCACCGGGTATCATTCCGAGGACGCTGGAGAGCTCATTCGCCTCATATGCTAGATGCAACTTGCCGCATGCCGGTTTCTTCTTCGCCGGGTTGCACGGAACCGAATGGCAAAAACAAACGTCGCCTGAATAAAAGGAATTTTTTTGATCTAAACTCAAACATTATGAATTTTATTGATTAACTTTGACGACATTCGTTTCCACCCATTCTCAGCATTGGACGGTTCCGGCCATTTCTGTATATCCCCGCCGCCTTCAGTGATCATAAATCTTTGAAAACTCGGTATTGGACACGCGATACTGCGTGGGTTATAATTTTCCTGCAACGCCCCTCGGTGGATAAGATGGGTGATATAGTCGTGAGCATCAAAGCCGTTCGGAAGTTGCCACGCTGCCTCCGATCTTTGATTTCGCAATTCCTCTATCCAATCTATTATTGTTGTTCTTTTTACTACTTGACTTTTTTTCTCAAATTTTCTAATATTTAACATAATTTCGGCAAGAAGTCGGTTGGAATCACTCATCGCATCGCTATACTGCCAATTATAATATCCTCGTCTCAATTCATTGCTTTTATTAAAAACACACACCCAATCTTGAATCAAATCCAGTTTTCCATTGACCGTCAACGCCGCCTCCGCGAGTGCCGTTTGTGCCCAATGCAAATGACGCGGCCAGCCATCGGTCGGCGCGATCAGCAGATTTACCTTATCTTGACACGCGCCCAGTTCTATTCCGAAATGTTGATTCCATCCCTGCATCAACTCCTGGCCTTCATCCCACGTTAGACATCCTATGGAATAGGCCTCCAAACCATACGTGATCCCGATGCTGTGAACCCTTTCCTTGGTATCGCCTAAACCCGCCAATACGGTTGTCAATGGTAGTGAAATGTCGTCCGCATCATGGATCATCTGCAGAAACTGTGCATGTTGTGTGTTTTTCCCGGGTGATAGACGTTGAGCCTCATCAATTGCGACAATAACGGGAAATAAAAACTTCTTGGCCGGTATCTGAGCCTTCAACGCCATCAAATCTCCTGGTACCGCTTCATTGAGCAGCCCGCTTAGATCCGCTGATATTCCAAAGGCGTTCACATCTCCAATTCGCTGCCCCCACGCTGAACCAAGCTTCGAAAACATTGCATACCAGGACTCTTTTTGCGCTGTTGCCGCGATCTTAATGGCGAGCAAGACATCGGTTAGATGATTTTCAAGAAGATTATTTGTGATCTTGACGACTCGCGCTTCATGATTCACGTTACATCGCCTTTCAATTTGACTTAAGAGCGCACTTTTTCCAGCTCCCGGTGCTCCCTGAATGACCCGTGTATTTCCCGCCGGTGCCCGTTGTTTCTCCATAGCACGTCGAGCTTTCGTAAAGATGTCATTGATGATGCTATCACGCCCTACAAAGAAAGGCGGTGGCTCCTTTGCCCCGTCCTCCACAAAATGTCTTAAACTTTGTACCTCGAAACCCGACATTCGTCTCACTACACCACATTAACGACCACGTTATAACGTTGACCTCATCCTTCGTTTACGATCGCTTTCACACATCAAACCCCCTTTCCTCATACATCACAATTTAAAGATAACCGAAAATACAATCACGATCATACAAAACGTCGGAACTTCATTCATTAATCGATAGGTCTTTCCGGATACCTTGTTTTCCCCTCGCAGGAAGTCCTTTCTTCTTAAACCAAGCCAATGATGAAACCATGTCAATAGTAAGACTGCTAAGGTTTTCGTCCATGGCCATATCAATGACCAGTCTACAACACCTGGACTCAAGACAAGCGCCAATCCAAAAGTCCATGTTCCAATCATAGCCGGATTCATTATGTAACGAAGTAAACGAACCTCCATAATCTCGAACAAGGCCGCTGTATCTGGCATGTCTTGTGCCTGTTCAGCATGATAGACAAAAAGCCGTGGTAAATAAAATAATCCTGCCATCCAGGCAATCATCGATAGGATATGAAGAGCTTTAAACCAAGGATAAGCGGATAAGAGAAAATCAGTCATAAAAATAATAAATTAATGAAATATAGATATTATTTTGTTAATGGTCTCGGGCATAATGGGGATTATGGAGTTATCGGCCAATAATCCCCAAGGAAGATATATTTGGTAACAGCGTTGGAATAGTAATTATTTTGTAATTTTTTTTCATCAATAACAACCCGCTATCGAACAATAGGGCGTAGGTCATTATTGAATAACTTTTGTATAATTTGAGTATCGTTGAATTTATCTACAAAGAGAATGTTATACAGTTTCTCTCGGGATAAGAATGGAAGTTTCATATAGGAAATGTCATAGATCACGATAGAAGCGCCGACAGGAGGCAGCAAGCGAGACGTTTAAAACAGTTTACAGCAGGAAATGACGTATTTATGCCCGAAACTATCCCCATAGTGCTGGCGTCGACATCGACCATTCGAAAACAACTTCTGCAAGAAGCGGGCGTAGACTTTGAAACGGTTGCGTCACGGTATGATGAGGAACGAGCAAAAGCCGCTTTACAGAGGAATGGAGTGGAAGTACCGGAGCTGGTGGTCATATTGGCAAAGGAAAAGGCACGGAAGGTGTCAGGAAAGAGACCAGAGGCGTTGGTGATCGGGTGTGATCAAGTTCTGGAGATAGACGGGGTGATGTTGTCCAAGGCCGGAAGCAAGGAGGACGCGCTTGACCAAATGAAAAGGCTGCGTGGCAACAATCATCGGCTCTATTCCGCTGTGGTAATGATGGAAGGTACCCGGGAGGTATGGCGACATATAGGAAAAGCGACGTTGTTCATGCGCGATCTCTCAGACGAGTTTCTCGAGTGTTATATTGAACGGTATTGGGACAGTGTTCGAGAAACAGTTGGAAACTACAAGATCGAGAACGGACAAACGCAACTTTTTGAGAAGATCGAGGGAGATTACTACAGTATTCTGGGTTTACCATTGAAGAATGTACTGTCCTACTTGGATGTCAGAGGTCTGATAACGAAATGATCGGTACGACGACCCCATTGCTTGCCGTTCTCGGTACCCCGATTGATCATTCAGCGTCGCCGAGAATTTATAATTATTGGATCAGGAAATATAACAAGGACGGAGTCTATGTTCCATTGAATGTCCATCCGGTAGACTTGGAGAGCGTATTGGAAACGTTACCGAAACTGGGGTTCATTGGTTGCAACGTGACGATCCCTCATAAAGAGAAGGTTATGTCACTGGCCAATCAGGTGACGGAACGTGCGGCTCAAATAGGAGCCGCAAATTTTATAATGTTTAAAGAGAACGGACGGATCGTTGCGGATAACACGGATGGTGTAGGGTTCTTGAATAATCTGTTGCACGTTGTACCGGATTGGAACGCAGGAGCGGGAGCGGCGGTGGTTTTGGGTGCAGGAGGAGCGTCCAGAGCGGTCGTTGCAACGTTGCGGGACGCAGATGTTCCCGAAATTATTGTTGTTAATCGAACTCGAGAGCGAGCGGAGGAGTTGAAGACTCGGTTTGGAAAAAGAATCAAGGTGGTTGATTGGAGAAACTTGACCCTGTTCTGGACAACGGCGACGTTGATTGTAAACACAACGAGCCTTGGCATGACGGGCGCATCAGTGATGGATTTTTCCTTGACGCGCATGCCGTCGACAGCGGTCGTTTATGACCTGGTCTATAAACCTTTGGAGACTGATCTTATCCAGTATGGAAGGAAGGCGGGATGTACGACGGTGGATGGCCTTGGTATGTTGTTGCATCAGGCGGCTCCGTGCTTCGAACATTGGTTTGGAGAGCGTGTCGTTATTGACGAGAATGTGCGACGAGTTGCCGTGCAATGAGTTCTCTGGTGGGTTTAACCGGTTCCATCGGTATGGGAAAAAGCACGACACTCAAGCTGTTTTGCGAGGAGGGTTGCGATACATGGGATGCTGATGCGGCTGTACATCGGTTGTATGAAAAAAGTGCTGAGGCTGCCGCGGCCATTGGTACGTTGTATCCACGCGCCATTGTGGATGGCAAGGTTTCGCGGAAAATCTTGCGAGAGATTGTGATATCAATACCGGAGAGTCTGCAAAGAATAGAACGAATAGTGCATCCTCTTGTTGTAAGGGATCGTGAACAGTTTCAGCAATCGTCGTTGTCAGATGTCGCCGTTCTCGAGATTCCATTGCTGTTTGAAACGGGTGGTGAGCGTAAAATGGATGTTACAGTTTGTGTGACTGTAAAGGAGGATATACGCCGCAAGCGGGTTCTATCGAGAAGGGGGATGACAGAAGAGCGATTTCGTACATTGAGAGAGAATCAGCTTTCTGATATGGAAAAAAGAGAGCGATCTGATTTTGTTATTGTGACAGACACAATTGAACATGCGCGCCGTCAGGTGCAATTGGTTCTTCGATGTGTTCGAGAAAGGGCTGGTTATGCGTGAGATCGTGTTGGATACCGAGACAACGGGACTTGATGCGACGAACGGCGATCGAATTATCGAAATAGGCGCTGTCGAGCTGTGGAATCATATAGAAACGGGAAAAACGTATCATCAGTATATTAATCCCCAGAGATCTGTACCGATGGAAGCAGTAGAGGTTCATGGACTTGATGACGCTTTTCTACGAAACAAGCCAACATTTATGGAGATCGGTCAGGCCTTCTTGGCCTTCATAGAGGATTCAACGCTGGTCATCCACAATGCCGAGTTCGATTTGACGTTTCTCAATGTGGAACTGAGCCTGGTCGGTCTTCAGACGTTGGATCCGGATCGATCAATCGATACGCTGGCGATGGCAAAAAAGAAGTTTCCGGGCAGTGCAAAATCCTTGGATGCCTTATGTCGTCGATTTGGTATCGACTATTCGAGTCGTGAAGTTCATGGGGCACTCATTGATGCGAAGATTTTGGCCAATGTCTATCTTGAACTTATCGGCGGTCGGCAGCCAGGATTTTTGGGTACTAATACGGGACTGGCATCGTTGTCGGCTGAAATGGAATCGTGGAAGCCAACACAAAGACCGAAGACATTGCCGTCGCGATTGACAGACGCAGAAAAAGCCGCTCATGACGCGTTTATAGCAAAACTGGGGGATCACGTTTTGTGGTCGATGGGCCAGTGACCGTTTGTGCTGCGAAAACGCGTTAACAGACCGTCTTCATCCATCAAGCGAAATTGATTCAGGTACAATTCAAGAACCAAGACTCTCATGCGTCAATTGGACTTACGTGAAATATCCACGTCACGATTTGGTGGCCGAATTTCTTCATATTCGACATCAAGAATGTCTTTGTTTTGTGTGTCGGGGTGTGAGCTGACGCGGGTCAGCGCGTACCGCTGAATCAAGCGAAAGATAAATCGATAGGTGAGTCGCCGTGTCGGAATGAACAGAAGAAGGAAGCCGACGGCATCTGTCAGAAATCCCGGTGTCAGCAAGCACAGAGCGGCGGCAAATATCGCGATAATGTCCAGGAGTGGTTCAGCGGCGGAGAGGGATTGATCGGAGCGAGAGAGATCCGAAATTATGTTATCGAGACGATATCGGATGATGGTAAATTGCTGGCGTAACAGGATCGTGGCGGCGAAGGCGGTCAGTAGAATGATAGCGATCGTCGGCCAAAGACCGAGAAGGTCACCTACTTGAATAAAAAGGGCGATTTCAACAATTGGAACGAAAAGAAAGATGAGAAAGAGATACACAAGAATTTGGGCGATAAAGAGAGCAAAGAGGGACGATTGTCTATAATTTACTCCGTGCAGTGGATATCACAGGACGGATATCGGCGGGCGTAGATCTGGAAAACAAAAAGACTTTTTTCGGTGTTCATGACGATATAGGATTATTAGAGATTTTATGAAGACCTTTGAGGCGTGAGGTATGATATTTTTGGGATAGCGACTGTGACGCAATCGTTTGAGACTGTAGCCGTGGGTTGCTTTCGCAACGAGCCAAGTGAGCATGAATATGTTTCAACGTATCTTGAGCCTTGTCGGTCTATTTGGCTGGTTGTCGATTTTCGTAGTGTAGACTTATTCCCAAACGATCCTTACATATATAGAGACCAGAGAAAACAGTATTTTACGAGGAAGGTTCCGAATGTCCGGTCATTGGATTCAAATATTAATATTGGCAGGTATTGCCTTGTTCCTGATCTTGAGACTACGGGCAGTCTTGGGTACAAGGGAAGGATTCGAAAAACCGTCGATGCGCGTTCGCTCGCTCGCAAAGGAACCTCCTGAACTGGAAGTGATTGATGGCGGTCGGGAAGATTTAGTTTCAACGTATTTTGAAGAGGACAGTTCGGACGCGGCGGCTGTACGTTGGATGATGGATGCAGACCCGGATTTTTCAATAGACGATTTTATTCAAGGTGCTCGAAAGGCGTATGAGACGATACTCATGGCGTATGAGCGTGGTGAGATCGATGTCGAAATTGAGGCGTTGTTGGAGGAAGATGTGTTTGAGGCGTTTATGGATGCCTTAACGGAGCGGGACTTGATGGGTTTGACGGTCGAGGCCGAATTCATTGGTGTCCGTGAGGCACGCGTTGTCGGTGCGGAATATGATGAAGACGCGAATATCGGTCGTATACAAATCATGTTTGTGAGTGAATTGACATCGGTCGTGCGCGATGTTGACAAGAACATTGTCGAAGGAGATCCAAAGGAAGTGAAGCGTCAGAAAGATTTTTGGGTGTTTCAGCGTTGCATGTCGGAACGGAATCCGAATTGGACTTTGGCCGCTACAGACGCCTAGATTTTTCGAGAGCAACGCGAGATTGGATCGGAACAGGGATGGCGCGCTTTGGGTCGAGACTTGCGAGAAGACGAAAAGTTGCTGTGGGAGGGCGTAGCGAAGGGTTGCAAGCAACTTGAGCCCAAGATCGTATCGGCCGGGCAGGAGGCCGTGTTACGGACAGGAATGGGAACGACCCCGTCTCGTTCATCACAAGAAACGGCTGACATTCAACCCTTTCGAATTGGAGAGAAGGTCGCTTTGGGTGTTTCGGATCCGGGATCGGCACAAGATCTGAATCGGAGGTACAACCGTCCGCGTATGCGGATGGATAAAAAGCTGCAGAAAAAGCTTAGAAAGGGAGCGTTATCTCCGGAGGCACGTCTTGATTTGCATGGAATGAACAGAGAGCAAGCGAAGATGGCGGTCACGAGTTTTGTGCGAGAATCGTGGTTGTCGGGTAAGCGTCTGCTGCTCATTATTACAGGGAAGGGACGTGACAAGGATCATGGCGATGCCGTGCCTGAGCCCGTCGGCGTCCTGCGTAGTGCCTTGCCGACGTGGTTGGAGTCGCCATCGACCGCGGAATGCATTCTTGATGTTATGCAAGCCCATGTTAATCATGGAGGAGCTGGAGCCGTCTATGTTTATCTTCGGCGAAAGGGGATCGCCAAGTAGTTGATGAGTTGGTCGCCATTATTTGTATCGAGAGAAATCGGGGCGGATCGCTGAGATGGATGTGGCATCAGATGCAGAGAGTACTCAAGACGGTCTTCGTCATGTCAGTAATCAAACAAATGGTCGGGATTATCGAAATGGCCTGTTATCAAGGATATGGATGGTGTGCTGTGCATTATCGTCACAAGTTGCTTAAGGAAACGACATAGATATGGTACAGCGTATATTACGACATCGCGTGCAACTGTATGACGTGTTCGCTGTCGCACTGATTGTCCTGTTGACGGCGTGCGGTGGTAGCAATGATTTGTCGCTTCCTCGTTCGGACCCATCGCCAGCGTCATCTAACGAGTCCATGGACAATCGGGTGTTGCCCGCTCGGTCTGGTTCACGTCCCCATTCTGATGCACAACCGATACGGGCCGATATTCGATCTGACAATTCGAACCGGTTTCTCGGCATTGGACCGGCGTTTGACGGCGAGCGACCCAACCTCAGTGACTTGCGGCAAGAGAGTGAGGCGATACGGGGGGCGGTCACCATACGATCCGGGTCCTGGAGCGGGCCGGAAGATGGTACGTTTACAGCGAACGACGTCTTGGCGTACCTGAATGCCTTGCAGCGCCAAGCGAGACAGGAGGCAAGAGAACAAGGGGGTATGTCAGGAGATCTGATGTTTCTGGACATAAGCGGACCTCGGGTATTGCGGATAAACCGTGGAGCGACGGTTCGCGAACGGCGATGGGTTGAATCGGCGCTCCGCAATTTCAATACGAGCGTGCCATGGAATAGTCGCATTTCGCTCGGTCCGAATGTCGCAAACAACGCATTGTTGGCTGAAAACAGAAACCAGGGAGAAATTCATCTCCATTTTACCAATGGTAAGGGGAATTGGCCAGAGAACATACCCGATCCGGGAGACGGGGCCGAGACACTCGGAGTTGGTGGAGTTTATGTTGTCGGCACACATGTGAGAACGGGTTATGTGTTTATTGATCGGGATGCGTTCCGAACGGTAGGGCTCAATGAATCGGACAGTGAATTTGCGGTCTTGCATGAGATCTTTCACGCCTATGGCATTGGAACGCATGTCGATCCGAACCTCTATCCCGGCTCCATCTTGGTACCGTCGATTTCGCGTGATCGACGTTCGGTGGTGCCGAGAATCTATCTGAGCCTGGATGGAGAAGCGCTCACGCTTGAACGGCATTTTGCGACTCCAGGAACCAAGGTGGATGACTTTTCGATTGAGGATCTCGGTGATTGGGAGGAGGATGGGTTTCACATTGTTGGATATGATGCCGGTCGGCCGTCGAACTCACCTTTGATGGAATATGGGGCCAGTTACCGACATGGATTTGCGAAACCGTGGGCATTTGGACCGGCGACCCGGCGACGGTTCGAAGATAATCCTGAGTTGCGTTCGCAGCCGGTCGCGCGCTGGACAGGGACCGTGTTGGGGTTTACGGATCATGGCCAGACGGTTTCGGGAGATACAAGCATTGTCGTTCAGTTGCGTGAGGCACGGGGAGCAGCGGAATTCACGGAACTTGAACAATGGGGCGTTCGGGAGCCAATCGGCGCGAAGGGCAGCGGACAACGATGGCGAGACGGAGATTTATTTTACAGTTTAGAACTGCAGAGAGAAGACGGCGTCGATGTGTTTGTCTCTGCTTTTTCAGGAGGGGATGATCCTGGTGTCGTGACCGGGGGTTTTGTCGGGCCGTTTCATGAGGGAGCGGTTGGCACGTTAGAGCATCCGCATCTTTCCGGCGCTTTTGGAGCGCGGAGATAGTCATCAACGGCAACGCGTGTTACGGGTTTCGATCGTGTTGGGGATGTCGGTGTCTCGTTGTAAGACGATGCAAATGGCCAGCGGTCAAATCGGTTGAGACTAATTTTGGTTGCGGTCGCACATCGACAGTGCATGCTCAGTGGGTAACGGCCTATGCACTGTTTTCTGGATCTCCGTTGGCTTGTGGCGCTGTTGTCTTGGTTGCTGTTCCGGCAGGATGGCAATGGCGTAAGCGGGTATGGGTTGTCGCAATCACTTTATGTCTCCTCTCCATCGAAGTAATCCAGACCAGAATCCATCCGTCCCACATAGCGGAAGTACGCGGAAGCGAAATCCCGACCGGTTCCTTTAAAGAAGGCGGCGAATTTATCACTGTCAGGATACTCGCAGATATCAGGCTCTCGCACAGTCGAGATTGCAAGATAGGACAGCGTCTCATTCCCAGTGTTAATAATCTGATGAGCGGTCTCGGAACCACCTCGCTGTGCACCACAAACGTCCCCTGCCCGGATAGCATATTCGTCCGACCCGTAGCGGTAGGTGCCTGTTCCGGCCAGAATAACGAACATTTCATCATTCCCCAGGTGATTATGATAGGGGAAGGCCCGCTTGCCAGGAGAGAGTTCAATATGCTTGCATCCGAGTCCCGGGATGCCGAGTTTCGACCCGAGGTTGCGTAATCGAGCTTCAAAATGTTCGGCTTGTGGCGCGGCAAACTCTATTGGTGTCTCATCGGCAATTCGAACAACAGGCGCAGACATAGTAGTCATTCTCCTCGATTATTTTGGTTCGTTAGAAGTTCCTGAACAACATTCGGCTTACGAGCAATAAGAGCCAGGAGAATCTGTGCCGGTCCATTGGGCGTTCTGCGTTCATGTTCCCAATTCAACAGAGTCCCCTTTGCAATACCAATGCTGTGTGTAAACTCAACCTGCGACAATCCTGTCTGAGTCCGAATTGCAAAAACATTGATTTCTGGAAGCTCAATGTCATGGATACACGCATCGATTTCCAACCCTTTCGAGAAGGCTTTCGGCTTCCCCAACCCTTGCTTGATGCTTTCAAGTGCGCTCATTGCCTCGATTCCTTAAATGTATGATCTCCTTACTCAACGTAACAACTGCCGTTCGTTCCTTTGGCGTCAGGTTTGCCGTTTTTTCTTCGCAAACAGCCTCACGGGAAAGATCGGCATATGGCGACCACCGAACACATAGATTATTCGGAACCCGCTGCTCTTTCCACTCCCATCACGAGGGATGGCGAACTTTTCGCAATTTCCTAGCAATGGCATTCGCTCAAGTGTTATGTGCATTCGAATAAGGGAACTACCTTAAGTTTTTAACTCAGGGTTTCATTGAGAATCCTGTGTCGTCTATTTTCGTCGGCAATTCCATCACATCGCCCACACCTAGCCGTCTCTTACATTCCGGGCAGTTCGGATCGTTGCGTGGAATTACGTTCTGAACGATATTCCGCAGGAAATGATGGTGTTGATACATCGTACCATCGTTCTCCGTCTTCAATCGCAAATCGAGGAAGTCGAACAGAAAATCGTTGACTGCGTGTCCTGCGGCCACAGCATTGAGCGTGATCACGCTCGGGTTGGGTTCACGGACACCATAATTTTGTTCTTTTCGCTCTTTGTCTGTTTTCGCTTCAAGTGCCAATTGCGTTCCGTCTATCATCCCGTTGCACCAGAGACAGCCCATTCCTGGCCGAATCTGTCGAACCGCACACATGGCCTCTTCTATCGAGCCATATGCACCTCGCCTGATTTTGGCACCCATCTGTACGGCAGGAATCAGATATTGATGCACAAGCGCGTTTACTACGAGTCGACTGCGCATGGAATCTGCCGCCAGGAAAATGAAATCGCAGGCCCGTAGCTTCATCGCGATGGCGTTGTTTGCAACATCATCCTGTATCGCCTCCAACCGGATATCCGGTCGGGCTTCTTGTAGGTGTCGCACAGCGATCTGCGTCTTGAACTGTTTGGTCTTAACATCCGTTTGCGTCGCTCCCACGACCCGAGACAGATTACTGTCCTCAATGACGTCGGGATCGACCAGAATGAGATGCCCGACCCCCAGACGCGCAAGATATTCTGCGACCAGAGAGCCCACGCCGCCCAGCCCCACCACCGCCACCTTGCTTGCCCCCAACATGGCTTGCCCGGCATTGCCGAACATACGCACCTGCCGATCAAAGCTAGCATTCGCTTTGATCGCCTGCTGAGGGGTGGTATAGAGCCATCGGATGGTCTGTCCGATGATCCGGTAGGACCCGAGTGTCCGACGCGTGCCATCGGGCATCCAGATATCCGCAGCCACGGACCGGCGGCCAAAGACTAGAGCACCGACCGGCACGCCTTTACCGATGTCAAGCAATGCCGGATAACCTCGCTCGTGTGACTCCATATCGATCCGACTGAAAGCCACGGTCCTACTATCAGACCCATGATTATGCACTGCCAGATAGGCCATGCGTTCATTTCGACATCGTATGATCTGCTGATGGATGAATGTTGGAGCCAGCGTGCGATAACCATATTTTCCAGGAACATAATCTGACCCTGTCCGGGCCGGCTCCACGGCATTGATCAGCAGACGAAGCCCGTCATCACAGGATACAACCCCCGCGCGCAGGATCGCGCCGTACTCGTCATGATCGCCCGGATAAAGATGTGCGATCAGGCGATCATGGTCCTCGGACCTAATCACGACATCGCACGTCGCGGCGGGTATCATGGCATGTTCTCCAGAAAATCAACAATCTTCAGGAATTTGGCTACAGCTGTCTGACCGGAATTCTGTATTCGGTTGTTACGCCGGGAAATCTGGATTGCCGCGCGTCCGCGAAAATTATGTCCTTCCGTGATCGGAGCCTCAAAACCGATCCCGTCGCGGCGGCGAACCGCAGCGTCCATGAACACCGGGTAAATGTCAGCATAAGGATACTGAGCAGGAATGTGGCCTCCCAGCCAAGACTGTTCGGGTTCATAGCGTGCGCCAATGAGTACGTGCTCGACTATCACATAGGCTCCTCCCTCTTGGTCCTCGTTCACCGTGAACTCCGAAGAGGGAAAGGCACGCTTTAGCTCCTCAATCGCTTCGTAAATATTTGCTTTCACACCGATGTCCCGCATCAGCTATTGTCATCCGGTGCAATGGCTGTGAAGCTCAGGTGCGCGCGGATTTCAATCTTGTCATCGTCACCAATGACCTTATCGGTACCGTTTGGCATTTCCTGCTGTAATACGAACTTCACGGTTATGCTGACGCCTTGCCCGATCGCAGCCTGTTTGATTTCCAGTCCTGATGCCAATCCTTCCGGCATCTGAATTTTCTTGCTGTTGACTTCAATCTCAATCTTTTTCAGTTTTGCGCCAAGATCTTCCGCAGTCCTTACAACCCCGTCGTCACCGCCCTGGCTTACTGTAGAATTTATCGCCATAAAAATTGCTCCTTCAACATCATATTGCTTATAAGCAATATATGAGACTTGTAAAACAGAATGTCAATTGCTATTTCGCAATTTTGATCAATAATTTTAAGGACAACTCATGCAGACAACCACAGCAGCACCGTCAGCTTGGGGAACTAATCCTAGCCGTTCCACTTCTCATGCACTTTTTAGGTGCGTAGCATGACTCGACGTACCCAATTTGATTTTCCGGCCTTTTATGCGGCGCTCAGT
The DNA here is from genome assembly GCA_026710045.1 of Aestuariivita sp. Lineage (GTDB taxonomy): Bacteria > Pseudomonadota > Alphaproteobacteria > Rhodobacterales > Rhodobacteraceae > JAPORY01. Next base: position 7,460 of record JAPORU010000128.1, on the reverse strand, counting down.
ACCACGGTGAAAGCGCGAGATATGACTTGGAAAACGGTGAGCGACCAGACCGGTGTTTCTCAGACGACCTTGTCCCGAATGTCGAACGGTCGGCAACCTGATGCTGCCAGCCTTACCGCATTATCAGCTTGGTCAGGGCTTGATCCCGTCGATTTCACGTCCACGCCCAAGCGCATCCGCGAGCCAATAGCGATGGTTTCCAAGCTCCTCCGTGAAGACCCGAACCTCGACCATGCTGGTGCCGATGCGTTGGAAACCATCATCAAGGCCGCCTATGACCGTTTCAGACGCCAAAGTGACGACCGCTAGCCTCCACGCGAGCGATCTCAGAGTGAGTATTCCGCCTTACGCGTTTTTCTTCTGTTTTGCCGCAACGTCCTTTTGACGCCTTGAGGCTGAATTTGGTGAAAATCGCAATTCTGCAGCCCGAATTTCGTTCTTCCTGAATTCCCGTTCAATCTCCGGAATCGTCTGCGTCTTCATCGCTTTTGCGTATTCTTTCAGAATGTCCTTTTTGAACGCTGTAGCGTCTGCCCTACAAAGATCATCATTCGGTTTCTTGCTCATAAGTTCCTCCTAATTTGCATCCCTGATACGGTCGTCATCCGATATTCCTGTCAAAAGCGCACAGATCGCAGATTGGTTTCCATACGACTAAGTGGCGTACTTGCAGGCCGTTCAAGTTGAATTACCTGCGCCTTCGGTACCGCCGAAGACCGGTCGAAAACGAACGCAAGATCATGGGTGTGCCACAACCAGATCGGTTGTTCGTCTTTTCGGCTTGCACTGGCATCCAGTATGACCCGTGCTGCAATATGCCCAGCACACCACTGTTTCTCGGTTGCATACTCAATCACCCAGAGGAACTGCGTTGTCTTCAGACGCATGAGCAGATCCGTCAACACATCGCCGAATTGCGAGACATGATCCCGTGAAAAACATCTTAGTTCTGACACAGTGGTTAAAAAATACCGTCGCAATAGCGTGTCTTCTGTCGGCAAATTCAACATCGTCTTCAAGATCCGGCACATGATACCACGCGAAAATGTCTCCACGGCTTGGGCAGGGTAGAAGATCTTGTCCGGTAACGGGACGATGAATGCGTCAAAATCCTCCGCAGTATAGTTCTTGATATCCTCATTCGACTTCATGCTGTCCATGACTACCACGGAACTGTAAGGTAACAGGTTGTCATCGACCGCAAGCAGACTGTTCACCCGTGACCATACATGAGAGATATCTTCATCGGACTTCGCCCGATCATTGCGCCAATCATAGCCTGCAAGCACGATGGCATGGCCTTCGTTCCCCATCGCCTCGCTCTGTAACGATACGAACAATGGAAAACCCGAATCCAAGTAACTGAGCAGCTGTGCGAAAAATCGGTCATCATTGACCCATTCATTTTTGTTCGTATCCCATTCCCTTGCAATCATCAGCGGATAACAACCTGCGGCCTGAAAAATCCGCTCTGCTTCATACAGGTTCAGGCCGAATGACGGTGTCAGTCCCCCAGGGTCAAACGGCTTCGCAAGCATCGTAATGTCATGTAACAGAAACTCCCGATGCTGTGTATTCTGCTCGCTGTAGTGTCGGAGGATAGCCCAGCACGCCACATGTGCACACACTGCGATATCCACATGCTGCGCCATCGATGGGAAACCCTGGACCGACAGTGTGTATCCCATCAGGTGAATCTTATGGCAGGTCTGAATAGCGACACCCTGCGCACCGACCCGCGCGCGTGGAGAGAGCAACGACCGGCCGAGGGTTGCCGTGATCGTCGGCCGCAACACCACATACCCGAAGTAGTGATCTTCGAGCCTGTCATCAGGACTTTTCAGGTCCAAGGGGGAATCGCTAAAACGCACATCCTTGTCAAAGAAGTGCAGTCTGACGCAATCCTGCCGATAAGGCCGTCCCATTTTTGCATAGAAATTGTAAAAGGTACTCCTGTAGTCCTTGTCGATGTAATCATGTTCGATAAGAACACCACTGATTTCTTCTGAAATATTGTTTTTCAGCTTCCGCGCGATCGCTTCAGGCTCGAACGGATCGTCCAGAATCTCAGTCAGTCGGTTATAGTCATCAGGGCTGTCGATCACGAGCCATGTATATCCGCCCGTCGAAAACTCTCTAAGATCGTCACTCATCGTTGTTCATCCCTTGTCACTTCAGCCAAGCAACTTGATTACTGTTCTTGCGTTTTTCCTCACCTTCAATTTGAAAACGCTTTCCAAGATTTTTTGTACAAGTGATACAGCCCACAATCGGTAGCATGCCATTCGTCAATCCGACATCTAATTGTAGCTAATTGTAGCGACCTGTAATCATCAATGCAAACTCACATTATGTGCAATCCGTGCAATCATTGGTCAATTTATATGACCACCCAAAGGAAGGTCATAGATCCCTTGCACGACAATCTGTCACATCTGAAAGTGGCGCTGTCACTTTACGAATAAGCTGCTTCTTCATCCAGAGACGGGTTCCTCTGGATCGCATGACGGCTGACGCTTGTGAGCCGTTCCAGCATCCGTGCATCCACCAAGGGCCAGTCCACCAGAACCACCCGGAGCCTCTTTGGGGTTCGACCGGACAAAGAGATCATAGCAGATTGGGCGCGTGCACCCCACCGTTCCAGATCCTTGGGATGTCGCAAAGCTGTCCTGAGCTCCGTCTCCATTCCCGTCAACCATTGCACCAGTCTTTTTGAAGGCTAGGCGCCGGTGCTTTCCATCGGGTCCCCGTTTCAGGCACTTATCGAGAGCGCCAAGCTTGAGCGCAACCTCTGCCAGGTGACCCGCCTGCTCTGTTCGGGCCTGTTTCCAGGACTCACGCGGCACTATTCGATCGGTTCCCCGGGAAGAAACGAAAACGTCTCCCGCTCAGATTCATCCTCAACAGGATCCGTAGCAGAGATTTGCAATTCGAAAATATGGACCTTTACAGCACATAGCGGCTGATATCGGCGGCGTTTACAAATTCTCCTAGATTCTCTTCGACAAACTCGGCGTTCACCGTGACAGACTCGCCCTTTCGCTCAGGTGCCGAAAACGATAAATCTTCGAAAATGCGTTCCATAACTGTATAGAGGCGCCTTGCTCCAATATTCTCTACGTTCTGATTCACTTGAGCGGCCATGTGTGCCAACTTGGTGATGCCATCATCCGTAAAAGAGACTGTAACTCCTTCAGTTGCGAGCAGTTCACTATATTGGAGCGTTAAGGCGTTAACGGTTTCTGTGAGGATGCGGACGAAATCCTCCTCCGTGAGAGCGCGTAAGTTAACGCGGATAGGGAGCCGCCCTTGCAATTCGGGGAGAAGATCCGACGGTTTTGAGAAGTGAAACGCCCCCGATGCAATAAAGAGGATATGATCAGTCTTTACCGTGCCATAATTCGTTGACACGGTTGTTCCTTCAATCAAAGGCAGTAGGTCACGCTGCACTCCCTCGCGACTGACATGACGACCGTCCGTCTCGGACCGTCCACAAACTTTGTCGATCTCATCGATAAAGACGATACCGTTTTGTTCGGCCAGTTGAACGGCGGATTGATTGACGGACTCATCATCAAGGAGATTATCGGATTCTTCATCGACTAACATCTTGATGCTATCGCCAACCCTGACGTTCTTGTTGACCGTGCGATCTTTGAACGCTTTTCCAAACATATCAGCGAGCGTTATGTTCATTTCGGAACTTTCGATAATCGGTATCTTCGGAGGTTTGTCACGAACCTTCAGGTCGATTATCGTGTCATCGAGCTCACCGGCGGCGAGTTTTTCACGAAATTTCTCTCGTGTCGACGGGCGAGCGTCCTTGCCGGCAAGTGCGTCAATTATCCGGTCTTCTGCGGCGGCTACCGCCGCCGGCATGACTTCTCGTCGCATGATCTTTCGGGTGTCTTTGACGGCCGCGTCCATCAGGTCTCGAATGATCTGGTCGACGTCACGGCCCACATAACCGACTTCGGTAAATTTGGTAGCGTCAACTTTTATGAACGGCGCGTTGCAGAGCTTGGCAAGCCGACGGCTGATCTCTGTTTTTCCGACACCTGTTGGACCGATCATCAGAATGTTCTTGGGATAGACTTCTTCGCGAAGGTCATCGGGCAGTTGTTTGCGCCGCCAACGACTTCTCAAGGCAACGGCGACCGCACGCTTGGCCTCTTTTTGGCCGATAATGTAGCGATCCAGTTCAGCGACGATTTCGCTTGGAGTGAGAGTTGTCATTATATTTCCCTAAGTAGAGGGTGGAAGACGATCAAGAGGGAGGATCGGACCAAAGAGCGCGAGAACGCGCGATCGTATGCGTTCCCAGGCCGCTCCAAAGACCACCAATAGCGTTCCAAGAGACAGGAGGATGAGTCCGGTGGATGCGTTGTCAAAGACGACAAAGCAAAGGGCAACGCAGTATGATGCGGCTGCGATCAGGAACGAACGTCTGTTAATGATAACGGCGATTATCGAGAACAAGAGCAGGACGATAAGGAGGGTGACGTTGCTCACAAATGTGTCTTGCTCGATCAGGCTCAGAGCGATTGGATTGACCAGTGCAGGGGCGGCAACCAGATGGAGCCAAAATCCTTGAGCTGAGCGACGCGTTACGCGATGCGGATCGGACATGTCAAACCACATGGCCGCTATAAAAGAGAAAGCGCCGAAGATGATTGTGACCCATGCAAAGGGGCCCCGACCAGACAGATGGAAGAGGTTCGTCGTCGTTAGAGGAACGTCTGTCTGGACAACGGTCAGCAATAGAGCAAAACTGAAGATGCTGAGTGCAATGAGCATCATAGAGAACGGGACGGCAAAGCGCCACCAGAATATGGTGAGCGATATTATTGTCAGCCCGAAGGGGAGCAACAAGCTCGAATAATCTTGTTGAGCGATCATGAATACTTGGGCGAACTGGGCAACAAAACCAGACGCTGCATTAGCGGAAAAGAGTAGCGCGAGGGCGATGGCGGGGGCAAGCATGCGCCGCTGCCGAATGAAGTACTCGGACAGCAACCAAATTGGAATGGCACTGAAAAGGCACAGTGTTGGAATGTTGTTGAAGTTGGCGACGACCGCAATAAGAACGTACCAACCCATTGCGAGGATACCGAGTCCGACAACGATGAAAATCTCGTTGAATCCTCTGAAAATCTCAAAAGGTTCGTCAACGACAGAAAGATTGGATCGAGCTTCCTGTCTTGATATCGATAGCTTTTCGAGCGAGGATGCTTGCAATTCGGTGATGATGCCCGCGTCAAGCGCGGCCTTGAGTGTATCGCGATTGATCATTGAGAGATTTTCTCGAGGGTGAGTGTATCATTGGTATAGACGCAGATATCGGCTGCAATCGCCATTGCGCGTCGCGCAATGTCCTCTGCGGATTTATCGCTGTCCATGAGCGCGCGGGCGGCTGCGAGAGCGAAGTTTCCACCAGAACCAATTGCGGCGACATCATGTTCAGGCTCAAGTACGTCTCCGGCTCCGGTGATGACCAGGAGTTGTGAGCCGTCCGATACGAGAAGCATTGCCTCAAGTCGTTGCAGGAATTTCTCGGTGCGCCAGTCCTTTGCCAGATCGACCGAGGCCCGCGCCAGCTGACCCGGTTTTGCCTCAAGCTTGGCTTCAAGTCGTTCCAGCAAGGTAAAGGCGTCGGCTGTCGATCCGGCAAAGCCGACGACAACATCAAAACCGCCGGGCGACAGACGCTGCACTTTTTGCGCCGTACCCTTGATGACTGTTGGCCCCAGCGATACCTGACCATCGCCGGCTATGATGACGTCAGGGCCTTTCTTGACGCCGATAATGGTTGTGCCGTGCCAACCTGGAAATGCGTTGTCGGTCACAGACATCTCCTTGAACGATTAGAGTGGAAACCGGTGCAAAGCACCATGATCCTGTAAGTTAGACACGGTTGTAGCTTGAAGGGTCGAAATCCTTGCATGGCGCCACCGAATTTAACCTCTCAGACATATAGGAAAGAAGTTTGAATATAAAGAATAAGATAGTGACACGATGAATCATTTGGTTAACCTGCAATGGATCGTGCGCGTTGTCAGAGCCAGTTTGGCATCGGGTTTTTGAGTTTCCACATTATTTTTATTGGACGTTCCGACTTGTGGTTAACGTAGTCCGCTGGACCGAGACACAGGTAGGGAGTGGTTTCGCCTCGCTGGTCTTTCTTGCCTTCTCGGACGAACAATATGACATTTGTATCGCTTTCTCCTTGCTGAATGTAACGTTGGCCAGTTGGTGTTGTCGGAGACGTGTTATTTTGAGATTCCCAGTGAAAGAGGGTTGGAGAGATCGCATAGTCATTGTAGTTGGTGGTATCGGAATAATCGCGCTCCGATTTGTCGAGTGTCACGAAAAGGATATCCGTTTTTGTTTTCTTGTGCCAGAAAACGCCCTCTCGAGGAATTAACAATCGTCCGTTTCGATCAAGGATGTTGTAGGCTGCGGAAATCTCTTGAAGCGAGTAGGTCGCGTGTGTTCTGATCAGTATGTCTCTTGCGAACGATATCGGTGAAGAAAGCGATCGAATTCGGTTTAGGAGAAAGCGTAGAAGATCGATTATTTCATGGCGTAAATGTTGATGATGACGTAGTTGCGGTAATAGATGAGTGGCTGTGCTGATGGGTTGGTTTTGATCGCTGAAGATTGAAAATAACATGAGCTTCAATTGTGCGGAGCGTCTTGGTAACACCGTATTGAAGACAGTGTCTTCCGATTCCAGCAGATGAAGCCACGCTTCAAGCCTCTCTTCATCATCGACGTGTATCAGTCTGCCGATTCGTTTCAGAAAGGATTGTGGGGCGTTCGGTTGATCAAACCCCGCGCGTTGGCGCAACTCGGTAAAGCAATGCCATTGACTGGGCTTCGAATAAATCTCATCGATATCGTAGGTCGTCTGCTGTAGGAATTTGCTGAGTCGTGTATTGTGGCCGAGCGCCTTTAAGTCTTGAACAAGATGCTGCCGGGCATTCCGCACCGAAGATCGCAGATTGTCCAAAACAATCTCTTTCGAGATAGGATCAAGTTTGATAGCGCATCCAGGTGGGAGACGAGGAAAGTTTGATTGAATCGCACTCTGGATCTGTCGGGAAATGCCACCGATTAACGCACGATAACGAATGTCGTAGCGATAATCTTTATGAACTTGGCCAATTAAGTCGAGAACGGTCAAGACGGTCTTGTTCGCGCATAATCGTAACCCTCGTCCAAGTTGCTGAAGAAATATGGTAGCACTTTCTGTGGGTCGCAGCAGGAGTATTGTATCGACGTTTGGAATATCGATCCCTTCATTGAACAGATCAACCGTGAAGAGTATGCTTAGTTCCCCTTTCATAAGGGAATTATATACTGGGGTTGGCAAAGCCATTTCGACTGCCGATATACCGGCGCCGGCGAATGAGGAGCTTCGAAATGGCAACCGCACCCGGCAAATCCTTCCGCAAAGG
>JAPORU010000008.1 GCA_026710045.1 Aestuariivita sp. | reverse complement strand
AAAATCCTGAAAATCAAAGTTTGTAGTGCCACCACATTTTTTAAGGTGTTGAATATCATGACTTTTTTGCACAAGATGTTAAAGATGGGTTGGGGTAACACAGAGCGAGGGCGTTCCAGCAATCGCTTTCCTTCCACCAGCGCTGGGCATCCTTGACCGCCGCCGACTGCTGGGTGGAAGTCTGGCTGATCTTACACTCCAGGGCCGTGAAGTACCGATCCCCGTGCCGACGCCGGATCTGCACATCACAGCGTTTTCCGCCAGTCGTTTTCCGCGTCTGTTCCGGGATTGCGTGCAGCTGATAACCCGCGAGAGCCGCTGCAAGGGCCGCGTTGAGGGCATTTTCCTGGATGGGCATGGCGGTGCGTCTGGAACCGGGTCAGGACCCCACCGCCCAAGAATCCATTAACTCGACACACGCATACATGACCATAGACATCCTCCCGGACATTGCCAACAACGCCCAGGCAGGTGCCGGGCTATTGTCAACAAATCACAAAAAGAAGATGTTTCTCGCCTATTGGCCAAGGCAATAGGGAGCAACCCCCGTGCCGGGTTCGACGTATTCAGCAGGTAACCCGGCGCAATGCCGAGTTGGAATTTATTGACGCCGGGACGTTAACCGACTGCAAAAATGAAAGTCAAGGGAGAGAAGAAGAGCGAAAGCGCATGAATCGGAAAGACCGAAAGAACCGGTTTGGAATTGATTGGCCCCGAAAACGGCGAATCTTCTCTATCTTTGGGTAAACCATGATACCGCGTGTGTCCGTTGATAGAAGCGCAATCATCGCTCGATAATGGCATCCTTCATACACAAACCCAGGAGTTGCACATAATATGGGTTCACGTTGACGATTACAGATCGCGAGATGTAGCGAAAAAATTAGGTGATTGTTAAGCATCGTATTCTGAGACTATCTTAAGAACGCCATTCATTGTTTGCTCAAGCGATCACGTTCGTGGTTTCAATAAAGAAATGGGCGACAGTACGCATGAATAAACCGTAAAACCGGACGTCACAACCGGACGTCACACCAAATACTCACTCTATTGTCGAGCATCGGAGATTGCGATATAATCATAGGATAACGTGCACAGTGACCTAGGATAAGTCACTGAAGCCAAAACATTCGTAACCTTGTGACGTCTCATAAAAGGAAGAGAGACCTATGACCAATGTTGTAATTGCCTCCGCGGCCCGGACCGCTGTGGGCAGCTTTAGTGGATCCTTTGCCAATACCCCGGCACATGATCTCGGATCGACCGTTCTTGGAGCCGTCGTAGAGCGCGCCGGTATCGATAAGTCTGAAGTTTCAGAAACAATTCTCGGACAAGTTCTGACAGCCGCCCAAGGTCAAAATCCAGCCCGCCAGGCACACATTAATGCGGGCTTACCAAAGGAAAGCGCTGCATGGGGAATCAACCAGGTTTGTGGATCGGGCTTGCGCGCAGTAGCGCTTGGGGCGCAGCACATACAACTTGATGACGCAGACATCGTCATCGCGGGCGGACAAGAAAACATGTCCCTTTCCCCGCATGCGGCCTCTCTGCGCGCCGGGCATAAAATGGGAGATCTCAAGTATATTGACACCATGATTCGCGATGGTCTCTGGGACGCCTTTAATGGATATCATATGGGCCAGACCGCCGAAAACGTGGCGGAGAAATGGCAGATTTCGCGCGATACACAAGATGAATTCGCCGTGATGTCACAAAACAAGGCCGAAGCCGCACAACGTGAGGGCCGGTTCGATGCAGAAATTGTACCATTTACGATTAAGTCCCGTAAGGGCGATATCGTAATGGATAAAGACGAATACATTCGCCATGGTGCAAATATCGACTCCATGCAAAAACTGAGACCCGCCTTCACGAAGGAAGGAACAGTCACAGCCGCAAACGCATCCGGAATCAACGACGGTGCCGCCGCCGTTCTGTTGATGACCGCGGAAAACGCGGAAAAAAGAGGCATCGAGCCTCTTGCGCGCATTGTATCATATGCAACGGCCGGCCTTGATCCGTCGATCATGGGCGTCGGCCCCATTTATGCGTCACGAAAGGCGCTTCAAAAAGCGGATTGGAAAGTTGACGACCTGGATCTCGTAGAAGCGAACGAAGCGTTCGCGGCGCAAGCCTGTGCCGTCAATCAAGATATGGGGTGGGATCCGGACATCGTAAATGTCAATGGTGGTGCAATAGCGATTGGGCATCCAATCGGTGCAAGTGGCGCCCGCGTCCTAAACACATTGCTCTTTGAAATGAAACGTCGAAAAGCCAAGAGAGGCCTTGTAACTCTGTGCATTGGCGGCGGAATGGGTGTCGCAATGTGTGTTGAACGCAACTAACCCTTGCTTGTACATCCGGAATGGGAAGATACCTGACATCGGTCAGGTACATGGTCTGCGCAGATCATCCCATAAAGATCGCCACGTAAATCACGCATGCATGATTCCAAATACCGGCAATATTGAGATGTTTATTCTGAATCAAAGAAATCCATACTCCAAATCAACCAAATGACCGCTTATTTTACAGAAATTAGGGAGAACCATCACATGACGAGAGTAGCACTCGTAACCGGCGGAAGTCGCGGAATCGGCGAAGCCATATCAAAGCAACTTAAGAATGAAGGATACGCAGTTGCCGCAACGTATGCAGGGAATGACGAAAAAGCCGCTGCGTTCAGCAAGGAAACATCGATCAAGACGTATAAATGGGATGTGGCCGATTATGACGCGTCCGAAAAAGGTATACGGCAAGTTGAAAGCGAGCTTGGACCCATTGATACCGTGGTTGCAAACGCAGGCATAACCCGTGACGCCATGTTTCATCGGATGACGCCACAGCAATGGAATGACGTTATCGGTACCAACCTTAACGGTGTCTTCAATACAATTCATCCAATCTGGCCAGGAATGCGCGAACGCAAGTTTGGTCGAATTATCGTGATTTCTTCAATCAACGGTCAGAAGGGACAAGCGGGGCAAACAAATTATGCCGCTACAAAGGCTGGTGATCTTGGTATCATCAAATCACTCGCGCAGGAAGGCGCGCGGGTTGGCATAACAGCAAATGCCGTCTGTCCGGGTTACATCGGCACGGAAATGGTACGTTCAATTCCCGAGGACGTACTGAATTCCAAGATCATCCCACAAATACCCGCAGGTCGTCTTGGAGAACCGGAAGAGATTGCACGCTGTGTTTCATTCCTGGCCTCTGAAAAGTCGGGCTTTATCAATGGTTCGACAATTTCCGCAAATGGAGCACAGTTCTTTGTCTAAGACTTAAATGTGCCGTACGTCAGGGGACGCCAGGGAAAATAACGTCGTCGGTATCTCCTCATATCTGCTCCGCGATCTTGAGAAGCAGACCGACGTCCAGAGATCCATTCAATCGCAGCCTTGAAGGCGCGTGCGCGCTCTTTATGGGCTTTTTGGAAGGCTTCTCGCGCTTCCGGGGTCATTGCAACTTCCAACATTTGCGTTCTCCTTATTTGGTTCACTCGCTTATGAGCCAAATATGAGACTTCGAAACAGTCTTTACAAACGAGACTTTCCAAACTATCAGTTTAGTTTTCCTTAAATGAAATGAGTGACCGGTTACCGCCTCTCAATGCTTTGCGAGCCTTTGATGCCGCTGCGCGTCATATGTCGTTTACAAAAGCTGCAGATGAATTGCATGTAACACCCGCCGCATTATCGCTACAAATCAAATCCCTGGAAGAACATCTCGAAAAACCGTTGTTTCACCGACTCAATCGCGCGGTTGAGCTCACAGAGGTTGGACGGGCCTTGGCACCGGAGATCGGTACCGCATTTCGAACCATGACGACTGCCTGGCGCACGGCACGGCGACGAAACAACAATGCGACACTGAGCATCACGGCGGGACCATCCTTCACGGCAAAATGGCTGGCACCACGCATCTATAATTTCTCGCAATCCCATCCCGATATCGATCTGAGATTTTTTGCCACACTTCGATTGCTTGATTTGGAGTTGGACGAGATTGATGTTGCAATCCGCTTTGGCTACGGACCCACTGATAACTCGTTTTCATTGCCGTTGGCGTTTGAGTGGGTTACACCAGTCATGACCCCAACGCTTGCAGAGCAATTTCCGACTGCTCAAGACTTGGTCCATGCCCCACTCATAATTGATGAATCAATAGATTTTCTTGATCCACCGTGCGACTGGCACGCTTGGTTTCAAATTGTCGGAATAGACTTTCGACCGGAACATGGTCCAAGATTCTCCCAAGCTGACCACGCCGTCGACGCGGCGCTGGCGGGCGTTGGAGTTACCTTGGGGAGGCGGGCCTGCGTTGTCAAAGACATCGATGAAGGTCGCTTGGTTGCACCCTATAATGTCGCGCTTGAGACCAAGGCAAAGTATCGGTTCATATGCGCAAGCGGATCCGAAAACCGATCACACATTGTTGCATTCCGGGAGTGGATTCTCACAGAAATCGAAAAACTGCGGCATGTATCCGATGGGCTCACCATCGTTCCCGCAGATCACGTTGTACACTCCTAACGGCACTATCGAAGTACAATTGATGAGTTCCAAATACCAAGTGGGCAACATCGCACATAGTGCTTCAATATTTCTACACCCAGGCAAACGACCTAAGAAACTCAAATCAAAATTGATGTTCTGTAAGTGACCAGTCAAAGTGTTGAAGATTATCAAACGATCACGTTTTGCACTCTCGGAAATCAACGCATTCCGTAATCGGTTCAAATTCTATCGGATCGAAAACCTCTTAATCGAAAGGACTGATGTCACGGAGTATTCGGCCGTCAGAAAAAATCTAGCTCGATAATCTCTCGATTTCTTCTTTGATTTTAAGCTTTTGTTTCTTTAATTCAATGATCTGAAGCCCATCGATACCAGGGGATCGTTGAGCTTCTTCAACTTGCGATTCGAGGAGTTGATGTTTCTTTTTTAATTCCGTCAAATGCGAACTGAGACTCATAAACCGGCTCTCCTCTTTTTGAATTCATATTCATGAAATCAATCACAGTTCACAAACGAAGTCACTATCCAAAGTGACCCTCAATCACTTTTTTCCTGCACCGGTTCAACAATAAGGCTCACCACTGGAATTCTTCTCACCGTGATCACCATTGCAACTCCAGATCATCGTGATCGAGTGTACACCGGAATAAAAAAGTTTGGGGATTATATACCTTGCTGCAACTCTTGCCCTTTTGCGAAAAGAAGCGATCCGAAGACCGCCCCGCGTGTGTTAGTTGGGTGCGTTAGCCTCTGCTGTCGCCCGAACACATTAGACTGTTATTGTCCCAAGTTCCTCCGCCTGAAATGCAAGCGTCCCGCGATGAAACGCAGGCCGAATAGCCTCCCGCATAGGGCTGCAAGCATCCGGTCGCGTAGCCGTTCGAGGGAAGCGGATTGAGATCGGCGGGGGTGCGGAAGTAAACTGAAGTAATTGCTTCATTTTGCTTATAGCCGCTATTTTGCGTGAATACATTTATGCAATAGCCAATCAATAGCCGGTGTTTGGATGCGCCCGGACTGTTTGCGACCACGAAGTGCTGGAAAGAACAATGAGGTGTCCCGGAAGATTCGACTGGGGCCCGCCGCAAGATAAACCGTTGCCGGGGTTGTTAACGCCGCTGACCTGAGCGTATCTCACAACATACGGCGGCTCCAGTTCCGATCTGCATTCGTCTTCGGTTCTTAACAGACTGCACGTATAGAGCGCCTGACTGATGGGTTCTGCTAGCCCATCTTTAACAAAATTTTCGAAAAATTCGTCAAATTTCATTGTTTTTGCGATTTACCGGAATATTTTTCCCTTTAATTTCAATAAGTTATAATAAAGCAATTTTTAAAAACTCGTTGTAGTGACCGACGATTCCGTTAACTTATTGAAATATAGAGATAAGTTTGAAGTTTGTAGTGCCATACAGTTTTCTAAATATTTGTTTTTAAAAGATCTTTTTTGCAAAATGTTAAAGATGGGCTCAGGCGTGGGATAGAACGTGTGAGGCAAAAACCCTGAATCCGAACGGTCGGACGTTTTACCATGTGGCCTCGGACGCTGAGGAGACCCGGGGGAGCGGTTGTCTCTCCGGGATCGGGTGGAGGGCGGCACGGGGTCGAAGGAGCGGCGCAAGCGGGCGCACATCCTGTTGCGGGCGGATATCAGCCGGGACGGCGGCGGTCTGCGGGATGCGGACATCGCCAATGTGTTGGGGGTTGGGACGGCGACGGTGGAGCGGGTGCGCAAGCTGTGCGTGATGGAGGGTGTTGAGGCGGCTCTTGTGCGCACGGGGCAACGCAAGGAGCAGAAAAACCGCA
>JAPORU010000087.1 GCA_026710045.1 Aestuariivita sp. | reverse complement strand
TGAAAAACAACTGTTTCCCGTCATATCAGCCTCCAAACACGCAAGGGAGACTCCTTGAATCACAGTTCTCAGCCGAACGTCAAATCAGGGAATGTATTTTGAAGGGTGGTAAGGTGTTGCGAGGGTGATCATATGCGTATAATTTGAAAGAAAAACACTGGACAGTACAAGTATATGAAATTTGTTGATCTTTTCGCAGGATTGGGCGGCTTTCACCAAGCATTATCACAGCGTGGGGCGGAATGTGTCTTCGCATCCGAGCTCAATACCCACTTATCGAGTCTTTACAAAAAGAATTTTGGGATTGAACCGCGCGGCGACATTCGCGCCGTTGATCTTGCGTCCATCCCGGATCATGACGTCCTGTGCGCCGGGTTTCCCTGCCAACCATTCTCAAAAGCCGGTGATCAGAAAGGATTGGAATGCCCGCAATGGGGCGACCTTTTTGATTACGTAGTAGAAATCCTCAAGCTAAAACAACCGCGCTATTTTATCATTGAGAACGTGCCAAATCTTATTAAACACAATGGCGGCGAAACGTGGGAAAAGATATGCTCCCAACTCCGCGAAGACTACGATATCGACTTCGCCAAACTGTCTCCGCATATGTTCGGAATTCCGCAAAAACGCGAACGCGCCTTCATTATCGGGGATCGGAAAGGATTGGACGGATTTGACTGGCAGATACCAGAGTCCCTGCCGGATACTTCTATCCGTTCAATCCTTGATGACGAACCCGCCGATGTGCGTGCTCTTAACGAGAACCACATCAAATACCTTGAAACCTGGCAGGAATTTATCGGCGCTTTCCCAAAGGATGAGGAAATACCGTCTTTTCCGATTTGGGCAATGGAATTCGGCGCGTCCTATCCCCTTAAAGGGTTCACACCCCACAAACGCCAGTATAAGGCTTTAGGCAAGTACAAGGGCGCGTTCGGTCAGCCTCTTAAAGGCCTGTCCGCCGAAGCGGTCAAAGGCGCGCTTCCGGGTTATGCGCTTACGGAACTCGATACTTTTCCAGTTTGGAAGATCGATTTCATCCAGAAGAACCGAGACTTCTATGCCCGGCACAAAACGCTGATCAATGGCTGGATTCATAAAATCAAGGACTTCCCGCCAAGCTTCCAGAAATTGGAATGGAACTGCAAGGGGAGCGAGCGGAATATCTGGAAGCATCTATTGCAATTTCGAGCCAGCGGTATTCGCGTCAAAAAGGATGATACTGCGCCGTCGCTTATTGCCATGACAACAAGCCAGGTTCCGATTGTCGCCTGGAAACAGCGCTACATGACACCTCGCGAATGCAGCCGTTTGCAGAGCATGGGCAGACTCGAGCATCTTCCACACTCTAAGAACGGCGCTTACAAGGCGTTTGGCAACGCCGTGAACGTTGATGTGGTTCTGCACATTTACGATGCCCTGATCACTCGCCCATCTCTTGAAGAAGCGAAAACCATTGCGGTCGCGGCGGAATAATGGTGCAAGTTAACTCGGTAAATATCCGCCCCGGTGTCAATGTTCTATCCGTACTTCCCCACCTGAATTACAAGTCATGGTTTGCTTTGGCCGAGTTTGTCGATAACTCGATCCAGAGCAGCATAGATAACAAAAAAGCTCTCAAGGCGACTGACAGCGCTCGCTATCAGTTGCGTGTCGATATTGATTTCGATGCCCCCGGTAACTTGATCATCATCAAAGACAACGCCGCTGGGATCGCTTCAGGCGATTACCAGCGGGCGTTTCGCCCGGCAGAAATACCGCCCGATGCATCGGGCCTGTCGGAATTCGGTATGGGGATGAAAAGCGCTGCGTGCTGGTTCGCCCCGAATTGGAGTGTGCGGTCCAGCGCGCTTGCTGAGAACGTCGAACGCACCATCATCTTCGATATCGACAAAATCGTCCATGACAGCACCGAAGAGCTAAGCGTGCTGCAGATGAGGGTGTCCGAGAACAAACATTACACCGAAATCCGACTTGAAAACATCCGTCGCTTTCCGCGTGGCAAGACCATCCAGAAAATTAAGGAGCACCTGTCCAGCATCTACCGGGTCTATATCCGTGAAGGCTCGCTTGCTCTTTACGTTGATGGTCAGGAGTTAAGCTATGAAAATCCGGCTATTCTGACCGCTCCCATCTACCGCGAGCCCGATGGAGAACCGGTAGAATGGAAGTTGCCAATAGACCTTGATCTTGGTGACGGTAAGTCGGCGTCCGGTTTTGTGGCGATCCGTGAGACGGCGAGCACACGCTTAGCCGGACTGGCCCTGTTTCGGCGCAAACGACTGATCATGGGCAGCGCCGATGAAGCGTATCGGCCCGAGGATATTTTTGGACGCTCGAACACCTATCCTTACCAGCGGATGTTTGGAGAAATCCATCTAAAGGGATTCTTCGTCTCGCACACCAAGGACGGAATCAAGTGGGAGGAGAGCGAAGAAGAGTTCTTGCGCAAACTGCGCAAAATCTTGTCCGAAGAAGAGTTCCCACTATTGCAGCAGGCACGAGAACACCGCACCAAAACCAGTGCAAAGGCTAAGCGCAAAGATGCCGCCGCCGCGCTGAAAACGACTGCATTCAGCCTTCAGGACGCGACCCTAGCTGCGAACGAAAATACAGGTGGGCGGGTTGCTGCCGTTCTTCCAGGCGTTGATGACAGTACGAAGCCGCAGGACGAAACGCTTCCCGATCTGGATAGTGCCGATGTTGAACAGGCCGAGTTCAGGCTGCGTTTTCGCAGCGAGACATGGGTCGTTGCCATCGAATTATCCTATGCCGAAGATACCGCCGAGTGGCTTACCATCCGTGACCGCCCCTCGATCACCGACCCCGCACCCCGCCAGTTGACAGTGCGCGTGGCAATGCTGCATCCGTTTATGGCGCAGTTTCCAACGATGGACTCGGAAAGCTTTACAGCCATTCTAAACATCGCCTCCGCGATGGCGCTCGCTGAGGTAGTGGCTGGTGAACTGGCTGATAAAAATCCGGCTGCAGTCCGTCGTTACACTAATGAAATTTTGAAAAACCAGATGTCGAAAAGATTAATGAATGGCTGATACAAAAAGCATTATCAGAGTCGCGCCGATCACATCAACAAGTAAAGGAGTATGGACGCCAGTACAGGGTGTAGCCTTCACTGATATACTGAATGCGAACGCAACCCTGTCCGACGAAGAAAAGGAGCGGCTGGTCGAGGAGACAACCTCGATCTTAAGTGAATGTGTTGATCCATCGCAGGCGAACGAGGTCAATACCGGACTCGTAATCGGCTATGTCCAGAGCGGCAAAACCCTGTCCTTTACGAGCCTGGCCGCGCTCGCGCGTGATAATCAGTACCGCCTTGTCATTTTGCTAGCGGGCACGACAAACAATTTGGTCGTGCAGTCTCATTCCCGTCTCAAAGACGATCTGGACATTGAAGGTGCGCGCAAATGGAAGCTGTTTTCGACGCAGGAAAAGGGCTTCCAGCAAAGCGAATTGGACCGTGTGAACATGGAACTCGCACGCTGGCGACGGGGCAATCCCCGCGCACGGACGATCTTGATCGTCTCCATGAAGCAGCATCAGCATCTAGACAATCTGGCAACGCTACTGTCAGATTCCGATCTGTCCGATGTGCCAACTCTGATCATCGACGATGAAGGCGATCAGGCGGGGATCAACACTCGCGCCAAGCAAGATGAAGAAAGCACAACATACTCAAGGATTCTCGAACTCCGCCGGTTGTTCCCACATCACAGTTATTTGCTCTACACAGCTACGCCGCAGGCCCCGCTGCTGATCAGCCGTATCGATACGCTGTCTCCAGATTTTGGTCGCGTTCTGACGCCTGGCAATAAATATGTCGGTGGGCAAGAGTTTTTTGTTGAGGGCGCGAGGCGGTATATTGAGCCGATCCCACTCGGTGATGTTCCGGACAAGAACGATCCACCACAAGATCCGCCGAAAAGCCTGCTATCGGCACTGCGTGATTACTTTGTCGGCGTGGCCATAGGTTTGTTTGAAGAGGATTGCCAGCAGGGTCGCAACCGTTCCATGATGATTCATCCCGCAGTCCCGAAGGATCAGCATTTGATGTTTGCACGATGGGTGAAGCAGACCAAAGAGAACTGGTCGGTCATCTTGCAGGATGTGGATCATGAGGACTACGGCGACCTGATTGCCGCTTTCGAGGCATCTACCCAAGAAATTTTCAAGACTTACGAGACCTCCTTAACCTTTGATGACGTACTGAGCGTGTTGTTCGACGCCATTGAGGAAACGGCGGTGGTCGAACTCAACACTCGTGAGAAGAACCGCATCCCGAGCGTAGACTGGAAGGGCGAGTATAGCTGGATTTTGGTTGGCGGGATCGGCCTTGACCGAGGCGTCACCGTTGAAGGGCTGACAGTGAGCTACATGCCGCGTTCTACAGGAGTCGGCAATGCCGATAACATCCAGCAGCGTGCGCGGTTCTTCGGGTACAAAAAGGGCTATCTCGGCCTGTGTCGGATTTATCTGACTACCAGGAATATCGATGCATTTACCGACTATGTGAAACATGAGGAGTCCATTCGCGGATCGATCCGTCATCATCTTCAAGACGGTAGAACGTTGAAAGAGTGGCGGCGCACATACTTCCTTGATCAAAGCCTGAAGCCTACGCGCAACTCGGTCATACTGCTAAAAATGTACCAGTCCAAAGGGCGCGGGGGCTGGATCACACCCGACCATCCTTTTGACGATTCAGAGATCGTGTCCGACAATCGCAAGGTGGTGGACGAGATCATGGCCGATTTCGATTTTAGTTGCTATAGCGAAGAGGGCTGGAACGAAAAGCAAATCGTTCCGGCGTTCAGCGACGACATCAGGCTGGCTGACGTACTCGAAAAAATCGGGCAGCTTCGGTACAAATGGCCCGACGATAATTTGCAACATTCCGCCCTTATGCTGGGGCTTGAACAGCTGGCCACCGAAGAGCCGGATATGCGGTGCAGCTTCTATGCCCTATCGGGGCCGTGGTCAGGTGTCAGCGCTGTGCGTACGCTCAGCGACAAGGCCCCACCGAAGATCAAGAACCTGTTTCAGGGTAAAAACGCCAAGACCAACTATCCGGGTCCCAGAGCGCTTATATCTGATGAAACAATCACTTTCCAACTCCACCGCTACGACATCCAGACTTCGGATAAGAAACGAACAATCAGGGACGTTCCGACGTTGGCCGTTTACGTTCCCGATCATCTGATGGAGCGTGTCTGGGTCGAAAGGTAGGTCCGCAATGCTCTTCGAAGCCTACGCAAAGCTGGTAAACGACTTTCCGGAAGACTGCGACCAGTTGTTCGGACAGGCATTGACGGTGGATAATTCGGTGTGGCTGTCAGTGGATGGTTACGCCAATCCGTCTTTGCTGTTTGCGTCGCGGCGGGAAGATGCCCGGAACGATATAGAGTTACGATCTATATCGGTTCAATTTTCACGAGACTGCGGAATCGAAGCCGCCGATGGCAAGGCGATGTCAGGCATCTTTACAGTGGTGCGCGTGAACGAGAACGATCCCGATGTTACGCGGATGATGCTGCGGCTGATGGAAGAGACGTTTCAGGTTCGCAGGACGCCCTACACCAATAAGGAGATTGCCACCCGCATCTTGGAACTGGCCGACCTGTTCAAGAAGATCGCTGAATCAGAAGGAGATATCGTTGGCCTGTGGGGTGAACTCCATATTCTATCGCGCGCGCGCGACCTCGATATGGCAGTCCAATGCTGGTGCCTCAGTAAGAACGCCAAGTATGATTATGTGACCGATTGCTTTGCTCTTGAAGCCAAGACGACGCTTCGGTCCCGGCGCAAGCACCGGTTTACGCTCGATCAACTTCGTCCCGGCGATGAGTTCCAAGTCTATGTTGCATCGCTAACTGTTGTGGAACTCAATGCCGGTCGCACGGCGACAAACCTTATGGACGAGATATATGGCAAGATCGGCGATGATGATCTGCGCCCACGGTTTCTGGCGCAATGTCTGGTCAAGGGCGGACGTGATATCTACCGTAACACGCTCAAGCTGAGCGTATTTCCCGATGGAACGTCACTATTGATTCTTGATGCCTCGACCGTCCCCGTTCCTGAAGTTGCTCCGAATTCACTCATCGAGAATGTTCGTTTTGACGTCGATCTGACTGACCGTATCCCTGTTTCACCGCGTGAAATGGACAGGGTGTTGTCATTCGGTAAAGGATAGATGCGCCACTTTGAGGTTGGGTGAAACGGCGATGACAGACGCTCCAGATTGGCGGATATATGAACGCGGCGCAGCGTGTTTCGAGATCGAGGCTGCTACAATGGATGTCTCTTTTACCACGGTACAGATACCGTAATGGGCCCGGCGCGAATCGCGGACGTTTCGCTTGTAGCTGTG
>JAPORU010000095.1 GCA_026710045.1 Aestuariivita sp. | reverse complement strand
CCTGCATGTGATGGAGTCTAACGGCGGCGTAATGACGGCATCTACCGCTACCGAAATCCCTTTACAAACACTACTCTCTGGTCCCGTTGGTGGCGCAATTGGAGGTAAATCGCTCGCTTTGATCACGGGCCGAGGAAACCTCATTTGTGTCGATATGGGTGGCACGTCATTCGATGCTTCTCTTGTTGTCGACGGATTACCGTCTGCATCAAATGAGGCTTTTTTGGAGGGCTTGCCGCTGCAGATGTCCGTTGTAGACATTCATGCTATCGGTGCCGGTGGCGGCTCCATCGCCTGGAGAGAAGCTGGTGCCGTGAGGGTTGGCCCACAATCTGCTGGTTCCAAACCTGGTCCGGTCTGTTATGGGCTAGGTGGCACAGAACCCACTGTTTCAGATGCGAACCTTGTTCTGGGGCGTCTCAATGGTGCCAATTTCCCGGGCGGAGAAATGTCCTTGGATCGAGACGCGGCTTCAAAAGCTTTGGCAAATCTCGGCAGCGAATTTGGCATGAATGCAGAGGAAATGGCGCAAGGAGTCATCGATATTGTAAACGCTAAGATGGCAGATGCCATTCGCACGATCACAATCCAAAGAGGCATTGACCCACGCGAGTTCTCCCTCGTAGCTTTCGGTGGTGCCGGTCCTGCGCAAGCAGCAGCACTCGCCGAAGAACTCGAAATTGCGGAAGTCATAATCCCGGTTCAGCCTGGTGCCTTCTCTGCTTGGGGTATGCTGCAGACGGACGTCAAGCATGACTTCAAAGAAACACTTTACGGCTTTTGGGACCTGATGGACCCGTCGACTTTGCGAGGTGCTTTTGAAGGCCTTGAAGACCGAGGTCGCACGTTTCTGGCAGACGAAGGGATTACAGATGACTATATAAGCTTTGAGCGCGCTATTGATTTCCGATACTCTGGGCAGGAATACGTCTTGACTATTCCTTTGGCCGTTGACGCCATCGAAATGGATAAAATCCGCACTGATTTTGATGCGGCTTATCTCCGACAGTATGGTCACAACAGTCCGGAAAATCGGGTTGAGATGGCCAACATTCGTGTTGCGGCTTTGGGTCGACTAAACCGTCCCGAAAACGCGCCACCACTGCCCGAAACACCGCGGGAAGAACGTACGAGAGATGTTTGGTTTGCGGGCAAGGCGCATAATACTCGGATCTTGGATAGAAACGCGATCTCTGAAGACGATGTTGTTCACGGACCAGCAATCATTGAGGAAGTAACGTCGACCTCTCTCCTGCCCCCAAATTGGATGGCACAACTGATAAAAGGCGGTCACATGAGCTTGCAAAAGGAGGCGGTAGCATGAGCCAAGCCGATCCAATCACAACTGAGGTTGTGCGCAACTTCGTGATTTCTTGCGCGGAAGACATGAACGCGTCTCTTTGGCGGTCAGCACATTCCGCAGTCATCTACGAAGGTAAAGACAGTGCTGTTTCCTTGCTTGATGAACAAGGGAATATGCTCGGGCAGTCCACTGGCGTTCCTCTGTTCATCGGCGCAATTGATGCTTGCGTTCACGCCGTGAAGAACTACTACGGTGATGATATCAAGCAAGGTGATATCTTCATAATGAACGACAGTTACATGCAGGGTACTCACCTGCATGATGTCACTGCCATTGGGCCCATCTTTCATGAAGGTGATCTTGTCGGCTTCGGTGCTGCCCGAGCCCATTGGAATGATATCGGTGCGATGGACCCAGGATCCACCATGTCGTCAACGAATATCTATCAGGAAGGCTTACGCCTGGGGCCAACCCGAATCGTCTCAGAAGGTCACCCGATCCGGGAATGGTACGACCACTTGAAACTCAACACGCGGCTGGAAGGTGCCACTATCGGCGATCTTGACGCACAAATTGCCGCAATTAGGACGGGCGAAAGGCGCCTCGGTCAATTACTCTCCAAAATCGGAGTCGATACTTATCGAGCAGCCTGTCAGAATATTTTTGAACAAGCACGTCAGCTGGACAGAGTTGCTATTGGATCCCTCCCTGATGGCAGCTGGATCCGAGAGGGTTTTTTGGATAACGACGGGGTCGGTGAGGAACCGGTTAAGGTCAAGTTGACGCTCACTGTGAAAAGTGAAGAACTCATTATCGATTTGACGGGTACGTCTGGCCCTGTTGCTGGATCAATCAATTGCGGCGCAAGCCAAACAGAGTCGCTTCTTCGCTTGGCGTATAAAACGATGATCTCTCCAGACAGAGCGATCACGGGTGGTGCGTTTGAAACCATGAAAGTCATCATGCCCGATGAATGCATGTTCAATGCGGGTGAACCCGTCGCCTGCGAGTGGTACTTCACCGGACTTGGACTGTTGGCCGATCTCTTTATTTCCTGCCTATCGGAAGCAATGCCGGAAAGATCCACCGCAGCACACTATGGCGACTCTATGGTTGTGGGCTTCTTCTCAGTTGATCCGAAACGCGGGCAATGGATTTCGATCGAACCTACCGCAGGTGGCTGGGGTGGTCGCTCCGATAGCGATGGTGAGAGTGCTTTGATCAACCTCGTTAATGGTGGCTTCCGCAATATCCCTGCTGAAGTAATGGAAACCAAATTTCCCGTTCGTCTTGAGGAATTTTCTATGCGTCCAGACAGCGCGGGTGCGGGTAAACACCGTGGTGGTTTTGGAGTAATTCGCCGATACAAGATGCTCGAAAACAATTTCGGAGCGATCTGGTTTGAAAGGTCCAAGACGCCGGCGTGGGGCCTAAATGGCGGGAAAGACGGTCAGGGACCAAAAATTACCGTTTCTTATCCAGATGGCACAGTGTTCAACGGCTTGAAAATGCGAGCGGGTCCACTTCCAGCTGGAACTGTCGTTGAAACGAAGACAGGCGGCGGCGGCGGAAATGGAGATCCGCTAAAAAGATCTCTAGAAGATATAGCGCGTGACGTTCGCCGCAAGTTGGTGTCTAAAGATGCCGCCGCATCTGAATATGGCGTAGTGTTCACGGATCATGGGGTAATTGACTTAGAAAAGTCGGTTGCCCGGTGACGCAAA
Source organism: Aestuariivita sp. (assembly GCA_026710045.1). GTDB lineage: Bacteria > Pseudomonadota > Alphaproteobacteria > Rhodobacterales > Rhodobacteraceae > JAPORY01. The sequence continues at coordinate 3,487 of JAPORU010000095.1, read as the reverse complement.
CGGCGCATCTAGCGGCACGCGATGTTGGCGTTCGTTTTGGTGACATACAGGTGCTTTCCGGGGTGGATTTGGATATCCACCCCGGCGAAGTTCATGGACTGATCGGGGAAAATGGTGCTGGCAAATCTACTCTCGGCAAAGTTCTTGGTGGTTATTACCGTGCAACATTCGGTGACATTTTTGTCGAAGGTCAAAGACAATCCCGTTGGGATACCCCGACGGCCCTAAGCAACGGGATCGCGATCATGCATCAAGAGTTGCAATTGGTGCCGGCACTCACGGTTGCGCAGAATGTGTATCTCGGCATCGAAGACCATCGTGCAGGGGTGTTAAGAAACACAGAAGCGGCACGGTTACGGAAGTTGATGGATGACAGTGGCCTCGCGCTTGAGCCAGACGAAATAACGTCTTCCCTCACAATCGCAGATCAGCAAAAAATCGAAATATTGCGCGCTTTGGCGAGAGATGCGCGTGTCATTGTAATGGATGAGCCGACATCCTCACTGTCGAAAAGCGAAGTCAAACAACTTCATCGAATTATGAAATCGCTTCGAGATGAAGGTCGCTCCGTCATCTATGTGACGCATTTTCTTGACGATGTTCTGGATGTTTGCGATCGCATCACTGTTCTTCGAAATGGTCAAATGGTCCATACAAGAGATCGCGGCACCGAGACCAAAGAAACTCTCGTTTCAGCGATGCTCGGCGACGAGAAAGCCGAAACACTATACCCACCAAAACCGATTGATTTCGGGGCGGTTGCGCTATCTGTTACCGATCTCAGGTCTTCCAACGGAAGCAAGGTCGAAAGCCTTCAGGTACGCGCCGGGGAAATTGTAGGTTTTGCTGGCCTTATAGGTGCCGGTAGATCTGAAATTGTCCGCGCCATTGTCGGCGCAGATTCAGCATCAGGTCGTGTAGAAGTGAACGGGGTTGCAATAGCGACAGGTAACATCCAGGCGTCAACTCGAGCCGGGTTAGTTATGGTGCCAGAAGATAGACGCGGCCAGGGTCTCGTCATGACACTCCCGGTGCGAGCAAATATGACGTTGCCACATTTGGTAGAATATTCACACGGCGGCGTGGTTTCAAATCGTGAAGAACGAACGTTAGCAACCCGATTAATTGAACGGTTCAGCGTTAGGCCGGCAATAGTCGATGGAGACGTTTCCAATTATTCCGGTGGGAATCAGCAAAAAATTTTGCTTGGTAAATGGATTGCTCGAAACCCCTGTGTGCTCATTTTAGATGAACCCTCTCGTGGCGTCGATATTGGTGCTCGCGAAAAAATTCATGAAGAGATCTCGCGCTTGGCAGCGGAAGGCGTCGCGATCTTGGTCATTTCTTCTGAACTCAATGAAGTTCTGGGTTTGGCGAACAAAGTTTGCTTGATTGATCGCGGCCAGATTGTCGCCGAGGTTGACCCAAATCGAGCGAGCGAAGCCGATGTTCTTGCTACCCTCTTCAAACACCAAGGCAAGGAGGAATGCTCAGCATGACGCGTGCTCAAACTTTAAAGTTTTTGCAAGATTATGCTGTCCTAATCCTAATCTTTGCACTAATGGTTACGTTAACGTTTCTGTCCGATAGCTTCCTAACCGGACGAAATCTTCTGAACATTCTAAATCAGAACGCACCGCTGGCTATAATGGCTTCGGCCATGACGCTCGTGATTATTAGCGGCGGTTTCGATTTATCAGTGGCAGCAATCTTCGCCATTGGCTCCGTCGTTTCAGCTTGGATCGCACTGCACATCAATCCGTATCTCGGCCTCGCGCTTGCCCCTTTTGTCGGTTTACTGCTAGGATGTGCAAACGGGCTGGCGATCACTGTTTTGAAAGTACATTCCTTTCTGGCAACAATTGCCACAGCGCTAATCTTTAAGGGGATTGCAATTGCCCTGTCAGATGGCCGGTTAATTTCCGTTCGCGTGGATGAGTTCACTTGGTTGGGGCGGAGCAAGTTCCTCGGCGTATTCAATTCGGTGTGGATGATGACGATCTTTGCGATCGTTTTGACGTTTTTGCTTACTCGAACCATCTTGGGTCGGCAAATTCTCGCCGTCGGCGGCAACGAAGAAGCTGCCATACTTTCAGGAATTCGGACTAATCGCGTGAAAATAGCGACCTTTGCGATCGCCGGTTTTGCTGCGGGCTTAGCGTCGATAATCACGACATCCCGCGTTGCCCTCGGACAGGCGTCTTCCGGTGAAGGCCTAGAACTTCAAGCGATAGCGGCCGTAATTCTCGGTGGCACGTCAATCTACGGTGGTCAAGGTGCCATCTGGCGCTCAATAGCAGGTGTGTTTCTACTCGCTCTTGTGAATAACGGCTTCAACATTTTGTCCGCTGACCCGTTTTACCGCGACCTCACCACGGGATTGATCATCTTAGCTGCCGTCGGAATATCAGCCGTCGGTCAGAGACGTTGACAAGTCAACGATCAGACGAGACATCGTAGATGGTTAACTCGACCTCACAGGATCATTTGATTGCTCAGTGTATTGATGCCAATCGAGAGGCTCAGATCGCGTGGTTGCAGGAGTTAGCATCATTTCCCAGCACTAGGGGAGATGAAGCTGAATGCCAGACTTGGTTAAGTCATGAGTTCAAGAAACGTCGCTATGACGTCGACGAATTCACCATTGCAGACGTCGATATTGAGGGACTAAGCGGCTCATCGCCGCGAGATGCTTGCCTTTATTCAAAGGCAAAACAGGTAGTAGCCACCCACCAACCCTCATGCTCACGCGGCCGAAGCTTAATCCTGCAGGGACATGTTGATGTCGTGCCACCTGGCCCTTTGAATTCGTGGAGCATCCCACCTTTCACACCGAAAATTGACGGCAGTCGAATGTATGGCCGCGGCGTCAATGATATGAAAACTGGCGTTACTCAGATGGTCTTTGCTCTTGATGCGATTCGCGCCGCAGGATTCGAACCAGCGGGACGGATACATCTACAAACGGTCACTGAAGAAGAGTGTACGGGTAATGGAGCACTCGCCACGCTGGCTCGCGGCTACCGAGCAGATGCTTGTCTGATACCAGAGAGCCTGAACAATAAATTAGTCCGCGCCCAACTTGGATCTATCTGGTTCCGTTTGCGTATAAACGGCAAGGCCGCTCACGTGATGGATCCAACTTCGGCAATCAGCGCCATTCTCGCATCGCAACATTTCATAAAGGCTTACCAACTGCTCGAGAATCGATATAATTCAATAGCTCATAACAATGAATACTATTCCAATACTCCGAAACCTATCGGCTTTTCCGTTGGCAAGATTCAAGGTGGAGACTGGGTTGGTTCGGTTCCAGCTTGGTGCACATTGGATTGCCGTCTCAGTGTGCCGCCAGGAGTTAGTCTGAAAAAAGCCCGACGTGATATTTGCCGGGCGGCAGCAAAAGTGGATGATGCTCAAGGAATACCGCCAACGGCGATTGAATGGATAGGATTTCACGCAGAGCCCTATGTCCTTCAACCAGGGA
>JAPORU010000127.1 GCA_026710045.1 Aestuariivita sp. | reverse complement strand
TGCGCACCTTACCCCGCATCACCACCGCCTTCGCCCGACCCGATGGCCGCCGGGTCCATATCCGCAACACGGCGCTCCCGAATGCCGATCAGGCCGCGATCTACCACGCGATGCAGATCGCACCCCCGGCCCGGAACCTGCGTAAAACTGTCATTTAAGACCATCAGAGATCGCGCTGCACGGCGCGCGCAATATTCCCGAAATTCAAGTTTGTAGTGCCACCACATTTTTTAAGGCATTGAATATCATGACTTTTTTGCACAAGATGTTAAAGATGGGTCATCGTTCTTGATCACAATCGAATACTCGGTCAGAGCCGCCGATTGGCGTCCTCTCATCGAACAGTGTCTCGCGTAGCACTGTCAGGTTGAAGCTCGGGTAGATGGGTGAAAGCGGGTTGCGTGGTCAGGACAAGGTAGCGGTACATGTTGCATGCTCGAACGCTCCATTAGTCTCCGACAAAACGCGAGGAGATGTGCTTGATGTGTTCTACGTGTTGATGCGATATCCGGCGGGGTGTCATCTGACGCCAGGAGAATACGATTAAAAAGAGAACGGTCAGAATTAATACAATCGTAGGCGCAGGCGCACTATCCAGGAAAAAACTCAGGTAGGTACCGCTCAACACCGATATCATGGAGATCACTGTGGACACCCACAACATCGCATGGAACTGCTGTACAAGGAGAAATGCGATCGCCCCCGGGGCGATGAGAAGGCCAATGGCCAGGATCAGCCCGATGGAGGACAATGTGGCAACAACAGTCAACGAAAGCACGGCTAACAACCCATAATGCAGGAGAAAGATGGACAGTCCGGAAACGTGTGCCTGACTCGGATCAAAGCTATAGAGCAGGAGATCCTTCCATTTCAAAAAAAGTAATACACAGATGAGAAGCGAAATAATCCCGGATGTTATCAGATCTGATCCGTCCACACCCAGTATATTTCCGAATAAGATATGATCCAGATGGATGTCGGTCGGTATCGCAACATAGAGTACCAGGCCAAATCCAAACATACCGGAAAATATGACGCCCATAACGGTGTCTGGCTTCAACCGGCTATTTTGGCTGACATAACCGATGGTCGAAGCACATATCATCCCGGCCGCAAAACCTCCGATTATGAGAGGCCAGTTGACGATATAGGCGATCACAATCCCCGGAAGTATCGCATGGCTGATTGCATCCCCCATCAAGGCCCAACCTTTTAGAACAAGGAAGCAGGACAGAAGAGCGGTTGGAACAGCGATGATCATACCGATTAGAAAGGCATTTTGCATAAAGCCAAACCGAAAGGGTGAGGTCAGGGTTTCAATGTCCATCAGGAGACTGTGTGACATGGCGCCGACGTTGAGTGTTCATAGCGAGTAAGCCGTGCTTGGGTGCGAACAGAAATGCCATGAAGAAAATCATGGTTTGTAAAATGACAATGATCCCACCTGTCGCGCCGTTGAGAAAATAACTGATGTAGGCGCCAAAAAAGGATGAAAAAGTGCCGATCGCAATAGCGATAATAATTAGTCGCGGAAACTTATCCGCGAGAAGATAGGCCGTGGCGCCGGGAGTCACGACCATGGCTATGACGAGAAATGCACCCACAGTTTGCATGGCGGCAACGATAGAGGCCGACAACAGAACAAAGAAAATCGCCTTTAGAACCTGAGGCCTCAATCCGACCGTTCGGGCATAGATCTCATCAAAGAAGGTGACCATCAAGTCTCTCCAGATTACGAGCAGCACAACAAATGAAATAATACCAATCAGTAGAAGCTGTAACGTGTCCGCCGGTGAAATCGCGAGAACGTTCCCCATAATGACTGTCTGCACAGAGACGGAAACGGGATTGACCGAGATAATGAATAATCCAAGACCAAAAAAAGAGGTGAAGATGATACCAATGACGACGTCAATCTTTAACTTGGAACGTTCTGAGATGAACAGCATCGTCATGGCTGCGAGTCCACCCGATGCAAAAGCTCCAAGTGCAAAGGGCAATCCCAGAATGTAGGCTCCGGCGACACCCGGAACGACGGAATGAGCAAGCGCGTCGCCAATTAATGACCAACCCTTCAACATCAAGAAGACACTCATGAAAGCGCATAGGCCACCAACCAATGCCGATACAAACATTGCGTTGAACATGTAGTTGTAAGAAAATGGTTCGAGAAGAATATTCATTCTTCGTGTTCGCGCTCGTGTGTTTGCGTCTTGTTCCCATACTGAACGAACGGTCGCTCATCGTCTGTCAAGATCGTGATCGCACGTCCATCCTCGTCTTCATGCAAATCTGTACCGGCGAGAGTGAAATGTCGCAATGCTCCTTCGAAAGCGTGCTCAAGATTTTTATGCGTAAATATGTCCTCAGTCGGACCGTGAGCAAGAACAGTCCCGCGCACGAGCACAGTTCGATCACAAAATTCCGGTACGGATCCAAGGTTATGAGTGGATACCAGCATGATCCTGCCGTCATCGCGCAATGCGCTCAAGAGGGCAATGATCTGCCTTTCGGTCTTCACGTCAACGCCCGTAAAGGGTTCGTCAAATAAAATGACTTGACTGTCTTGGGCCAGGGCACGCGCCAGAAAGACACGTTTTCTTTGTCCCCCCGATAATTCGCCGATCTGCCGATGACGCGCCTCCTGCATACTGACTCGTTCCAGGGCGACGCGTACAGCGTCATGGTCAACGCGGCGTGGACGTCGCAACATGTTCATATGGCCATAGCGTCCCATCATGACGACATCTTCGACAAGCACCGGGAAAGACCAATCGACATCCTCGGACTGAGGAACATAGGATACGATATTGTTGCGAAGTGCAGTCTTGACATCCTGTCCTAGAATTCGAATGTCACCGGATATCAAGGGCACAAGTCCCATGATGGCTTTGAAGAGTGTTGATTTCCCTGCGCCATTCACTCCGACCAACGCGGTAACGGTTCCAGATGGCACATCGAAGCTTGCGTCAACGATACCCGTGTGACCATTCCGATACGTGACGGTAATCTCGCGTAGAACCAGGCCGTCTTCCGGGGTATCGGCTCTGTTTGAATCGGATGAGCTGAAGGACGCTTTTTCGTTGAACATGAGATTTTAGGATGCGTAAGAGACCGAGTTGCGTATCAGGTCATCAATCACGTTCGATTTACCTTGCAGAAAGATGTCTAATACACACATCTGAGGTTTTGCCACGAAGTATTTCCTTTACTAACTTACTAACATAAAATTTTTTCAAGGTGAGGTAGATTTGTTCCGAATACAAATCGATAATGTCATGGAACGTGAACATCATAACCGCATGTCTCTGTTTGCATAAGGATTCATGGCGGGTTCAATACAGTATCCATTATTCGTTGGGTGCCGGTATTAATGTGATTCCCATATGGTGTAATGCACGGATGTTAATAGAACGTGCCAGATTCTCAATGAAACGACAAATCAAGGCGATTCGAGGCGCAGTTGATGCATGTTCCCTAGGCGTCATGATCGACAGAATTAATGAAGATCATGATGGTTATGATGGTATTGTCAATATTGGATATGGGTGCCGACACAATGTCCTGCATTGATCTCGGCATCTGTTCGTTCTGTGTCATTCACGATCGGCTGTAAGTCCATTCGCAACGGTGGCTGACGTGACCTTCAGTAAGTCAAGATAGGTTGGCACGGGACCATCTTGATCGGATAAGCTGTCGACATAAAGAACCCCTCCAAATTTTGCCCCTGTTTCTCGGGCCACTTGTTTGGCCGGAGCGTGATTGACGGTACTCTCACAAAACACAACCGGAATATTTTGCTTCCGAACTCCGTCAATCACCTTGCGCACCTGCTGCGGAGTGCCGACGTGATCGGCGTTCATCGGCCATAAATACAATTCTTGCAGTCCAAAATCACGTGCAAGATAACTAAAGGCTCCCTCACATGTCACAAGCCATCTCCGAGCTCTTGGAATTTGCCTTACGGCGTCTCGGAGTGGGTCAATCGTCGCGCGAAGTTGATCTTTGTAGTGTGCGCCGTTACGGACGTATATGTCCGCATTTTCAGGATCGTGAACAGAAAGAGCGCGAACGATGTTGTTGATGTAGATGATCGCGTTGTCAAGCCCCATCCAGGCATGAGGGTTTGGCAAGCCTTCATAGGATCCCGAACGAATTGCGATTGGTTCAATTCCGTCGGAGACAATGATTGACGGGATTGAGTCGAGTTTTTCTAGAAATTGCTCAAACCAGAGTTCGAGGTTGAGACCATTTGACAGAATCAGATCCGCATCAGAGGCTCGGACGAGATCTTGGGGGGTTGGTTGATAACCGTGGATTTCTGCTCCGGGTTTCGTGATTGAGGAAATGTCGGCCGCATCTCCGGCGATATTCGAGGCAATATCCGCAATAACGGTAAAGGTTGTGATAACCTTCAATGTGTCCTGCGATCTTGCGGGAGTCGTCAGAACAACAGATATCGCAAGAAACAAAAAAAATGGAAATGACGTAGTGAACATTAACGGCTCACAGAAATATGCAGCGTGAGCGGAGATACTTGAGCGAACGCCCAACTGTCAACACAGATGCATGTATCCTGTATCGACAATGTATATTATGCGTGTCGAGTCGTGAAATGGGTGTCAATTGTGTCTTTAACAACCTCGGTATTTCGATATCGGTAACCAGTTTGCATCATACTCCGCGGATCGTGTGTAGCGCACCATTCGAATATGATCGGGTTTGCGAGAGTATGACATAAAGCATGGCACAGGAGTACACCAATCGGCTTCAGGATATGTTATCCAACTCGGAATGCTATGTCGAACATCGTCGCGATCAATCACCGACACGAAATACTGTTTCTTTCGTGTGGGCATTATTTTCAGAACGTGCGAGCGTTGCCCATACAACGCAGGAAAACGATAATGGACAATAACGTCGGTTTGATCGTAAATGTAGGGTTTTTGGACATTGCTATAGTGTGCACCTACGGAACTTTGTGAGAAGACTACTTAAACCCAATGTTCTACCTAAAGCGGGGATCACACCAGACACGCAGGCAAGTGCTGCCGCATTTTATGGTTTATAAGAACGTTATCGTGAGCAGTACCATCGGAATACAGATGCGAACGTTATGTGATTGGAATTACAGCGTGGGCAAAACTATACCATGATACCCTGAGGAATGGCATGGCTTTTTACGAGGAATGGAAAAAGAGCGAACACAAAATTTGCGCCGAGGCACATTCGCTCGGTGAATTGTTCGGCAGGCTGAAGAGCTTTATGTCACAGCTCCCTATCTCCGATGCTGGGATGCAGAGGCTATATGAGTGTGCCGTGCAACTGCCGTCATCACTCGCAGGCTACCCATTATTGGTCGGGCATCCAGTTGATGCCGCCACCTCGCCACTCGTCATGATCGTATCAGTCTTGGAGCAAAGCGAGGCTATTGAGTGTTTTCACGAAATCTCGCAAGGGCAAAGTGCTGCAACCGCGTCGAGTAAGGTCTCTCGTGTGCTAAGAATGGTAGCGGAGGAGTCTGAGGAGTTCCGATCCGAGATCGGTAATCGATTGCTTCTTCAATATGAGATTTGGCCGACAAGTCGTGAAGAGGCGGCCCCTTGGATTTTATTTTATCCTCGCACGCAAAAGTCGGCGGCAAACAATGTGAAGGGCGGGAGCGTATCAGATCTCTCGTTGATCGAAAGCTTAATCAACAAGGATTTCGGTGAACTAGATCGAAGTCATTTTGGCGAGGTACAACGCCTATGTGACGCATTGGAGGCTGGGCAACGCATTGGCGCAATTGGACTTTCCCAACAGAATCCTTCGATGATCCGCCTGACTATACTTGGTTATCGGGACCTTCCCTCTATATGTCGATTCTTATGGCGTGTTGATCACAAAAGCCCATTGCCAAACCTTACGCATCTTACGAAACGCTTGACCAAGAGACAGCTCCCGCAAGACATGCAATTTGGGCTACAAATGGACATTGGTGGCAGCGGTAATATGCAGCGCATAGAGGTGCAAATCTTTTCTGCCAGCACGATTTATAGCGACACCGGGTGGTTTAAGGACAACGATGGCTGGCAAGCACTGATCGCTGCCTTACAAGCGGAGAAATTGGTATCGATCGAAAAGCTAGAGAAATTATTGCGTTGGAGTTCTAGACCTATCACAGCGACTTTCGGACGATCAGGTATGTTGGCATTGTTTCGCCGCATCCATCACTTCGCGCTCGAGATTGAGCCGAGAGCGATAAATGTTAACGCATACGCATTTCTCATGTTGTCGCATTTGGGTAGCGGCAACACGTCGCACGAACAATAGCGTGGAGAGTCTAATCTTGTGGCAGGGTTCAAGTCGTGTTGATACCTTTTGCCAATTTGTCTCTCAAATGCTCCAACGATATTAGCAATGGAGGCAGGAACAGAAAATCGCATGCCAGTGCCAGTGCGATAACGAGTGCGGTAAGTTGACCCATTTGATTCGTTGGAGCAAATCCCGATAGACCCAACACACCGAACCCCGATACCAAAATCAATGTCGTTGCCGCGAGGGCTGGTGCGACACTGGCAAAGGCATATCGCACCGAGACTTCGGGTG
>JAPORU010000191.1:5321-6763 GCA_026710045.1 Aestuariivita sp. | reverse complement strand
CCGAAATGATCGGTGCCGAATTCGGGATCGGCGCTTATGTGCTTCTTGCGGGTAACTTGATGGCAACCGATCAATTGATCGCAGGTGTGGGGATGCTGTCAATTCTGGGGTTGATCGTAAACTGGCTAATCGGCACTGCAGAGAAACGGCTTCTGAACTGGCGCAACTGATGCATAGGTTCAAGGTCGATGACGACGTGATCATCATGGCCGGTGTCAGGGTTGCCAAGGCAAGGGAACGCGTTGCCCTGATCGAGAAATACGACTGTCCTGACGAGCGGCATGGTTGACGCCGGTTGCTCCACTTGCAATAAAAGCCTTGCCCAAGGGATTTGCACCGGACGTTCGGAAACATCCCTATTACGCGGGACGTCTAACACAAAGCACCAGTCTCAAACAGCCCTCGATTCGGATGCCGCCCGATCGACCAGCCGGGTGATCACATTCTCTATCATGCGGATACCAGTATCCTGACCCAACGACATGATGGATTCGGGATGAAACTGCACCGCCGCAATCGGCAGGTCACGATGTTCGAGAGCCATGACCACGCCGTCATCGCCTCGGGCCGTAATCTCCAACGCCTCCGGCAAGCTGTCGGCACGGACATACAACGAGTGGTATCGGCCGATGGTCACCACCTCGGGCAACCCGGCAAACACGGTGCCGGACTGCGTCACCCTGATGCGGGAGATCTTGCCATGCATTGGCTTGTCCAACCGGGCCAACTCGGCCCCATGATATTCAGCGATGGCCTGCAGACCCAGGCACACGCCGAACAGCGGCAGACCGCGCCGCAGCACCTCGTCTATCGTGGCGAGACAATCAAAGTCAGAAGGTCTACCGGGCCCCGGGGAAAGCACCACGAGGTCAGGCACAATCTGGTCGAAGATCACAGATTCGACCGGGCTCCGCGTAGTTGTGACCGTCGCCCCAGTTTGCCGAATATAGTTCGCCAACGTATGAACGAAGCTGTCTTCGTGATCGACGAGCAGGACCCGACGACTCTGCCCCAAAGGCAAACGCTCGCTTTGGACATTGGCCCCGTCGCCGCGCGTCTCGCCGCGCACGGCGGATAGCATTGCGGAGGCCTTGAGTTCGGTTTCCGCCTCTTCCTCATCGGGGTCGCTGTCGTTCAGAAGTGTCGCCCCGGCCCGCACCTCGGCGACCCCATCCTTAATGCGGATTGTACGCAGTGTAAGACCGGTGTTCATATCACCGTTAAAGAGCACCGCGCCTATTGCACCGCCATACCATAAACGCGTCGACTTCTCATGCGCCTCAATGAACCGCATCGCCCAGAGCTTAGGCGCACCAGTGACTGTGACCGCCCAGGTGTGGCTCAGGAACGCGTCATAGGCATCCATCCCCTCGCGTAGTCGTCCTTCGATATGATCGACGGTATGGATGAGGCGCGAATACATCTCGATCTGCCGCCGCCCG
>JAPORU010000191.1:0-5284 GCA_026710045.1 Aestuariivita sp. | reverse complement strand
CCCGATGACCCGGACCGAGCCCGGCTCGCACACCCGGCTCTTGTCGTTGCGGTCCACGTCCGAGCACATGGTCAACTCACTTTCGTCCTTTTTCGATTGCAGCAGCTTCAGGATCTGCTCACTGTCCTCAATGGCGTCTGCACCACGCTTGATCGTACCAGAAATCGGACAGGTCTCGACCCTCCGGCCGGTGACGCGGGTAAAAATCTCCGGCGAGGCACCGACAAGATATTCGGCTTCCCCGAGATTCATGAAGAAACCAAACGGTGCCGGGTTGGCCCGTTTCAGGCGCCGGAAGATTTGCGATGGCGCGTCGCGGCAGGGCTCATAAAACACCTGACCTGGCACCACTTCGAATAGATCGCCTCGGCGAAACCGTTCCTTGGCAGCCCGCACCAACTTGGCATATTCGCCAGGGGCGTGATCGCCGCGCGGCACGTTTTCGGGACCACAGCGGAAAGGCGCGTTGGCACCACCGCCGCCAATGCCACACGTGGTTTCACCGTCTTTCTCGAATTCATAGGACAGCCGATGCGCGCGTGTGGTGTAAAGGTCACTGATCAGCAGCTCATCGACCAGAAACAGCACGAGGTCGCGCTGATGCCGAGGCCGGGGCAGTTTCAGTTCGATCGGTTCGAACTGGAAGGCCAAATCATAGCCGAAGGCACCGTAAAGCCCCAAATGATCATCCTGGTCGGACTGAAAAAGTTCCGACACCGCCCGCAGCACGGAAAAGACCGACGGCGCCCGCGTGCGCTGCTCTTCATCATAGACACAACTTGGCTCACGGATGCGCAAAACCAAGTCATCCTCGGCCTCTTCCATCGCGACAATCGCCTTGACCTCCTCAAGCATCGGACGAATCATGCGTACCAGAACCGCCCCGCGCGCATTGAGCGCCCGCAACCGCATCTCGCGGCCACGCGCCTCAATCATCAGGGGCGGATCGGAAAAGCCGAACTCCCAACGGTTGTAGCGCCCGGGATACTCGTAGTTTGACTGGAAGAGCGCTCCACGGCAGCTGTCGAGCCGGTCAATCAGTTCATCGCTTGCGGAGCCGAACGTGGCGGATGTACTGCGGCGCGACACAGTCACGCCGCCTTGGGTCAAAAAGGTGATCTCGGACATGGGATTTCAGGGTTTCTTTCAGATGGTGGAACAACACTGTTTAGCTGATCATTTAAGTCTCAAACCGGGCATGGAGGTGCTTAATATCCGTTGCAGAGTCGACAGGCTGATGGGGGATATTGGCCATTCCAACACCAATAAAAATCGGCGTCTGCAAGGATCAAGACATTGGCATCAAGCCGATACATCATGCATTTTCCAGGACAAACAAGTTGTGCTTCATTTCAAAGAGCTTGAGCAACGACTCCGCTGCACGTGATTTAGAACCCAACAGTGTAGCAGCCTTGATGTGAGAAAGAGCATTGTCACGGACATGTCGGTTAATCACACTCAACAGTGCGTTTCCGAAATTGAACTGCTTCATCACTTTTGGATCGATAAATCCTGGACGGTCAAGCTTTTGCTCCCATATAAATTTTTCTTGCCATCGAACATCATATTTTTGTTTCAGGATATTGTAAGTGGTGGTGTCCATAATGTTGATGCGGTTCAAGCAGTAAGCTACCATCAGCTCGCGGACGGACCAACGATCGGCAATTATTTCGATCGCAACACGGAAAGCATCTATATCATTGACCTTAATGACATTTACATTATGCAGAAATTGCAGCGAAGGAAGTAAAAAACTCACCTGCGACATCGTTGCAAAACCGCTCAATACGGGCATTTTGCATCTTTGGATTATCGGTAGAAATTGGGTTGAGTGACCTTATCTTGTATTTACAAGCGGCTCCAATATCTTTCATTTTATGTTTTATCATAGCCTATTGAACGATCCTCAACATTGTAAAACGACACCGCAAAATTCCTTAACGTAAGATCCCGTCCCTTCCTGCTCAGCTCAGATTATGTAAGATTGGTTTTCGATCTCTAAAAATCTCTAAATTGAACTCTGGCGGCCAACGCGCGGGATAGCACGAATACTTACGGTCAGAGGTCTTGTCGGGGACTTACGTAGTTAATTTAGCGAGAGAGAAGTTTGGAGTCAAGAAGCTATTTAGATCCACTTTTACAGGCATTCTTTACTGCAAATCAAGAGATTGCTCGTAAAATTTCAGTAGTCTCGACGATTTTTGCAAAGACTAGATATAGTGTTCGGCACTAGGAATCATTGATTTAATGAATATTATTCATAATCTGGGGTTGAGAGAAGAATTCATAAAAGTATTTGGAAATAACCCACCGCCATTTGTTGAACCCGCAATATCATATCTAGGTTTGTTTTTAGCCATTGTTATTATATTCTTCATTTTTATGGAACTTAGACAGAAGATCGATTGTAGAATTAGAAGATATGCAAAGATGCGGTAGAATCCTCAATGACTGGGCATCTATTCCTCCTGTGGATTACACAAAAAGGCCGCCAGAAAGTAATAATTTAAGATTTGGAATTCTTTCTAAGAAATATAAAAATTGGATGAAGATCAGACCTCCTGGTCAAGAAAACCATATTGGCCACGATCTTAATTGCGCTGCCTATTGTTCTGAAACGTTACGAGCGTATGGGTACTTAAGAGGCAGATGGATAATTTGGAGAGATAAAGTTAAATGGGATAATGCTATCAAAGAAGATGAATGCCGTAGGAGAAGGCAAGAGAAAAAGAAATCTGAATCTTGAGATTTTTGAGTCTCAGAGATCGAGAAATTTTGGTGGTGAGAATTTTCCTAATTCATTAGATTAGGAATATAACGGTTCTTTTTGAGTCGGTAAATAGAAAGCCGTCTTTACAAGACGGCTCATTTTCTTAATCTTTAATCCAAACAGATTTAGGAAAGTTCAAGCACTCCGGGTTGAAAAAGTCTATTTTCATCCACACAAAAATCTTGAATTTGTTCGGGTCTGCGATAAGAAACTTGACGAGCAACTTGACGAGCAACTTTTCTAACGCCGACATGTTCATCAAGATTCAATTCTTGAGCTGTCAGTATTCGAATTACTGTTTCTGAAATTTTTGAAATCTTTGCGTCACCCTTTTCCCAACCAATTAGAGTTGAAACTTTTACGTGAAGAATTTCAGCAAGTTCTTCTGGCGTCAAACCTATTTCACTCCTAAGAAATCTTAACTCATTTCCATTAATCTTATTTGAACTCTGAATAATGTGTCGTGCAATTTTTTTGTGAAGACCTTTTATGTCTGGTATTATGACATATTTTTCGCCGGTTTCATCTATACCCTGTTCTGCTCCTTTTATAACTACATTATTCAAACCGCATTCAGTATAGCGATACTCAGACATTTTCATTCTCCTTTATTGCCTTTCCACATAACAGTTACAATTTTAATTTGTCGATTAATTTTGTCTGGAATAACAATAGCTCTAATTTTCTCCCCTCCCGAGTTAGGCGTTTCACCTTCTATACAATATTTATACAATCCTTTCGTAGAAGTTTTTTCTGGAGTTTTATTTCTAACTCTTCCATTTTTAAGAAGAAAGTTTCTGGGAAAAAATTAAGAATTTCAGTAAAGCTGCCGGACGAGAACCAATTCAAAAAGTACTAACCGCCTATTACTGCGCGCAAGACCCAGATACCCCTTTAAAACATAAAACCGCTATTTATGGAGCACTCGCCTATTTTATTAGCCCACTGGACGCTATACCAGATTTAACCTCGGTTATAGGATATACAGACGACGTAGGAGTTCTGGCAGCGGCTCTTGCCTATGTTGCGTTTCATATCAAGAAGAAACATAAACGTAAAGCAAAGAAGCAGTTAGATAAAATCTTTGGAAAATAGTCTTCGTAGTTAATTCGCAATTAATCCGTATTTGGGCAAAAGATCGCGTAAGACATATGCTCTATGTAACGATGCGGCTTGATAAAAACGCCATACATCTTCTTTAAGCGAGACGTTAGAATTTTCTTTTGGGGATGTTCTTGTCAGTCACGCTATGACGAGTGCCCTTCTTTTGTTAGATCGGGATCCCAGTGGACTTAAGGTACTTCAGAGATCGCAAGGCACGATGTGATCCGCTCAAGGCAACTTCCGCGCTTTTTTTACTTTAACATCCCGAATGCTGTCCCGTACCTTTACGGGAATCTCCTACACGACGATCGACCACATCCGAAAACACTGTTCCTCGGTGACGTCTCGGATAAGCTGCTTCTCCTCCATCCAGAAGAGGTTCGTTTTGGAGACAGTACGACCAGCACAAGCGTCCTTCGCATTTTCGAGGACATCGTCTCCGATGCGAAGATGACACACGACGGTTTATCATCCCTTCTCGATTATGCATGTTCCGGTGATGGTCTAGTAGTGCGTATCGATCATCTGGGACGATCTCTGCGCAACCCATTGAGGTCGTCATGATCCGCAAGGGCCGGTCCATCAACCGCGTCAGTCTCGAGAGGAAAATCGATACCGCCACAGCCACGGGTGAACGGGTGTTCCATGTCTTTGAAGTCATTGAGCAGTTTGAGGGATAACTGATCGCGGAGCGCACAAAAGCATCCATGATGGCGTGCAACCCCCAAAATCGACTTTTTTGCGACTTTTTTGCGGTTTTCTGGACCTTATTCCAAAGTTATCCCGGCGTTATCCCCGGTTTGGGCAGCGTCATTCTAGCCGAACCGGGCCTCTCGGACCGGGTCCGGACGCCACAATCCGTTAAAAGAGGTCGGGCGTCACACGCCCGGAACTCAGACGCCCGTGAGCGGCGTCCGGTTCTCCCAGTGGCGCTGGTCGCGCAGCAGGGCGTTGATGAGGACGATCATCTTGCGCATCACGGCCACGAGGGCGACCTTGTGCGGCTTGCCGCCGTTCCGCAGGCGCTGGTAGAAGGCGATCATGTCGGGGTTGTGAAACGTTGCCGAGAAGGCGGTCCTGTAGAGCACGGTGCGGGGTCGGTCGCGGCCGCCCCGGATATGTCGGGATCCCTTGAGCTTTCCGCTGTCTGCGGCGAAGGGCGCGACACCGATCCGGGCCGCGCTCTTCCGGTGGGTCAGGGACCCCCGTTCGCCCATCGGGGACAGGATCGGGCGATCAGGGAGGCGGCGGTGATCAGCCCCACGCCCGGCACCGATGAGAGAATGGAAAACGCAGTCGCCAGGGTGTGGGACTCCCGGACCCGCAAGGACCGCGCCCCAGCCGATCGGAATCCTGCGATGCAGCCGCCCGGTCGCCTCGAGCACCACCCGTTCGACCCCTTCCCGTGTC
>JAPORU010000001.1 GCA_026710045.1 Aestuariivita sp. | reverse complement strand
TTCTATTCGTCAACAGTTCTGACACACAGACGGCCATTCTTCGGTCCATTCATTATGTTCGTTCCGGCGCATTTAAGGTTAAGCGCTCACGGCCTCTTCGTTGCGCGTTGTCAAATAGAGCATTTTGGTGTGCACAGGGTCCTGATTGTGATGTATAACAGTCAAGTCGTGCTTTAGATGGTCCATGGACTGATCTCAATTGTGGTCTGTCGTCTATTTTACCCACATCCGATCAACGGCAATAGTGGAACCTCCGTCTTTCTTGATCAAAAAATTCAATTGAGCGCAATCGCCTTCACATTATCATCAACGTAAGGCAAGAATTGCTCAAAGTTCGTGTGGAACATGCGCAGAAGTTTGTCGGCGCGTTGATCGTAAGCCGGTTTGTCGTCCCACGTTTGACGTGGATTGAGACGGACGTCGGAAACACCGGGGACCGATTCAGGGACTTCAAATCCGAAATTCACGTCCTTGCGGAAAGATGAGCCCGTAATGTCTCCGTTGAGCACGGCTGAGAGAATGGATCGTGTTTCCGAGATCGGCATGCGACAACCCGTACCGTACGCGCCGCCTGTCCAACCTGTATTTACCAGCCAACAGGTGGTTTTGTGTCTGGCGATCTTTTCCCTCAATAGGTTGCCGTAGACTTCGGGTCGTCGTGGTAGGAAAGGTGCTCCGAAACACGCTGAAAAAGTTGGTTGGGGGTCGGTTACGCCGTGTTCTGTCCCGGCAATCTTGGCCGTAAAACCCGATAAGAAGTGATATATTGCCTGAGGGGAAGTGAGACGCGCGATCGGTGGCAATACACCAAAAGCGTCGCAGGTCAGCATAATAATATTCTTTGGATGACCACTGACGGCGTTCTTGGAAACGTTGGGAATATATTCAAGTGGGTAGGCGCAGCGCATATTCTCGGTGAGGCAGTCGTTGTCAAAATCGAGCTCGCGCGTCTCAGGATCAAATATCATGTTCTCAATAATTGTTCCGAATTTCCCGGTTGTTGCATAGATTTGAGGCTCCGCCTCCGCATTTAATGAAATTGTCTTTGCGTAGCATCCACCTTCCAGGTTGAAGATCCCGTGATCTGACCAGCCGTGTTCATCGTCACCGATGAGAACGCGGTTCGTATCGGCGGAAAGTGTGGTCTTGCCCGTGCCTGACAATCCGAAGAAGACCGCAGTGTCATCGGGATCATCGGTGGCATGGTTGGCGGAGCAATGCATCGGCATGACGCCTTTCTCTGGCAAGGTATAGTTCAGAAGTGAAAAGATGGATTTCTTGTTTTCGCCAGCATATTCGGTTCCGGAAATGATCACGATTTTCTTGTTGAGATCCAGGGCGATGACGGTTTCAGAAGAGCAATCGTGACGTGATGGGTTCGCCTTGAAATTCGGGCAATTGAGGACTGTATACTCTGCATGGAAGACATCCAGCTGTGACGTCTCGGGGCGGCGTAGCAAGTGTCGAATAAACAGAGCGTGCCAGGCAAATTCCGTGATCACCCGAACGGAGATTCGATGGATTGGGTCTGCGCCAGCAAAGAGATCTTGTACAAAGCATTCTCTTCCCTTCAGGTGGTCAAGAACGTCGGAGTGGAGCGCTTCAAAGCCTTCCGGGCTCATCGCATTGTTATTGTCCCACCAAATGTCATTGATGGTCTCCTTTGACTGTACCGTAAACTTGTCTTTCGGAGAGCGCCCGGTGTATTTTCCAGTTGTCACCCTCAGTGATCCGCCCTTGCCGATCCATCCCTCATCACGCCTGATGGCTGCTTCAACAAGTGCGGGTTCACATAAGTTGTAGTGAACACAGCCTAAACCATTGATGCCCTGATTCTCGAGTCGAAAGTGCGGATTTACGCGTCCCAGATGCATTGTCTGGCTTCTCCATTTTACGCTGTCAGAGCGGATCGTTATCGACATCGTCGATTCAGTATTGGGATCTCTTTCCCTTTGATGTCATTCAATGAACTCATGTTGGATTTTCGTCTCCGCATGAAAGGGCCAACTCCCAAGAAAATACTTTCGACGGCGAATTTGAATAAAAAATATACGTCGTGAGGCACGTGTTGAATGGATGATCGTCGAACTCAGTAGGGGACTATGCGTGGTTGGCTGCATATAGGGGCATTGGGGTGGTGAGACGCCGATAGATCGGACACTGTTTACATCGATGAGCGCATTCTCTTACGTCGACATGAGATTTCTATCACCTTCTGTCTAAAGTGGAAGAATACCCTTGGCTTTCGATATTCTTGATTCGGGTAGGAACGGATGTGCATGTCCCATTACAGGAAAACTCCGGGCTCGAACTCCAGCGTGGAGACGCGGACCCTCATGTTGGGCGGGGCGACGGCGTCGGATTATCATCTTGTATTTTGATCTTTCCCGTTTTGAATCTCATTCAATCGCGTCAAACGGCAAGCGGATGACGCGTGTATCAGGTCTTTCCTGAACAATTCGACCAGCAAAGACGGGTAATTGGACGCTCTTATGTGTCGTTTGTTCTGCATGTATGTGAATCAAGGATGAAATCACAAGGGTTAATTCTCATCTGGTATCGGTAATGAAAAAATAATTCGCGAATGATATGTTGTGGCTGATAAAGCGATGGGAATTCATGTTTTCTTTCTTCACATATAGGTTCGATGGGAATGAAGTTTGATATGATTGCAACGATGATTGTCTAATCGGCTCGCGAGGTTGATCCCGTATGGCAAATCTTTTTGATAGTCTTCTTGGTGACGTTGATCCGAGTTCGACATTTGCTGTCGTGGAAACGGATGGTGCTGCGTGGACATATGGATCGATTATCGCAGAATCGGGTCGTTTCGCAAATGTATTAAACGATCTGGATGTTCAGCCGGGCGATCGTGTTGTTGCGCAGGTTCCAAAATCGCTGGATTCGATTGCCCTCTATTTGGCGTGTTTGCGTCTCGGAGCGATATTCGTGCCCTTAAACACGGCCTACACACTGCATGAGGTGGATTACTTTATTTCTGATTCAGCCGCAGTACTTTTTGTGTGCGACCCTGCGTGTCTCTCTCGATACGCTTCAGTCATGCAGAAAAATAAGGTAGGATTGGAGACACTCGGGGCCGAAAAGGATGGAACCCTTATTAAAAAGGCCGCGCAGGTTTCCGAGTATTTTGCAAGCGCAGACAGGCAGACACATGACATCGTCGCGATTCTCTACACCTCCGGAACGACAGGACGTTCTAAAGGGGCGATGCTGACACACGCGAATTTGCTGTCGAATGCGAGCACCCTCGTCAAGTTATGGAGGTTTTCGGATCGTGATGTGTTGTTTCATGCGCTTCCGATTTTTCATACGCATGGCCTTTTTGTCGCCACGAATGTTGTGATGTTGTCCGCAAGTTCGATGATCTATGTGCCGAAATTTACCGTTGATGCCGCGATCGAATTCTTACCACAATGTACGACAATGATGGGTGTGCCAACTTATTACACACGATTGTTGAATGATCGTCGTCTGGATGCCGAGTGCGTTCGTAATATGCGCCTGTTTGTTTCTGGCAGTGCGCCGTTGCTGAAGGAGACGCTTCTGCGGTTTGAACAACGGACGGGTCATCGCATTCTGGAACGTTACGGTATGACCGAAACCAACATGATTGCCTCAAATCCTTATGATGGCGAGAGAAAAGCGGGCACTGTTGGTTGTCCGCTTCCAGATGTGGATGTGCGAATCCGTGATGCACATACAGGCTTGGAAGTTTCAACAGGTGACGTTGGTATTTTGGAGGTGAAGGGGCCAAATGTTTTTTGTGGGTACTGGAATAATCCCGTGAAAACGGCAGAAGAATTTCGACAGGATGGATATTTCATGACCGGAGATCTCGCTTGCAAGGATAACGAAGGTTACATTGAAATTGTTGGACGCAGCAAAGATGTCATTGTTTCCGGCGGCCTCAATGTTTATCCGAAAGAGATTGAAACTTTGCTGAACAGCGTTGAGGGTGTTCAGGAATCGGCCGTCATTGGCGTCCCTCATCCTGATTTTGGTGAGGCTGTCGTCGGTTTGCTGGTTGTATCACGGGCCATTTTTTGTAGTGATGCCTTGTCTGTTGAGATTCAGGGAAAACTCGCAGGCTATAAACGACCGAAGAAATTGCTTATGATTCCGGAACTTCCACGAAATTCGATGGGAAAAGTTCTCAAGGTCCAGTTGCGAGAACAGTATCATGATCTGTTCACGAACAGTTAGATGTCTCCGATTTTCAATCGGTCTGTCCTTCTCCGTTTGACCGTGGATGGGTGTGAGGGAATCTGTATGTCAGAACGGAGTTCCATGGGATGTAACGAGGCGATGCAGCAGGTTCTACATGCAAGCTGTGTTGCGTTTCATCGTCGCGCTGTCCTGATAATGGGGCGGGCCATGAGTGGTAAGTCCTCTCTTGCCTTGGAACTGATCTCGGGAGGTGCATTGCTTGTTTCCGATGATCAGACGATCGTATCGCTTGGATCATCGGGTCTGGTGGCTGATGCGCCATCGGAGATCAAAGGTTTCATTGAGGCAAGGGGAGTGGGTTTATTGCGTGCACACACACATGGACCCGCTCAGATTGCTCTTGTTGTTGATTTGGATCGTGACGAAACGGAGAGATTACCACCGGTTCGCAGCTACGATATCTTGGGCCAGGAGATCCCGATCCTGTTTCGTGTAAGGGCACCTTACTTTCCTGTTGCCATTCTGCAGTATCTGAAAGGCGGTTTAGCGCACGAGAAGTACTAGGGCCCGTGGACATCTGCTTTTGAACGTTCTTGGATTTCTGTTACGATCCCTCTCAGGGTCGCCCGGACAAGCAGGCGGTGTGAGCGATTGAGAGAGGAGAACAAGGAACACGGACCGAGCCGTTGTGACGGATGCGATGTGGGAGCGGATTGCGCCGCTTCTGTCAGGGAAGGAAACGGACCTCGGCCGGACGGCGGATAACCAGTTGTTTCTTGAGGCGGTGCTGTAGTGGTTTCGCCGGTGTAACCCATAAATTTTCCAGATCTTAAGCCGACTGGCCTTACATAGCGTCTCTTATTCCTCTCATTAAGTCTGTCAATACAACTGGTTACAGCGGAGTGCAAGTGGATTATACAGGTCTTGCCTAGAGGTTGTGGCCGGATCATCTCTGATAGAAAGTTGCATTTTCGGAAAAGACTGTGCCTCCAGAAAGCCGGGCGTATGGCATTTTTTGTGTTATTTTTCATGTTGCCTTCGGTATGGGTAAGCTTGTATGGAATATCGAACATATATTTTTCTCCGATCGTTTCTCCGATCGGAATTTTTGATGACATAGAGAATACACCCATCGTTTCTTACATAGAGATTGACATAAAGAGATGGACAGAGAGTGGAGGGGATGATGACGGGGAAGGTCCTCCGCAAGCAGCGGGCGGTCAAGGCAACGGAGAGCGAGTGGGCCCTCGTCCGGGCCCGGGCCGCGGCCGCCGGGATGTCGGCCAGTGGCTATGTCGTCCGGCGGGCGTTGGCGTCGGAGGCTCCCGAGGGACCGTCGCTCGGGACGCTGGCGGCCCGGCTGGAGCGGATCGAGACCGCGGTGTTGACGCTCTGTGAAGTCGAGCGTCTCCGGTTGGCGGAACGCGGGGAGGACGCGGACTGGATCGCGGCGGTGCGCCGGGTGGCCTTGCGGATGCGGAGCGATCCGGCGCGGTCGGACGGAGCAGAGGGTGCGGGATGAAACGGGGCCGGCCGGTCTATTGCCGGGATCCCGCAGACTGGGAGCGGATCCGGGCCCGCGCGGAGACGGTGGGCGTGAGCGTCTCGGAGTTTGTCATGACCTGCGCCCTGCAGGACCGCACGCCCGCACCCTACACGCCCCTGGTCCTGACGCCGCAGGAGCAACGGGATCTGGTACGGAATGTCGAAACGGTGCGGGAGCGTCTGGAGGCGCTGTTTCACAGTCGCACGGACGGGGATCCCAGTGTCGAGGAGGCCCTCCAGATTCTCTACGAGTTATATGCCGATGACCGTCCGTTTGAACCGGAGTCCACGGAATGACACGGGGCGAGCGGCGCACGTTCTATGTCTCTTGCACGGATGCGGAGTGGGTGCAGGCGAAGCAGCGGGCGGCCGATGCGGGGATGAAGACCGCGCCCTATCTTGTGGAGCGCGCCTTGACGGCGGATCTCGCGCGTTTCGGGGTGCGTCCCGAGCCGCTGGTCCTGAGCACGGAGGACCAGAGCCGCATCAGTGCCCAGCTGGAATGGCTGATGACGATCATCCCGTCGTCCCCGGCGTGGCGGGAGACCTTTGCGAACCAGGTCGCCTTCCTGCGCGATGCGAAGGTGACGGAACTGATTGCCGCCGGCCGGTATGACGCGCTGTTTCTGGCCTATGAGAACCTCTTTGGACCGGACAAGGCGGAGATCCTTCTGGCCCGGGCCGTGAAGGACTGGCATGGGGCGAAGACGGTCGATGTGACGGTGACGGTGCGCGGCCCCAGACGGCGGATGTAATCGGGCGGGACATGTGGATGCGGGCCGGTCCGCACCGCACCCCTGTTGTCCGCCAGGCGGTCTCCGCGGTCTCCAAGATCCACATGGCAATCCACACGGGCGGCGGACCCGAAACGGCGGACGCCTGTGCGCAAGGATGGGCGGTTGCGATGTTCCAACTCTTGGTGACGCGACGGAATCCCGTCGCAGGGTGCGGGATCGCATCCATTGGCGACAAGGTGTTTCACTATTTTTCCCGGTCCTGAATTGACAGGATCTATCAAGACCATATAATAAATCTCAGATCAACCACGGAGAATGATATGTCCAAGGCAATCCCACGCTGTTTTTTGCCACATTTTTATTGACAACACGTGTCAGTC
>JAPORU010000025.1 GCA_026710045.1 Aestuariivita sp. | reverse complement strand
ATGATCACGGCCGCGCCATCAAATATTACAGTTTTTTCAGCATGGGATCCGCCTGGATTTGCTACAAAATACAGAAGTTAACAAAGCCAGAAAATAGCGCGCTAGTTGCCTCCAGATCTAAGATAAGCAACAATTGCCTCTAAATCTTCTGCCCTCTTTAGACCAGCAAAAGCCATTTTAGTGCCCTTAAGATAGTCGTTTGGTTTGCTCAAGAACGCGACCATACTCTCTTCATCCCAAATACGATTTTCTTCCGCAGCAATCCGAAACACATGAGAATACTTAAAATCATCCAAGCCACCCATTTCCCTTCCGAAGATATCATTCAGATGAGGGCCTACCTTATTGGACGCACCGGTTCCAATTTGATGACAGGCCTGACACTTCTTAAAAACTTTTTCTCCAGCTTTAAGTAGTCCGGAATCGACAAGAGCAGTTCCGATTAATGCATTCTCTTCTTCCATTATCGACTCGATCTCCGGGGTTACGTCAAGCACGGAAGCTCGCATCGTAATTTCCACATTCTGCTTGCAATTCTCCATACAAGGTTCATTTCGCCAAAGGGTATATTCGACATCGCTGCGATCATCGATTATAAATCCTTTTGAATTGTGCATTTGAAATTCACCAAAATTCTCGTGGTTCAATTCAAACTCTTCCTCGACAAGATCATTCGAATACAAAATATAAGCGACGATTGCATACACTTGGTCGTCACTCAAAGTTTGGGCAGCACCAAATGGCATGGAACGATGCACATAATCCCAAACCGTCGAAAGATACGGCCAATACGAACCGACCGTCTTTACGGGATCTTCATCAGCAAGAGTATCGAATCCGCCCGCCAAGACAGGCCAATTATCGACACCTTCTGCAAAATCGCCATGACAAGACGCACAATGCTCCGCAAACTCTTGTTCACCCTCAAAAACAGTTCCACGGCCTTTCGGCAGTCCGCGGCCATCAGGTAAAACATCTACATCCCAAGCAATGATCTCTGCCGGTAGAGCTCTTCGACCTAGTTTATACTTGGCGGAAAGAAGTGTAGCGGGTTGCGAAACAGAACGGCCATCATTCATAGTTGAATGGAGGTTACTTTCGAACGTTGCGACCACAGCCTCCAATTCGGCTACTCGCTCTAAATATACGCCTATCTCCGCTTCCGTCTTCACCATGGCAGATTGTGCCAACGCAACCTGACCTTCCATTGCGCGTATCCAATCATCAGAATATTTTTTTGTAGCAACCCCGTAAGCCACACCTAAAACCAATGCGGTTCCACCAATTGCAGGTATCCATAAGTTAGGAAACTTCGACATTTTCCGCTTGCCCCTGCTCATTTACATACCATGTTTGGATACAATTATTGTGATAGATAGAGTTCTCCCCACGAAGCTGGCGCAATTGTGACTTGGTTGGTTGCACATAGTTGGTCTCGTCAATAGCACGCGATTGCAATAACATTTCTCCCCCATCCCATTCCATATCAAGATAGAAACGCGTCAAAGCTTTCCGGTCTCCTTGCTTATCAAGCCGTGCTATTGTCCAATTCTTTCCTCCATCGGTTGACACGTCGACACGCGTAATCTTTCCATGTCCTGACCACGCTAGACCAGAAATCACAAGTGACCCTGTACCATGCGAAATTGGCGACTGAGGGCTCGGCGAAGTTATAACAGACTTGGCATCCATAACCCATGTCCACTTGCGTGCCGTTCCGTCTTCTAACACATCTGTGTACTTTGACGTCTCTTCTCGACTCTCAACCGCTCTATCAATGACTTCGATACGACGGAGCCACTTTACCCACATGTTTCCCTCCCATCCGGGAACTACAAGGCGAACGGGATATCCATGCTCCATTCGCAACCCTTCTCCGTTTGCTTTAAACGCGATCAGGCAATCCTGCAGCGCCTTTTCCATTGGGATGGAACGACCATTTGAAGATGCGTCAGCACCTTCGACATACACCCAATTTTTCAATGATATGTCCGCACCCACTTCGAACAACAACGTTCGAAGTGGCACCCCAACATATTCCATATTGTGAATCATTCCGTGCGTAAATTGTGCACCATTGAGTTGCGCACCCGCCCACTCCATACCGGTATTGGCCGCGCATTCACAAAAATAGACATGAGTCTCACGTGGAAAACGTTCCAAATCAAAATATGAGAAAACCGACGGAGTTTCCACAAGACCATTGACCATCAATCGGTAATCTTCCTTCCGAAGTGCAATCGCGCCAGAGTGATGTCTTTCAAAAGCACATCCTTGTGGCGTAATCGTTCCATCAAGTGCATGAATTGGAGTAAAATTTATGGAACTAATCGTGTCCGCCGTAAGCCAAGGTACATTCCGACGAATGACACCACCTTCGTATTCGATAGGCATGCCGTAAGGCGTCGCATCAACACCGTCACCTGTATAAATTGCCCAGTCCTGAGGTTCCGTGATCAATGGATCAGGACCATTCGCCATCGCCCTTCCGGTAGCAAGACCCGCAGTAATCAACGCTCCACCTCGCAAGAGGTTGCGACGGGTTGTGTTGATCATACCATCCTCCTTCGTCCCACTCATAATCAATCTTTGACCAGTTTGCTGTTACACGTAATCAAACCTCAAATTTACAAGATCACTTCGACAGAATTACTCGATTCAAGCGTAACCGTTCCAATTCTCTTGACATAGTTTTCCACCAAATCCCAGATTTGCGGCCCGTCCGTCCCTTCATTGACGCTTGCCCAACCTGCAACTACATAAGTCTGAGTAGGGTCAATGGGGTCACCCGTCGACAATAAGGTCATATTAGATATCCGCTCCCCTTGAGGCTTCCCAACTTCAATCCGATACCCCAGTCCACCGGTACGTACCATATCTCCACCTTGCTGAAAAAAAGGATCTGGATTGAAAATATTGTCAGCAACATCTTCCAAAACTACTTTCAAAAATCCACCAGTCATTTCCGTTCGATAAACTCGACCATACGTCATCGACGTCACATTCCAGATGTCCTCACGAGTAATTTCTTGGCCTGCGATCACCGACGGCCCCCAACGAACACCAGGTGAAAGTGCTACTTCAGCATCTCGTTCAGAAAGTAATGCATCACAAATCAGATCATCCCATGTCCCACCAAAATTACCCCGCCTGTAGAGAGTCGAATCGGTTGAACCAATTACTTCTGTCAATTCTCGGATAAATGGTGCGCGCTCCGCATCTATGACCGCTCCAACCTCCGCATCTGGAGAAATAACATCAGAGAAAATCGGAATGAGCTTGTGTTTATAGCCCATCATCCGACCGTCACGAATATCAAGGTCAATACGAGAAACAAACTTTCCGTTGGAACCCGATGGGACAATTATCGTTTTCCTAACAACGACCGGCTCTGGCAGTGCATCATGCGTATGTCCAGACAAAATCACATCAATTCCCGGCACAATCTGTGCTATTTTCTTATCAACATCGAATCCATTGTGACTCAATAAAACAACACACTGCGCACCTGCCGTACGGACTTCCTCAACGACTGCCGCCATATTTTCGGCGCGAAGACCAAAACTAAATTCCGGAAACATCCAACGTGGATTCGCGATTGGCAAATAAGGAAAAGCTTGTCCAATGACAGCAATCTGAACGCCGCCTCGCTCAAATAACTTGTAAGGTGGAAAGACGTCCAACATCGGCTCGTCCCATTCCACGTCAAAAATATTCTGCCCTAGTGCAGCAAACGGTAAGCTTTCTACGAGTTCCATCACACGAGCAGACCCAAGTGTAAATTCCCAGTGAAACGTCATTGCATCTGGCTCAAGCATGTTCATCACGTTGACCATGTCTTGACCTTGCGTGTGATAGCACGTGTAAGATCCATGCCAGGTATCTCCACCATCTAGCAGCAGTGCATCTGGCCTATCAGCACGAATTGCGTTGATGACCGTTGCCACACGATCAAGCCCACCGACCTTTCCATACATATTAGCCAAAGCAGCAAAATCGTCCGAAGACAGTGCATAATGCTCGGGTGAACTGTCCTGAATGCCATAACGTTTCCGAAAGTCTGACCCGGTAATATGCGGCACGGCACCCTTGTTGGCGCCAACCCCCAAATTCACCGACGGCTCACGAAAGTAAATTGGCTTGAGTTGGGCATGAATATCTGTCACATGAATGAGAGAAACATTGCCAAACGTATCGAACCGCAATAGTTCCTCTTGAGTCAATTTTTGTTGTGCCGACAATCGAGCCCATTCTCCAAAACCAGAGACTCCTATAATTGACGAAGCAGCCATTCCAACTTGCAAAAAGTCGCGCCGTGATATCATCAAGTGAATCCCGTTAAGCTCAAATTTCAATCAATTGTATAAGAAACGCCCGTACACAGGCAAAAGACGGGCGCAAACGTACTGATGTTTATTGACGTACTGCTGGAGTTTCTACCGATAAACCATTTGAGCGTGAGGCCACATACAGCTCAAGTGCTCTGAATTCATCAGAACCTTCTGCAAACGTTTCCGCTCTTGTATCCCGAATGCAGCCACGGAAACGATTATGACGAGAAATCAGCTTTGCCTGCTTTAAACGATAGGTGGGGAAACCATTCGTATGACCTTGTGACAAATGATCTGCACGAATCATATTCCCGTAATTTTGCTCATGGCAATTGGCACAAGAAAGTTCTAACTGCCCGTAGCGAGTATAATACATCTCCTTGCCTTGCTCCCAGAAGGGAGCCGCTTCGCCATCAATTGCGACATTCACCGGCATGCCTCTGGATTGAAGACCAATCAACGCGATCATTGATTGCATATCTTCGCCCGACCATTTCCAGGCCTCTGCTCCCATGACCTCAGCGCGATGACTGTTTATCAAGTCCTCCATAACCGTTAATTTTCCATCAATTACTTTCGGCATGGAAGCAGAAAGTCCGACAAACTGTTCAGGCCCCTCATGGCAGGACACACATGCCTTACCTTCCGTTCCATCAACCGTATTAAACAGATCAATAGCCTTATCGACAAAAATCATTGCAGGATTATCAAAATCATCAATTTGAAGAGATTGCGTTTCATCCGTTCGAAAACGCCAGCCCGAATAAATTACATCGAAACCTTCTAAATGTGTCGGCGCAACCGTTTCGGTAATCATTTCCAGTTCGCCGTTGATCGTCAAATTGTCATCATCTGGTCCAGCAAGCACCAAACTCGAGACAAAACACACTATGGTTGCTACTATTGCTACCCTCACAATGAATCCTCCCCGAACCTTCTTAAATCACACTGATAGACTTGATTTCTTCATAAACAGAACCATCATCGTCGTACCAGGTGAATTTAAATTCACCCGTTTCCGGCACGACTGCCTCAAATTGAAAATATGGATTCGTTGAAATGGCCGGTGCCAGAATGATATCGATAATGCTCTGCCCATTAAACTCACACGTAAAGCGATGAATAATTGAACGCGGAATTACATTCCCTTCCTTGTCCTTTCGCTGACCAGATTCCATCTGATGACTGATAAGAGTCTTGATCGTAATGATTTCCCCTGCACTGGCAGACTTGGGAACCTTAACGCGCGGTTTTACACCCTTTGCCAT
This sequence comes from Aestuariivita sp., assembly GCA_026710045.1. GTDB lineage: Bacteria > Pseudomonadota > Alphaproteobacteria > Rhodobacterales > Rhodobacteraceae > JAPORY01. The sequence goes on along the minus strand of JAPORU010000025.1, from coordinate 1,433 downwards.
CTACGTTTCTCCTAAATTACCTAGCCGCCGCAGCCGCCAATTGTTACTTTGACTTGATTAATCGTACTGATAAAATTGCCATCTTGCATCTTCGCAATAGCAACGACATCTTGGGTTCCGGCAAGACGAACGCGCGTTGAAGCCGATTGCGCTGCGGCAAGCGGGCCGAAGGTTACTGCCGCTACACCGGGAACAGGATTTCCCATTGCATAGATTCTGATCTCAACAGCACCGGGAGCAGAAACGTGAATCGGAACCGTATTCCCATTTTCCGCAATCTCGGGTGTGTTCAAGATAATATTGCCACTCCCCACGGAAGCTCCTCTAGTAAACTCGTCCGGGAGACCGACGAGTGGAACATTCGCCGCAAAAGAGGGCAATGGCAACGTCGCCACTCCGACAACACTTAACCCCGCAATTACGGTTTGACGTCTTGTAAGTTTCATTTTGTACATTCCTCACTCTTCCTTGAGAGTCGCTAAAAAAGCGACAACATCTTCAATCTGCTGAGCTGTAAGCAACGGCTGTACTTCACCGTCATGTGCCTTGCCTGTGTAGGCATCTCCTAAACGAATAAATCCATCAACCTTATAAAATGCTGGCATCATGGTTTCTGGAAACCATATCTTCGCGTTGGCGACCAACCCGCGAAGCTCTGCTACGGTCCAACGATTCGCTGCCCCGTCAAGAGATGGTCCAATCTCCCCATGAAACGGAATATGTTGAAGAGCCGTCACTTGGTGACAAGCAATACAATTGCCCGCGCCCTTGTTCATAATTTCGGCACCTGCCGATATGTCACCCGCAGTACCGCTAAGAGACACGTCCACGGCACCGTCCTCATAAACCACATCTTCTGGCGCAATTTCTGTAGATCCAGCCATAATTGTCAGCGCAAAATACGCACTGATGCAAACAATTGCTAAATACTTCATAAACCCTCCCAAAACACTTTACCGATAAAAAATTCTGGTATCAGCATAATTCCCAAAATTCAAGAGAAAATCATCTAAAGAGAATCAAATCGAGAAAAAACAATTCATATTTTATAATTTTTTAAAATTTATTTCTTTTGGATAGATGTGCAAGATCATACATACAGTTCGTCTGCGAACTTAATAAGTTTACGGTCTGGTAACTTCGCATGATTTGCAATCGAAGATTAGGTTGTCGCTTGCTGCCTCGTCAGGCAAAAGAAGCGAATACTCCGGCTACAAATTCATTGGAAACTCCGAATGTTCAGCGCGTTTATATCCCCACCAATCCTATAAATGAGGAAATCGACAGAGAGATCGGTGCATCATCCGTATCTCACTTAATATGTTCATCCGATCCCCAAATAAGTGACACAGATATACATTGAAACAACAATGAAGACCCTAGTATACCAACATCATTGTATTGATGTTTAAAGCCGCAGACATGTTGTTTTG
>JAPORU010000168.1 GCA_026710045.1 Aestuariivita sp. | reverse complement strand
GCCGCGCCGTAATGCGTGACCATCCGCGCCGACTTCCAGTTGCCGGCCAGCATCACCTCTGCCGTGCTGGCGCCCCGGGCAATGAGTTCACTGGCAAGCCCTACCCGGCCACTGTGGCCGGTCAACCGCACCGGCAGACCGGCGGCCTTGCCCAGGGCGGTAAAGCGCTGCGAGATGCGCTGTCCCTTGAGTCCAATCACCGGAGCGCTGTCCGGTGCGTCCCCGGATCGTAAATCCCGTAAATCCCGCAGGGCCTGGACAAACGCGCCCTTGAGCACACGCAGGTCGGTGGTGGCACCATCTTGGTTGGTCTTGGATGCCTGCACCCGTACCAGCAACAGGCCGTCCTCCCCGTCCGCAAGATCGCCCCAGCGCAGGGCCGCCGCCTCGGAGCGCCGCAACCCGCCCATGAACAGCAACGCCACAATCGCCTGTCCCGGGGATCGGTGGCCACCGTGAGCATCGTCACCGCATGGTCATAGGTGCAGGCCGGCGCCTGTTTCCGTCCCCGGTCGCGTCCCTCCCGTGTGATGATCTTGAGAAGGGCCTTGGTGCGCAAGCCCACGGGATCGGGTGTGCTGGTGGTCTTGTGGAACCATTGAATGGCGGCGCGGATCATATGGAGTGTCGAAGGCGATGCACCCGTGTCAAACCGATGCTGCAGATAGAATGCGAGTATGGTGTCATCAATCATCCCGTAACCCTGCCCCGCCTGCCACCGCTCCAGGGTCGTGATCGCGGAGCGGTAGGCGGCCCGGGTGTTGGGCGCGAGCGCGGCAAAGACCAGTTCGGTGGTGTCACGTTCCGTGATCCGATGGGTTCCGTGACCGTCCGAAACGACAATCGACTCGGTCAAATTGAGGCTATGATAAACCATGGGATCAGCAGAAAAAAGGGCGTTTCGAGGACGGCCAAGATTAACGATGATGACACTTATAGTGAATCAGACGCGCGGAAGATGCAAGGCGAAACTTACCCTGAAATCCAGAAGCTTTCAATCGGCCCGGCACCGACACACTTGAGGACAAATTGCAGATCACCCTTACGAACTGCCGGGCAAGGACACGCTACGGGATAGGGATCTCAAAGTGCAAGGGTCAATTCCAAAGACCGAAAATCGGCCCTGTTGCCTATTGAATCTTCGGGCCGATGCCGGGGATTTTTCCCTAGGACGGCCTCGCGTCCGATTCCGTCGGGAGACCCTTGTCCTCTTGAAACTATTTTCAAATCTTCGGCCCAAGCTTGGTCTTACCGGGCGGGAAATCTTCCTTGTACCATTTATAGCCCCCGTAAATTGCTAAAGCCGTTACAACAAAATCGACGATCGATTTCATGACCACTCCTTTCTTTTCCTCCGCGCTGATTTTGACATCCAGTTTTTCAAGGACAAAACGATCCTCTTCCTGTTTTGTAAGTTGCTACACGGCACAATATTGTGTATTCTACAAATGTAGTGCCTCATATGAATTGAACGGATTTGAAGTGACATCCAACAATCCCCCAATTATAGCGGAAACAGTTGGTTCGGCGACCGGACAGATACCGGTCGAAATTGGTTCTCAATTCCTGCAACAGTTCAGTGAACAATTGTACTCCTCACCGCAAAAGGCATTCGAGGAGTTGATCTCGAATGGCTGGGATGCAGGGGCCACGTTTGTTGATGTAAAGATCCCTGCCGATCTCGCTGCCCCCACGGCGACGCTAACGGTATTCGACAATGGCTGTTCTATGGACGCAGACGGTCTGCACGCGCTCTGGAAAGTCGCCTTTTCACCGAAAAAGAATAAGCGTACGCATCACGGGCGGCAGGTCATCGGCAAGTTCGGCCTCGGCAAGCTTTCGACGTATGTGTTGGCTGATCACCTGACATACATTTGTAAAGCCGAAGATGGAACGATCCGCCGTGTCACAATGAACTATGGCAGCATCAATGAGAATGCTGATTCCGATAAACTGCTTAGCAATATCGCTCTTGATTTGTACGAGTTGACAGCAGATGATCTCTCAAAGGCACTCGCCTCAGTGGACCCAAGCGGCGAGTTGATGAAACTGATCAATGAAGGCCCACCGCCCCCCGAACAAGATACATCAACAGTTGATGAATTTGGATCAATCACCTCTAATCCGGTTTTACCACCCACGGGCACGTGGACCTTGGTCATTCTCTCGGAATTAAAACAGACCGGCAGGGATCTTAAAGCGGGCCACCTGAAACGAATGCTGAAGACGGCCCTTCCAATAAGCAGCACAATCACCATTCGACTCAACGATCAAGTTCTTCGTTCCTCGAAGCTTGACGCGGAAGTAGAAAAATCATGGAAGATTAGTTCTGATCTCGGCTTCACAGAATTTACTGCCCTTAGGCGCGAGGGTGAAGACGAGGAAGATATCAAGTTCACAGTCGATCAACGCTCTTGCAATGGAACAAAGTGCGAGTTCATTGACATTCCAGGGATCGGTCCAGTTACCGGCACAATCACTCTGTATCGGGACAAGATAAGCGGCGGGAAAGCCGAAGAGCGGGGTTTCTCAAATGGCTTCCTCGTGAATGTTCTGGGACGGGTGGTCAACCAAGAGGATTCATTCTTTGGTTCTGACAACCTCAATCACGCTGCATGGGCAAGATTCCGCATGGCTGTAAGAGCCGATGGCTTGGACAACTTTCTTACAATTAATCGTCAGCAGTTTCGAGATGACCGTGCGTTGCGCGTATTCAGAGCCTTTCTGAGGCGCTGTTTCAACTTGGCTCGCACGGAATATAACAGTGACAAAAATGCCGAGATGCCAGATGGCGGGGATGTCTTGATCAAGTCGGTCGGACCCATCTCGCTCGTTCCATTGCGCAGTGCTGTCACGCACGCCCTTAAGAATGGCCCGCAATTACCGGGCCTTTTTGATGAAACCGGTATTACGGATCGCGAGAAAAGCCGAGCCGATTGGCATCGAAACACTGCGAACAACATAACGAACACTCTCCAATCAGTAAAATATGAGAGCCTTGACGGCAACGAGTTTGTGCAGTTCCGGCTTGCCGACAACTCCATTGTCATCAACAAGAAACACCCTTTTGTGGCTGAACACTTTCGGGGCCACGCAGAAAAGAAGCTTTTACGTTCCGTCGCCATGGTGAATTTTCTTTCAGACATCTACGCGTTGGAAGATGGTGTGGTGCCGAAAAAACTCGAGGACATGCGGCGTTACAGAGATCGCCTGATGCGATTTCATGCTATGAAGGACCGCCAATCCGGCATTCACATTGCCCAAATCCTATTGGCCACCCAGCATAAAAGTAATGCCCCCGGAGAAATGGAAACCGTTCTTGCGGAGGCCCTTCGGTATCTTGGCTACAATGTTGACGAAAAAGGCGGACCAGGAGAACCTGAGGGCATTGCGTCAGCTCTGCTCTATTCGTCGTCTTACGCTCCATCAGACGACGATCCTCATCCCCCGCTATACAAATTCACGTTCGATGCCAAATCCACCAAGTATAAGCAAACCAAGACCGGTAACCTTGGTCTCGATGGAATTCAGGAGCACAAAGAACGCTACAGCACGGATTATGCTTTGGTTGTCGCTACCGATTTTGGAGGCAGTGCAGTGGTCACGCGGTGTGAACAGCACGGAATTACGCCTGTCCGAGCGTCCGATATCGGGAAATTGCTTGAATACACCGTTGAGTATGGAGCGATACCGCTGAACAAGCTGGTCCCCATGTTCAAACTTCGCAATCCTGTTGAAGTTTCAAACTGGGTCAACGATTTGAAGGCGGATCTGGAAGCAAATCGAGAGTTGACAATCGACATTTTCCTGAAAGCACTAAAGCATTTGCAGGGCAAAGTCCCAGACTTCTTGAGTGCGGGTCTTGTCTCTTTTACCTGCAGAGAGACCCTGAATGCAAAAACAGTGCAGGAATCTGATGTCCTGAGCCTTGCAAGAGGGTTGGCAATCTTGGTCCCGGACCTGATCGACCTCACTGACAGTGAAAAGATTGTTGTGAGTGCGCCACCAGACAGAGTTGCCGCCGCGATCAATTCTCAACTGGAGAGTCTGCATGAATCTTCAGAGGGACCAAGTGCATCATGAACCTTCCCATACACCCGTTCCCCGCTCGGATGGCCCCGGAACTTGCACTCGACGCGCTCAGGACTATTTCTGGAACCGTTAAAGTGCTGGATCCAATGTCCGGATCCGGGACGACGCTCCGTCATGCCTCGGAACGTGGGCACCAAAGTTATGGCCGGGATCTGGATCCACTTGCTATCTTGATGGCAAAAGTCTGGACCACACCAATTGGCAGTTCTTCTGTGGAACAGGCCTTTTCAGAAGTGTTGGTTGCAGCACGCATGGCCGATCCTTCAGATTTGACCTTACCCTGGATCGATGACGATCTGGAGACAGCAAGGTTTGTTGATTTCTGGTTTGGCGGGAAACAGCGCGATCAATTACGCTGCCTTTCTGCGGTGCTGCACGATTACCATGAGCATCTGTCTCCAAATGTAACATCAAATGACATTGACGTTCTCAGAGTCGCTCTAAGCAGGATTATCGTGACCAAGGCACAACGAGCGTCCCTTGCGCGGGATGCCGCCCACAGCCGCCCACACAAAGTGGCAGAAGTGTCGGACTATGATGTCATGAAGGGATTTAAGGTCTCAAAGGATCAAGTGTTGCGCCGTCTGTCAAAGTCCAATTTGGTGGGCCATGTTCAGGTTCGACTCGGCGATGCACGAAAGCTCGATTTTGAGAATGAGCACTTTGATTTGATTGTGACATCCCCGCCCTATCTCAACGCAATCGATTATATGCGAGGGCACAAGCTGGGACTTGTCTGGTTGGGTTACTCCATAAGTCAGTTGCGCGACATACGCTCCAACTCAATTGGAGCTGAGAAGGCCCGCAACCCAAGGGATCGAACCGCTGAAACAGTTGTAACTGCATTCGGTGATATTTCTAGATTGCCCGCCAGGGATCAAGCAATGATCGATCGATATGCTATTGATCTCTCCAAGGCACTCTCTGAGGCGGCTCGTGTTCTTAAGTCCGGAGCAGTTGCCACATATGTGATTGGAAACTCCTGTCTCAAGGGAGTGTTCATCAACAACTCATCCGCAATTATCGCAGCAGCTAGGCAATCAGGTCTGGAGGTTTTGGACGAAGTTGTCAGATCACTGCCTGAAAACCGTCGTTATCTTCCTGTTAATACTGAAAGCAGACTGTCGCAGAGGATGAGAACAGAAACAATTTTGACGTTCAGGAAATTGTGATCTTTGACTCAGACTCTACCAACCAAATCCCCTTGGTTTACCGCCCGGCGGCGATGAATTGAGAATCTGGAACCTTTACTTTGTCTCGTTTCACACATTTCCACCCGCGACCCGAAAGATAGTCCCTATCTGTAGAGAATTGAGATTATAATCGCTTGTACTTAAGATCATAACGTTTTTGAACTCACATTAAATTACAAAATTTCTTATTCCAGAAAAATAATTCTAAATGTTTTTTGCCGCTTATATTACTGCGTTGGCTTCGGCATTCTACTTAGATACATCTCTTAAACCGAAATTATTAATTTCTTCCTCTATAATCAAATCTTGTTTAAAAGCGGTAATTTCAACTCTTGCAAAAGGTCGGTTGGCGTATCTTTTTAGATGCGCCGTTATTTTATTTTTTCTTTTCATATTCTATCTGACCTCCCTTATTAGTCTTGGGCCAGTTGTTCTTGAAGTTGTCTTAGGATTGTTATTAACAAATTGGCCTATAACACTGGGTATGATAATAACTTCTTTAATTGTTTCTTTTTGGTCTTTTTCTCAATCTCTTTTCTTTGTGAAACTAGCTGTTCGTCTTACGAACTATTGGGGCATGCTCTATCTTTTTATTTCGGACATCATATTATCTACTCTTATCTTTATAACTTGTTTAGCGGGATTTCTTACCTTGGTAGATATTATGATACCAGATCAAGACAAAATTTCGGTAGATATTATCTTTTCAGAGTATTGTGATCCTGAGTGTCTCACAAGAGGAAATTTTTTCTATAAAAATGAAAAATTGGAAACATTATTATATTACATTTCTCCTACAAATAACATAAATGATTTACCCCAATCATTAATGCTAGATGAAATTGTAGATTCTGCAACTATTATTCCAGTTTCTCTAGATAACTTCACAGAAACAGAATTAAAATTCTTTGAAGATAGGAACAGAACTCCGAGATATAAACTAAAACTTGAAATGGATTTTAGCGATTATCAAGTTACAATTTGGAATACATACACTTTTTTGTTAAAAAAGCAATTTGATGAAATTTGGAGACATTTTCGATTTAATTTCAATTATTATTCATTTCAACAATTCAAATACGGAAAATACGATTTAAGATCAACTCACGTTTTCTCAGATTTTGAAGAACTTGGTCGTAGCAACGTTCTAAAAACACTTGTACCAGATCAAAATAAAAGAGAAACGCTGAGAAAATTTATTCTTAGAGAAAATATAGAAGATCTTAAAGATTTTATAGATAATGACATTTTAATGAATAAAAATGACTGGAGATCTTTTTATGCTTTGGTAAAATTTCAATCTTCTAAATGGTACTTAGCTTCTCGAATCTTATCTAATGATTATTTTAAATATTTCTCTAATTCTGACTATCGTCGTTTTATGAGCGATCCGAATTTACGAGTATTAGTAGGGGACGGAGTTGTTAAAGCATATTTCTTTCCTATGACGACATTTTGGTTAGCGTCAATTTCATTTTCATCGCTTTTCTTTTTATTTATTATATCAAAAGTTATAATATCCGTTATTTCTGCTAAAGAAAGCAATCTACGTAGTAAATTATGTAAATATCCATTGACCGTATTTATATTTTTCATAGTTCCAATACCAACGTTGATAAATATTATCTTATGAATTAGGGTCCGTTGACATCTATCGTGCGGCGATGACCCCTGCAACCCGATGAATGCCCGCCGCGAAGCGGGATGCGGTCTTGTCGTATCGCGTTGCAATCGCCCGGAACGCCTTGATCTTACGGAAGACATTCTCGATCCGGTGCCGGTCCCGATAGGCGTCTCGGTCAAAGGTGCGCGGAAGCGT
>JAPORU010000081.1 GCA_026710045.1 Aestuariivita sp. | reverse complement strand
CGAACATCAAAATTTCCAGAAATGTGCGACCCTAAAAAGTTAGCGGGAATTGCTGAATAATGCTTGACTTTGATTCATTTTTATGGAATCATAGCGAACGATGAAGCCCTCGCAATGTGTAGTTGCAAGGGCTATTATCGACCGCAAGATCTTGAGAAGAAGGCGGCGATATGAATCCTTTAAATCATATTCCTATCTTAATCAAGCATATTTTGCGGTCCGCAATTATTAACAAATTAACCGAAAGTTATAGTTATGGTTCGTAGATCAGAAAGGACAAATGAAAATAAGATATCGGAAATTGTTTTACAACTTTTGTCCGAACATCCTCATCAGGAAATAACGCAAAAAGAGATTCGTGAATCAATTCCTAAGCGTATAAATCTAACAAAAGGCGATATGAAAGATTCTCTTACTCGCCTCGGAGAACGTCTTTGGGAGCAAATACAGAGAAACATTGTGTCCCATAAAAGCAGCTCAAAAAATATCGTTAAACTTGGATATGTAACAGTTGTCTCGAGGGGTAGACTTAAATTGACAGAAAAGGGTCGTGACTATTTAACAGGAATTAAGGAATCAAAATAATTAGTGTTTTATCGGCGGGTGCAGTTCGACACCGTCAAACTCGCACCCCCACGCAACAACCGGAATTTTCTTTTGTCCCCAAAGTTCTGAACAAAATAGATATAATGCTTCTTCTGTCTGTTCCAAGGTAAATTCTGGTGCTGAAGGTGCAACAGTTAATCGCACACGTGGCCAATCTTTGACATCTTGCATTGGTAATCTCCTATTTTATAATAAGAGACTCTCAGAATCAAAAGCATTATCAAGAGCTTTTTAGAATCAGAATTCTTTTTCTCCCACTCGTAATAAGTCAATTTTTAAACTGATATACTACTTTTTTCTAGTTCTAATTACTAGATCTAGTTTATGGGTATTCCCACAGACCTACTGCAATTTTGCAATCAATCTCTTGACTTGCAATAAAGAATGCCTGTAAAACTGGCTCGGATTGCTCTCTTGACTCCAAACTTCTCTCTCGCTAAGTTATCTACTTAAGTCCCCTCGAAATGGCCTAGTGATTCGATCAAAACAAAAGCGTTTATTCCTTCTCGGATCATGGTAGTTTCCTGCTGCCGCCGTCACGCGGCGCGCGAGAACGGGAGACAGGAGAATGGGCCGGTCATCCGAAGAGCTTGCAGAAGCATGTGTGGCGGGCCTGCATCGTCTTGGCGCTGGGCGCGGACTGTGAGCTGGCCGGGATCCTGTGGCGGACGGGCCGTCCTGACTGGACGGTCCGCTTACCCCGACCTCGGCGTTCTGGAGGAACGCCGTCGAGGGGGTTTTCTCCAAGCGGTCCCGGTAACGGTTGAAGAACGCGGTCTTTGACTCGCTCGACGCATACGTCGCGGCGATCAGGGGATACATCGCCCACCACGCCCACCCGTTCCGCTGGAGCCGTAGGCCGGAGGATCTCATCGCAGCATGGAAACGGGGCCACCAAAAGCTTCAGGACATGGCATCAAATGAATGAATCAAACCACTAGTTTGGCCTATCCTGTGTGTTATCGGTATAGGATCCTTGTGGTATTTTATTTATTGTTTGGATCCCAAGGTATTATGCTTGGCCTTATTAATACACGTAGGCTTGCGAGCGAATCGATAACGTCCGTCCGTATGATCAAGGAGATTTGATGTGGTGACAGATATCGCCGACCAGTCGAATATTTCGGATGAACGGCTGGCTCATGGCTCCGCACGCGTGGAATGGATCCGTTCATTTATGCCTGTGATGCAGTCTATTTGCGATGAGTTTGAAAAGACGCTCCCTTTCAGAGGCCGCAAGATTGGGGTCTCTTTGCATATTGAACCAAAGACAGCTGTTCTTTTGGAGGTACTCCAGTCGGGTGGTGCGGATATCATTGCAACAGGGAATTTCGGTACAACCCAGGATGATGTTGTGGCCCACTTGGAATCGTTGGGTATGACGATGTTTGGCCGATGTGATGATTCTTTTGATGTGCATAGAGGGAATGTTGTGAATGTGATGAAGAGTCGTCCAGATATTGTATTGGATAATGGAGCGGATCTGTATGCCGAGTGTGCACGCTCCGGCGTTGCGAGTATGATTGTCGGAGGCACCGAAGAAACGACTTCCGGCGGCAATCGCTTGCGATCCGAGTTGGAAACGGCTGTTCGATTTCCGGTTATTGTTATCAATGACAGTCCGCTCAAGGCGATCGGTGAGAATAAGCATGCCGTCGGTCAGTCGATCGTTGAGAGTTTTATGCGGATCACCAATTTCATGGTCAATTCTCGTCGTGTTGTCGTTGTTGGTTACGGTTGGTGTGGCCGAGGTATTGCACAGTACTTCCGCCCGCTCGGGGCCAAGGTCGCCATTGTCGAAGTTGATGAAATTAAGGCACTCGAAGCCGCTTTCGATGGCTACAGGGTCGGCAGGATGGAAGATTTTCTGGTGTGGAGCGAAGTGTTTATAACGGCGACGGGAGAAGATCGTGTCATCACGGGGGAGCATTTCGGAAAGATGTCCGATGGTGCAGTATTGGTGAATGCCGGACATTTTCCGTGGGAGATTGATGTGGATCGGTTACGCAAGATGGCCGTCAGCAGTGTTCCGATTGACGCTACGATGGAGCGCATTGACATGCCAAATGGCCGGCACGTGATACTGATCGCCAATGGCCGTATGATGAATTTGTCGGGTCACGCTCCCAAAGGAAATTCAGTAGCGTCGATGGACCTCGGTTTCGCTCTGCAGGCCTTGTCGTTGGAGCGCATTGCGATGATAGAAAACAACCTCTTGCCAGGTGCTCAACCGGTACCCGATGACATTGATCGACGGATTTGTCGGATGTTTATGGCCGTCCTCGGTAGTGAAATGTAATGTTGGTCTTCTATCTTCGTGCCGCATTTATGAACGGTGTACCTTGGTGAATCTTATACTCAATACTCTTTCTAAGCCGCGCGCACTGATCGTGTCCTGTATAGCATGTGTAGGTTTGATGCCTGCATTCCAATGGATGCATAGCGGTCTTGCGGATGGTCCATTACTTGATACCCTGCTGACTGGAGCAGAGGCACGACTGCGACTCGGTGACATGACGCCGCAACAGGTTCGAATTCATCTGATTGGATCGGCGACGATTGATATGCTTTTCCCTATTGCCTATGGAGCTCTATTTTCGGGATGTCTGTATCGTTACGGAGGTTCGTGGCGGATGCCTTTTGCGACGATTCCGCTGATTGGTGCCACGTTCGATATAATGGAGAATAGTGTGCATATTCTCGCTCTGGTGAATGGTCCTGATTTACTCGACGTGAAGCCAGCTTTGACCGGCCCGAAGTTTGTCTTTGCGTTGATTGCGGTTGGTTGTGTTATTGTCGTCATGACTTCGAAATTATGTCGACTGTGGCGCGACCGATCAAGAGATTCCTCTCTCTAGAGCAGAATTTTTGATGAGCGCATATCGTATATGAGGTGATCAAATTTCGAGTTTCAGCTGACGTGATCGGCTCTTATTGCGCGTTCTCTGACACGTGTTGCGTCCGGGCTGATCTCTTGTTTCGCTCCAGGGCAGATCGCGTGGAGGAGAAATCTGTTATGGATGACTCGGTGGAGCGTTGTTTAGGCTGTCTGTTGTATTTTCACCGTTGTGTGGGTTTCACGAGTCTTCAGCGGCTGGGCGAACACCCGGAACCTTCACTTTGATTGCATGCTCTCAACCATCTTCAAGACTTGGCGATGTGGGATGAGGGGAACGATCCAATTCAGTATGAACGAAAGTTGTCTCTCGTTGATGGCGATCAGTTGGCCCTTCATCATCGCGTCGTAGCCACATTTTGCGACAGACTTGGGAGACGCACCTTTCTGCTTTGAAAGCCCGGTCCCTTCCAGATTGGCTGAGGCAATGAATTCGGTACGGACCACACCGGGACAGAGCGCTGTGGATGTGATTCCATCCCTCCGCATCTCATGATCGAGTGCTTGACTGAAGGAGGTCACAAATGCTTTTGTTGCGTAATAGACGGCCTGATAAGGTCCCGGGATAAAGCTGGCAACGGAGGACACATGCAACATCTTGCCGTGGCGCCGGGTTCTCATCTCGTTTCCGAAGAGACGGCTTAACGTGACAAGTGCGGAGACATTTAAGTCAATCATGGCCTGATCTTTGGCCAGTTCTCGATCAAGAAACGCACCATAGCCACCAAAGCCTGCGTTATTGATGAGTATATCTACGTCGATGTCGTGTGACCGGACCGTCTCGTAGAGGTCGGTCGCTTTTCCAGATGTCCCGACATCCATTGCGAAGGCGGTGACGGATACGGAATATGCCTTTTCCAATTCCAACTTCAGCGCCTCAAGCGGTTCCTTGCGTCGAGCGACAATAACAAGATCGCCACCTTTCGATGCATGATAGCGTGCAAATTCAGCGCCAATTCCAGATGACGCGCCGGTCACTAAGGCCGTATCTGGCATAGGATTCTCCAATGTTGTCACTCGGTATTGACAGAAGTATAGAACACAGCATATGTAAAGTCAACAACTGTTGACATACTTTTGAATTGTCGAATGCGAATCATGAGCCGGTCGCTCTCAACCCAGGAGAAACTTCTGAATGCAGCGCGGGAACTCTTTTGGACGCGTGGTTATTCGCATGTTTCCGTGCGCGATATTGCCAAGATCGCGGGTGTCGATGTTGCCTTGATATCCCGGTATTTTGGAAGCAAGCAGGGATTGTTTGAAGCGACATTGGCAATAATTCCGGTATGGGAAGCCTTGGAGTCGGCACCCGAGGACCTCCTGTCAAAGGCAGCGGCAAGTTTCTCACGTCTGTTCGACCCGGTGACCGATCAAGCCAATCCCTTTATGATGCTACTGGTCAATGGTGTCGACCCTGCGATGGGGGATAAGATGAAAGACTTGGTGCAGACGGGTCTTGTGAAGCCACTCGCCGCGAAACTGGGTGGTAAAAAGGCTGATCAGCGTGCTGCGATGCTCCTTGCTGCGTTATTTGGTTTCGCTCTTATGCGGAAGAACTTCCAGATTGCCGCATTGACCGACAAATCTGTCGAGGAGATTGAAGAACTTGTTTTTCGATTGGCACGGACGGCTATCTCAGATTGTGTTGTGGAGCAAAACCGGCCTAGGTCTGCAGTTTGAGAGCCAATAATTCATCCGGAGTCATCGATGATGCGTCCTAGTCCGTTTGAGAGATTTGGGTTAGGTGATTGTTGATCAGTGATGAGACCGATCAAGGGAACAAGAGATAAGATTTTCTTAAGGAGAAAATTGGAGGCATGAGGCGAGGTCTGTAAAATTTTTTTCGAAACCCTTGCAGGTCAAGAACGGTTAGTGGCATTGAGGGATAATGGGCGGAGAGAGTTGATAGGAACCCTACAGGTACCAACAGTGAGTGAGAAGCGGACTTGATCGGAATTGTCATTGTGGCGCATGGAGGATTGGCCCCCGAATATCTCCTGGCTGTCGAACATGTGGTTGGTGTTCAGAAAGGAATTCAAGCCATTTCAATCGAAGATGATCATGATCGATTGGCAAAGGAACTGGAAATATGCGCGGCGGCGGATGCCGTTGACGCAGGAGATGGTGTCATCATTGTTACAGATCTCTTTGGTGGATCGCCTTCGAATTTGTCGCTCCTGGCCTGTCGCTCGAAGAACCGCCGCATTATGTTTGGGGCGAATTTACCCATGTTGATTAAACTCGCAAAGAGCCGCCATAAGTCGGTTCCTGATGCGGTTCAGATGGCCTTGGAATCGGGGAAGAGGTGTATTCACAGTCAGAATTTTGAAGGTGGTTGAATTGTGAGAGGATAGGATAAGAAAATCGTGAAAAAAATAGAGCGGTCCTTGGAAATTCAAAACCAAAAGGGTCTGCATGCCCGAGCGTCCGCCCAATTGGTTGAAGTGGTGGAAGCCTTTGAGGCGACGGCAGAGGTCGCGAAAGATGGATTGTCTGTATCCGGCGACAGCATAATGGGTTTGCTGATGCTGGCCGCGTCAAAGGGGTCCATAATTGACGTTACGATTTCAGGCCCGGATGCCGAAGCACTCGCCGAGGCCCTTGAAAATTTATTGGCGGGGAAGTTTGGAGAAACGTGCTGACAGGAATACCCGTTGTTATTCGGAATGGAGACCGTGTTGGTAAACATCATCGAAAACCGAGATCCGATGATCGGAACTGATGTACGGTTTCAAGACGATCCGGGTTCGGTCAGGGTTGCCGAGAAGGTTTATGATCGACGTACTATAACTTACGCAAATTCTTTTGAGGGCGGGTGGACCTATCATACAATAAAGGCGATTGAATGGTTGACCGGAAAATGGCGCATTTTGCGCATGGTTCACGAGTTCGAGAGACGGAATCTTGATGATCGTGGCCAGACCTTCTGGCGTACCGCGCTGGATATTATGGGGATCGACTTACTGACTCCAGCGGAACAAATAGATAATATTCCGAAACAAGGTCCTGTGATCGTTGTCGGAAATCATCCCCATGGATTGGTTGATGGAATGATTTTCGCGGATCTGATTGATCGCGTTCGACGGGATTATCGTATTTTGACACGGTCGGTGTTAACACGTCTTGATGAAACCGCGTCATCGTTTATGATTTCCGTACCGTTTCAACATGATCCTGATGCTCAGCCCATCTTTAACATTTTGTGCAAAAAAGTTATGATATTCAACACCTTAAAAAATGTGGTGGCACTACAAACTTGAATTTCGGGAATATTGCGCGCGCCGTGCAGCGCGATCTCTGATGGTCTTAAATGACAGTTTTACGCAGGTTCCGGGCCGGGGGTGCGATCTGCATCGCGTGGTAGATCGCGGCCTGATCGGCATTCGGGAGGGCCGTGTTGCGGATATGCACCCGGCGGTCCTGGAGTGCTGGCGGGACGGGCGAAGGCGGTGGTGATGCGCGGGAGGGTGCGCAGGACGTTGCGGATTGTCGTCCAGCTTGCGGTCAGTCCGGTCTGGGCCATGCGTGTCCGGAGGACCTGGATGGCCGCGGTCAGGCGATCACCGAGATGAAGAGATGTCCATCGGCCCGGCGTTCCTTGTGATGATCGATCGGACGCAGACCGCGCTCGGACGTGAGGGAGCGAAAGACGGATTCCACATCCGTGAGCATGGCGTACGT
>JAPORU010000167.1 GCA_026710045.1 Aestuariivita sp. | reverse complement strand
GGCGCTTGTTGAAAAGGAGAATCACACAAAACGAAAAAATTGTCAACAGGCCCTAATAATATGAGTATTGCATCCAACACTGTTGAGTTTCCAGAGTCATGCAGATCGGATATGCCCGCATCTCCACGAACGGCTGAACACTTGATTTGCAGATGAATGCGCTGAACGTGGCAGACACTCAAGACACCCATCAGCCAGTTCTATATCCTAGAAGCCGAAGCCCGAATGATTTCATGCTGTTACAATTATGACTGTTTTTCGTCCAAATCAGCGCTCAGATTGTATTTCAGGAATCTTCGGGAGATATCAAGGTGTCGAGCAAACGGAACCCGGAATCTCCGGGGCGCTTGACCTGCCAATCATGCCAACCATTACGAAAAGTCCCGTCGGCCACCACCGAGGCAGCGGCTGAAGGAGCGGTGGCACGTTCTCCATTCACAAGCCAATATCCGTTTTCAATTCTTCCCTCATGCCAAATTCCCCCATACTCCATTCGAATTTCGGTTCCATGGGGCAATTCAACACTCTTACCTTTCCATGATCCACCATCTGCCTTTAGAATTTCTGCGGCACTTTCCGTCGCAAACGAGACGACTTTAACTTTTCGAATATACGCGCCAACTTGATACTCAATTTCTTCGCCTTCCTCCGCGTCGAGAATGGCCTCACCAAGTGGTGTCGCCAAACTGATTAGTCCGTCTTCTGGAGAATTTCGAACGCTCGAAAGCGTAACCATCATTTCCTCGCCCGTTTCATCAAGCTTACGCAATCGAACCTTGTCGCCAACGCTGACAGTTCGAACACTTGATGCTTCACTTGCGATGCAGTGTTGCCAATTAATTGGATTCAACGATGGTGCACCTTCAATGCCATTGTTTAAGGGATTGTCCTGAAGAAGAGATGAATTGGAAGTTTCTGGTCTTGACCGATTATCCGCAATTGGAACCTCAACCAATTCAATCGACGGTAAATCAATTGCCTTTTCTACACGAGACTCCAGCAACATCTCAATTTGCTGCTCAATGACCCGCTTCAAGCGCGCACGTTCTCCCGATGCGTTTGAGAACCAGTCTGTCGACCAAATTCTGTGAAGCTTCCAACCTCTGCTTCTGAGCACCTCCTCGCGGAGACGGTCACGATCTCTGGCCGAGCAGGAACTGTGATAGGTTGCGCCATCGCATTCAACACCTAGAACAAAACCGTAAGGCCAATCGGGGTGTCTAACGCCAATGTCAATTCGGAAACCGGCAACACCTACCTGAGGTACTGCCTCAAAACCGAGACTTTCGATCACACGGATCACATGATCTTCAAAGGGACTATCTGTGCTACCTTTTGGGATATGATTTTCCGGCAGCTGGCCCGAACCGCTATACTCCAGCCAAGCCCGGAACATGCGTACGCCTTTTGCCTTTTTTTCATCGACCTTAATATCGCCGGGGTCCATTGACGTATATGTTACGATGCGTGACTTGGCGCGGCTGAAAAGTACGTTGAGACGTCTGTGTCCGTGTGCCGAGTTAATTGGGCCGAAACGTTGCATCACAGGTACATTGTGACGTTCTGGACCGTAGAGCGTCGAGATAAACATTACGTCACGCTCGTCTCCCTGAATGGTCTCCAGATTCTTTACAAAGAACTCTTCGAGACCGTCCTGTCTTTCCTCCCATATAGAAATATAGTCCTGCACCGGCGCTGTTGCGATCACGCTCCCTTTCGAACTCTTCAAGGATCAAGTCTTTCTGGTCGGTATTCATCGTGCAAACTCCGAGCGAAAGATCACGTTCATGAGTCATATGTTGCACAACTGCATGGACGACAGCCTCTGCCTCGATCAGGTTCGTCCTCGATTGATAGAATCCATCTACTTTCCTAAGCGAAACACCAAGTCTGGGATTGTCCTCGTCCGCTGCCGGAAAGATGGTCAGGGTATCATCGTACATCCAATGGTTCGAGAAGCGAATCAGGCCCGAATGCCTAGAACGGTAGTGCCAGCGCAGCTGACGGATCGGGGAGAAGGCCGCATTCGCCAGATCAAGGATGCTCTCGCTGTCCTCATGAAAGTCTTCGTCAATGTCCTCGCCTTGCATAATCTTATTGAAAAACATCGTCGGCGGAAGCTGTTTGGTGTCTCCGACCACGACCGCTTGCTTAACACGTCTCAGGGCCCCGATCGCATTCTCTGGTGTCATCTGCGATGCCTCGTCAACGACGAGTAAATCGAATGACAATCCGGAATGGAGGTACTGGGCGACCGCAAGCGGCGACATCATCCAGCATGGTTTTAGCTCCACCAACGCCCGCCCGGCACGTCGCGTTAACTCTCGGACTCCAATACGGCGTTTCTTCTTGGTTCGTTCATTATTGATCAAAGCCATGTTCGTGAAGGTCGATTTACGGCCAATGCCGTTACCAGCGGGAGGATGCGCCGACGACAGCAAAGTGTTTCGAACAACGTCTCGTGAAAGCTTGACAAGTTCACGGTCAAGTTGGGCAATTGTTTCACGAATGCGATCAAGGTCTTCTCCAGAGTATCCTTCAAGCACGCTACGATGCTCGGACACCGCTTTGTCAGCCATTGCTTTTGCAATCGCTGCCCTGGCGAGTTCTGTTGCAGGTCGATTTGGCATTTCGGGCCAGGCTTTACGAAACCATTGCGCAAAAGCATCGAGACCGGTTTCCCGAAGTTCTGCCTCTGCACGAACCAAACGACCACATTCCAGAAGTTCGGTAGGTGAACTTGATGCGAGGCGATACGCGTCTTTGCGCTCTTGGACCGCCCATACGTCTGAATACGGCTCCATTTCGAGCGCTTCTGCAAGCTCTCCTGCGCACTGAACGACCTTTTGTGTCGAAGTGGTTATCGCTTCCAAGCTGGCTAGTGTGGCAGCATATCCATGTGTTTCAAGAAGCTTTAGCGCATGCATGCCGTCATCCAGGAGTTCCAATGTTTCAGCAGCCGCAAGACGCTCCTCCACAAGATGGCCAGAGGTACCTGTTGTAGCTGACAACCCGGGCAAGCGTGACCATGCCTCTGAAACATCAATTGTCTCCGAGAGTATGGAACTGTGCGCTAAATCCTCCAAAAGACCTTCGAGATAGGGCAGATCAAGGGTATCACGATCACCTAACTGCAAGAACAATTCTTGATGAATCGCCGCATCGGTGGCGCGTCTTTTCCCGGTCTCGGCTTTTTCCGACATATTCTTCACGAAATCAGAAAGTTCCGACGGCGTCTGTTCGTAGAGCGGCTCTAAAAACCCGTTGGGCGAATCCGAAAGAAGTTTAACGAACTGGCTTTTTTTCAGAGTTGCAAGCGCAGCCACTGTTTCGCTTGAACCTTCCGCCAGTTTTTGCATTGTATCCGAGGCGAGCGTCGCCGCGCGGATTTTTTCAAAGTCGGTTGCCAATCCGTCAAAAAGTATTCCGAATATTTTGCTCGCTTTCCAATCATCGGTAAAATCCTTGATCTCCTCAAGAAGTGAGGCCGCCAACCGCATTTCAGTGGCTCGTTGATTTCGATGAACGTCTTTCGAACCGCCGAGTACCTGCTCGTAGAAATTACGCGCCGCCTTGTATGTGCCGCCTATGCGACCAAACACGCTCGTACCGTCTAGAACATCTGCGGTTCTAATGAGTTCATCAAGCCTCGTGATAGATGTCCAACTTTCTTCAAGCCCAGGTAAGTTAGATTGAACCCTTGATAGCCGAGATCGCAACCCCATCGCACGTTTTTTAAGCGCCTGTGCAAAGTTGTACATATCTCGCGGCAAGCCTTGGCCGGACACCCTTGCTTCCTCCGGGTGTTCGAAAAGCTCCATGAGTTGATCGCGAAGGATGGTCAAAGGCTGCGCACCATCTCGCCAGATTATTGATGGCAAAGATGCGATCTCGTTATACAGCGGCTCGGCTTCGGCTAAAATGGATCGAGCCTGGGTTGCTTCCTGATCATGGACAGCTGGCGCAAGCTGGCCACCGCCCTCGTTCCTGGCAAATTCCACAGCCTTGCGGAGACGTCTATCAATACCTTCCGCGTCGGGAGACTTCAAGTGTCTGACAAGCCTACCTTTGATGCCTTGCAGTGCCTTCAATTTATCCACAAGTTGCATGACATCCTTTCGTGAGGTTGAGTCCAAAAGAGGCTCCAGATCAGCGGGGTCGTATTGGTCGCCAGCAAGACCCTGCATTGCGGTGAACCCCTTGAAGATTTCCTCAATCGGCGTCGTCGCAGACAAGCATGGAGACAACAGACTGCCGTCAAATTTGCGCTCGAAATCCTCAATGGCCAAGAGCACATCATTGGCAATTTCCGCTAGGTCGTCTGCATCATCAACACTTGTAATGATCTTTCGCACATCCCTCCAAATCGGCGATGTATCTTTCAAGCGCGTGAGCCGATCTTCAAATATTTTAACCAATTCAAGTTTGATTTCGATTTCATCTCCAGTCATGGGCCGTAGCACGAGGTTGCGGCGAAGGTGACGAGGTAAGTCCCTCCTGGCATCAGCCGTAGCGATGGCACGTCCAAGCACCTCGTGGACTGTCATTCCCGACCCTTCAAAAGAGGAAGATAAGACATCAAGATAAGACTGCAGTTTGCTGCGTTCCTGCTCCAAATGCCGACGTCGACTCTCGAATACACCGTCTGTCTGATGTGGGGCAGCAACTGCATCCAGACGCACATCCAATCCTTCGTAGACCCGCTCAGATGTCGACCGGCCTGCTTGAAGCGGTAAGATGAACTCGCCAAGACCAACGCTCTCAAGTCTATTCTTAACGACATCAAGTGCGGTCAGTTTTTCCGCCACGAAAAGCACCTTCTTCCCATCGCCCAAAGCCGAAGCAATTATGTTCACAATTGTCTGAGACTTGCCTGAGCCCGGCGGTCCCTCGATAGCCAAACTTGCGCCATTTGCGACGTCAACCATAGCACTGAATTGCGACGCGTCCGCATCCAAGACGAGGTGCGGAACCTTCTTGGCTATTGCCGGATCGTCGGGTGGGTAATTTTTTGCGTAACCAGCAATGCCGCTTGCGGTCGTACCGAGCAACTTGGCCACCAAAGGCGACTTGACTACATTGGTCTTTTCCGTATGAAGGTCATGATACATTGCGATTTTAGAGGACGGGAAGATACCGACTGCCGCTTCGCGCCGAACGTTCCACTTCCAACCGCTAGGCGCACAGTCGGCAACATCCTCAAAATATATCTCAATATCTCCTCCATCATACTCTGGCAGTTCAAGACCATATTCGATCTCAAGCTTCAGAGCGAGGCTTGTATTACGTGTCAGTTCGCCTTCACCAATCACATAGAACCGTGCTGCTGAAGGTGACTGCCGACGGATGATCTTTGCCTCTAACTGGGCAATCGGACTGACAAAAGGCTTCGCCTCGCCGGGAGGCTGCCATTCAAGCAAACCGAAAACAGTCTGAAGTACATTGACGCCCGTCTCGCGCTCATAAGAGCGGGCGCGTTCCGCAAGCGATTTCGCTGTGCGGCGCAGGTTGTCGGGGAGGAGCAAAGTTTGAATGCTGTCATCCTCATGACGGCCATCATCATGCACCTCTTCGGGAAGTGGTAACAGATAGTCAGGTCTAACACCATGTGCTCTCGCATGTGTCGCCAGTGACGGCTTGTCTTTTGTTTGCCGAACCGGAAGACCAAGAGCCACTCGAACACGGTCTTTGAGTTCACGCTCTGCACGCGACGCTAGATCATCCGCATTCTCACTATTGGGGTCTATCGTTTCCATATCTTCACGATAGACATCATCTTCATATCTGGCGGCAGCAAGCGCCTCTAGGAAAGCGTCGGTCTGCTCGTCCGGTAAAGGTTCCTCAAGCGCGGGCAAGGAGGTTAGCAGCATTTCTTGCCCGACGGCCAAACGATATCTTAGGACATCAGGTAATTCGTCCACAAAGCGCAAAAGTGTCCGACTATTTGCCCTAAACGGCACATTGATCAGCGGGTTGCGGCGAGAACCATCGATCAACCGCTTTCGAAGCTCTTCGATTTTGCCAGACAGTAAGGTAACAAAATTCGGATCTTCGAGGTGCGCTTCTATACTGGTAATATCATCCATGACAAGACACACCGCGCACGTTTTCGACTACAGGGAAGGGCAAACCTGAACCAACGGTCAAAACGATGAGATCGATACGAATCGGGGGTGTCATGGCGTGTCTCCTTCATGTGAACAGGTCTTCGCTCTTCTGTACCGCATACTAAAGCCTCTATCACTGGTTGCGTGGATGGGCAAGCAATGGTCCATCGGTAGCCTTGTCAGGGCATGGCACCTGTCGGTGTCGGCCCTCGGCTTGCGACAGTGACATCATGAAGGATTTATTTATCCAACACGCTTAACTCGCGACATTTCGTTCCATTTGTTCAAGGCTCTCATACCTATGACGGCGTTTGATGGAAAGACTATTCCCAGCCAGAGCTTTTCGGCACCGCGCAGCGAGTGTCTCCTTTAGGAATTACAATAATTTCCACTAGCTTTTGTTTTTGAAAACCATGCCTTCTTCTACAAAAAAACTAAATTTTTTGATGAGCAGGTTTAAAAATTTCCGCAAAACCAGATAAAAAGCTTACGAAAAACTTTATCAAAAAAATCTCGTGAACCATTGAATAATTTAATTAAAATATCAGAAATTACTGTAGGGATTGGATCCCGGCCAGAGCGCGAAGAAGTCTGCGATTATCATTTCCGTCGGCGGGTCGCAGAACCTTGATGCGGTAGTGGACGTAGAGAACTGAAGCGCCTTATGTCAGCATATCCGCCATTCAAACCTCGTTTTGGGACGACGACATGGAGGCCGTCAAATGCGTGACGACCTGCATCAGGCTCACCCACAAGTCCGGCCAATCCGGCACCACCTCAACCAAAGGGTTTGGGTGCACATCTTTATCTGCATGCGAAACCATCTCGTCGAATGGCACATGTGCAAGGCATTGGTCGCCATACCGCACACCGAAACCGAACCCGACGAGACGCAGACCCCGGTTCTATCCGCCAAGCGGTCGGAGGCGGACGGCGGGAGGGAAACCGTGTTTGAGGTCGCCACCCGGCTTGACGCCGAAGCTGGATCATTACATTTACTTAGCCGTTTCCCGCAAATTCCAAAATCCCGTTGATGCCTACGATGGCTGGTTTTCATATGCAAAGACCCACATGATTCATAGGTTGTTTCCCAATGATGCGGCAAACTGAAATTACAGACCTTTTGATATCCAGCCTCCTCCAAGAACCCGCGAGCCGCCGGTTTCATAAAACACGCATGCCTGACCAGGCG
>JAPORU010000010.1 GCA_026710045.1 Aestuariivita sp. | reverse complement strand
GAGCGTGGGCGGTACAATCCGGGCGGCATGGAAATTAAGATTCCCGGACAAATTTTTAACGAAATTTTGCGTGATATTCCAGGCCCTGAATTATTTTCCCGAATTTGTTTATACTTTTCTACGTTGGGTTGAAAACGATGACCGGATTGAAACGAAACCCCCTTTCTTGAAAGCGGAATGGGCTTAAGAGATGGTCGGTTGGCGAGGTTTTCCTTATCCCCTTGCCAACCAACCTGTCCCGGATGTGGACGACTCTTCACGTGTTCGGGAAATGAGCGGCATTAGTGTCCACCGCCTGACATTTACCCTCGGCAATGATTGCAAGCCGAGTTTCAGATGTTTGCACGCCATTACACTTATTCAATAGAATGAAGTTTTGTTTGCATTTTTTTAACAGCATTGGAAATGCGATTCCAACGTGGATCATCTACAGCTAAAGCAGACCGATCACAAGATTCACCATTGCCATCCAAAATCGACCGTGAAAGATCATTCACTTCCGAGTCGAACCGGACATTAATATTCCCAAACATTGGTGCTAATTTCTGGAGATGGCTAATCACTGTTTCAAGGTGATCAATCATCATGATCATCGATCGGCGTTGAAACTGTTGATCATCTGGAGAATTACCAGGAGTACCCCAGAACTGCACTGCGGCTTCCTCAACATCTTCTACTCTTTTTATGACATCATCAATTTTTGACAAATAGCGATTTTTTTGATCACGCTTTTTTGCCAGATAATGAAATACCACCCATCCCACTATCACGATGATCCAAGTGATCAAATCCAGCCATCGAAATTCCACAGTAGACGTATTCAATTACTCGCCGTTTCGGGACTGGCATTCTGAATGACTTCGCGGATCAGCTTTTTGCGATTGCTGCGACTTGTTTCGATCTGTAAACGGGACAACACATTTTTGCTGAATCCTTCCTTGCGGACAAGGCCTCCAAACGCTTCCTCCAGAAAAGACGGTCCATAACCTGCCGCACCATCCATCTTGATAGTTACCGTTCCCTGTTTTCTTAATGCAGGAACCAAAAACTCCTGGCGGAACCGTTCACCGGAATAACGGCCATCTCTACGAAACCGTCCCGCAGGCCAGCGATTAAATTCATTCGCAACATCTATGGTGATGTCTTCAGCCATCATTAAATTTCCACGTTATCATATTCTCATCACGAATACGCCATTCGATAAAAGTGCCGTTAATATCACTCGGCAACGCCATCGTTTTTTCGCTCTTATTCGAAACATAATAACGTCCCATACCACTCAGAATCAAGAGAGATCCATCTGACACAAGATTGATGGCATGGCGCAATGTCGCCATACCATGACCCCTATGACTGCTTTGCAATCGGGATTTACCAATTTCCATCGCAAGTTTAATTTTATCCTGGTCACTGTTTCCCAATCCCAGACGCTGTTGAATGTCAGCAAAATATCCATCTTGCTTAAGCGTTGCCGGGATTCCAACACCCATATCGTAAATCAAAACAGCAATTTCACGACGCTCACGATCCCAATATCCGGCCGCCCACCATTGATAGGGTAATGTCCAATTATACGCTTCTTGATGTTTAATGGGATAGGCATGTGCCGTAACATTGTTCATTGCCTCCAGCAATCCTTCATACAATGAAACTTTGGCTTCATTATCTAGCTGCACCGATCCGGTCCCAAACACCTCTGTTACATAATTCAGCTCCTGTCCTTGATCTCGTCGTGCTGTGCGCATTGTAATAAATTGTGTCGAAGATTTTTCATCTGAATCAAAGGATAAAGGTTTGTATCCGATGTCGAGTATCTTAAAAAATCCAAGTTCACCCAAAAATTGATGTATGATAGGATTTTTAGGATAATTTCCGGTTAACGTCGGTCTGTTGTTTCGAAATCGTAATATGCGACAACGTTCTGTTTCCGCCGCCAAGATCAGCCCTGCTCCGGCGGATATCGTTTCACAAAATTTAAAATCAATATATCCCTTTTTCTTTTGAACCAGGATTGTCTCACGCATTTCGGCAAAAAATAATAGCGCTTGTTTTACATTGGAATCGAGGTCAAAGTTTTTTGGAACCTACAAACGAACTTCTTCGTAATGATCGGTTTTATTTTAAAATTTACCATTCTTATGCTTAATAGACTCTGTCATCTTTTGGGGCGCAATCGTCCTCCGACCTAAAGTATCTGGATATGACAAAGCCGTTCATGTTTACGATTTATGAATCCGATATGCTATCACCAACGAAGTACACACCGTAGACGATCATAAGAGAATTCAACCAACCGAGAGCAAACGAATCGCATCATCTTGACTTAGTAAATAGAGTAAAGTTCGGGCGGCTTTGCCCCGTTTACTTGTAAGATCGGGATCTTGCTCCAGAAGATTACGTGCGTCCTTTTGGGCTAGTTCCAATAAGTTTACGTGTGTCCGACTATCTGCAACTCGAAATTTTGGTAAGCCGGCTTGAGCCGTTCCGATCAAATCACCCGGTCCACGCAGTTCAAGATCGGTTTCAGCAATTTGGAAGCCATCTTCTGTTTCGCGCAGGATGTTAAGTCGTTTACGTGCAGTCGTACTTAATGGAGATTGATATACGAGGAGACAAAAGGCTTCCGTATGTCCGCGACCGACTCGACCACGTAATTGATGCAATTGAGCCAAACCAAATTTCTCTGCACGTTCAATGATCATTATCGTTGCATTGGGTACATTCATACCAACTTCAATTACGGTCGTGGCAACCAAGATTTTTGTGCGACCCCGCTTAAATCGCGACATGACACTCTCTTTTTCTGAAGACGTCATTTTACCATGAATAAAATCAACCACTCCGGTTCCAAATTCGATTTCAAGCTCATGAAATCGTTTCATGACAGAGGTAATATCTGCGACGCTGGAATCTTCAACGAGCGGACAGACCCAATAGCACTGTTGACCCTTCGAGATGCGATAACGCAGTTGTGTCAATATCTCGGTTATCCGCCTAAGGGAGACCGCAGCAGTTTTGATGCGTTTCCGGCCAGGCGGCTTCTGGTCCAAAAGTGATGCGTCCAGTTCGCCAAATTGCGTCAGTGCGAGACTGCGCGGAATGGGAGTAGCCGTCATCACAAGAACATCACATAATTTACCCTTTTTTCCCAATTTAAAACGTTGGCCCACTCCAAAACGATGTTGTTCATCAACGATTGCCAAACGCAGATCATGAAACACGACTGTTTCCTGGAATACGGCGTGTGTACCGACCATGATATCAATCTCACCGGCTGCCAGCTTGCTCAACGTGTGCCGCCTTCTCGTTCTTGTATCTCGACCTGTAAGAACAGCGATGGATACACCGGCGGCTGTTGCCAATGGTCTCAATGTCTCGTAATGTTGACGGGCTAGGATCTCCGTCGGAGCCATGAGAGCACCCTGCCCTCCGGCTTCAACGGCAGTCAACAGCGCCATGAACGCGACAATTGTCTTTCCCGAGCCAACATCGCCCTGTAACAACCGGTTCATTCGCTTTGCTTGCGCCATATCTTTTGTTATCTCTGAAATCGCACGGGCTTGCGCTGCGGTCAGGTTAAATTCGAGGTTCTTTAAAACCCGATCCTGTAAGTTTTTGTTCCCTATGGTTTGCCGTCCTTTTTTGCGGAAGGCGCGTATTCTTGCCAGAGCAATTGTCAATTGATTGGCAAAAAACTCATCGTAAACGAGACGAGCACGCGACGGGACATTCCAGTCCGTCTCATCGATATGTTTTGGTGTATGTGCGGCTTTGATGGCGAAGTTCCAATCTGGCCACCTTTCACGCTCTACAATTGAGGGATCAATCCATTCGGCAAGGTGTGGCAAGTCAGCCATCAAATGTTGTTGAATTTTTCGAATGACCTTTTGTGATAGACCTTTTGCCAAAGGATAAATGGGCTCAAATTCCGGTATCATATGAACCTTGCTCTCCTCTTCGATATATTCGGGATGAACAATTGTCGGCATCCTATCAAAGAGAGTCAGTTTACCTGATACGATGCGTCGCGTTCCAACCGGCAATTTCCGCTTCAAGAAAGCTTCATTTCCGTGAAAGAAAGTAAGTTGAAATTCCCTTTCCTTGTCCTTCACATCAACGCGATAAACCCCACCCTTTGTTGTTGACGGGCGGTGGTTCATTACAGTCACATTGACTGTCAGCGTCTTCTGCAGGGGAAAATTTTGGACGCTGTCCCGAATACGTCTATCGATTACTGACGAAGGCAGATGAAACAAGCAATCCCTTGGATGTTCAATTTCGAGTTGTTTTAATCTCTTGACGGTTCTTTGTCCGATGCCCGGCAAAGTTGTTAAGTCAGAGAACAATGGGAAAAGAATAAGTGGTCGTCCACTCATGAATTCTCAAGCAAGACACACCATTCGTCTTCACTCATTATTTGGATACCAAGTTCCTTTGCTTTTCTTATTTTTGAACCGGCACCCGGTCCTGCGATCACCAGGTCTGTTCGTGTGCTTACGGAACCGCTCACTTTTGCGCCATGGGACTCTGCTCGCGCCTTTGCCTCGGCCCGCGTCATTCTCCCAAGGGTTCCAGTAAATACCAGTGTCTTGTTTGCAAATGCGCTATTGTATGAATTCGGAGCGGTGACATCTTCGACCGACAGATTCGCAAGTAATCTCTCGATGGACATACGTTCGGCATCTTGGGTAAAACTGTTTATAAGTGCTGTCGCAACGGTATCCCCAATGCCATCAATGTTCGTTATCTCCGACCAAGCAGGGCTATCGGAAATTACCTTTCGACGTTCTCTCTGATTGTTTATGCCGGCCGCTGGTTCATTGGCGGCTTGATCAATGGTTCGTACAAAATTGTCCCAATTGCCGAAATGACGTGCTAAGTCCATTGCGGCGACTTCCCCGATATTTCGAATACCCAGAGAAAAAATCAGTCTATTCAAAGAAATAACGCGAGCTGAGTCAATCGCTGAAAATAAGTTTTTGGCGCTTTTCTGTCCCCAGCCGTCTCGGTCGGCGAGTCCTGTGGCATTTTTTTTGTCGCGCGATGATAATGAAAAAATATCTGCCGGTTCGTGAATGGGAAGATGTTCGTCCCGGTAAAACATTTCAATTTGTTTGTCACCAAGACCGACGATATCAAAAGCCGCCTTTGAAACAAAGTGCTTCAGCTTTTCGACCGCCTGTGCAGGACATGTCAATCCAGCAACACATCTTCGGACCGAGTCATTCTCTTCGCGTATCGCGTTGCTGCCACATTCTGGACATTGTTTCGGAAACTTGAAGACTTTTGACTGACTCGTCCGACGAACAACATCAACATCGGCAATTTTTGGAATGACATCGCCGGCGCGGTAAACCTGAACCCAATCGCCAATACGAATATCTTTGCCTGCACGGATCGGTTTTTTGTTCGAATCATAACCTGCGATATAATCTTCGTTGTGTAGCGTTGCATTGGACACGACAACACCACCTACCGTTACCGGAGCTAATCGTGCAACAGGGCTAAGAGCTCCTGTCCGACCAACTTGAATGTCAATATCTTGGAGATATGTCCAAGCCATTTCCGCCGAGAATTTATGGGCAATTGCCCATCTCGGCGTCGTTGACCGAGAGCCTAAACGCTCTTGAAGAGCCAGATCATTAATCTTGTAGACAACACCGTCAATGTCGTAATCGAGAGTTGCACGTTGCATTTCGATCTTCTCGTAGTGCGCGAGAAGATCGTCTACTGACTGGCATAAGTGAATCAAGGGATTCGTTTGAAATCTCAGTGTCTTCAAGCGTTGAATGCATGCATATTGGGTCGTACCGAGTGGCTCCGAAACCTCTCCCCAGGCATATGCGAAAAAATGAAGGGGGCGTGTGCGTGTAATCTCTGGGTTAAGCTGTCGAAGTGACCCAGCCGCAGCATTACGTGGATTTGCGAAAGTTCTTTGACCGAGCTGCAACTGACGACTATTCAATGCCGTAAAGTCACTGCGACTCATATAAATTTCTCCGCGAACCTCTAATGTATCCGGCGACTCGGTCAAATACTGTGGTATGTCGGCGATACATCGTGCATTTGCTGCCACATTCTCACCAACCCGTCCATCACCGCGTGTCGCAGCATGCACAAGTTGACCCTTCTCATATCGCAGTGACAATGAAACGCCATCAATCTTGGGTTCCGCAGTATAGTACAATCTCGTGTCGGGACACAGTCCAAGGTACTTTTTGATTGATGCTTCAAACTTCCAGACGTCAATGATATCGGAGGCATTTTCGAGCGACAACATAGGAATAGTATGATGAATTTTTATGAATCCATTCGTCGGAGACGAACCAACAGAATTACTTGGACTATCCATTCTTTTTAAATGCGGAAATTTATCTTCCAATGATTTATTGTACCGACGCAACTCGTCATAGTCCGCATCTGTAATTTCAGGAGCATCGTTCTCAAAGTAGGCAATATTTGCCGCTTTTAACACATTGGCCAAGTGTATCAGTTCGGCTTGTGCCTCATGTTCGGTTATTTCTGAAACATCACGAAATTGAGTTCTACGTGGCATTGCTTCTACCCAATCTGCACGGTTAACTTTGGACGTTTTGCGTCAATTTTCTTCTATGACTTATGTCTAACAGCTTCCTTTGACGACGGGAAGGTTCCCATTACGACGGTTGAATATTATACAATGTCTTGAAATAAAATGAAGCCAACACGTTCGACAATTTATCTTGCTTACTCCAATGATAACATACATCGTATCACTAGTGTCCCATTAAAGATCGAATAAATTTAATTGGTTAGAGGGTACCTCAAGCTGGATTCTGTATCGAGATCGATTGAGCGGCTCATTAAATTCAATTTTTCAAATACAGGCACGTCCAAAATTTGTAGATTTGTGTAGAGACTGTGCGCATTTTCCAGCGTACATGACTGCCTCTCTCAAACAAAAAAGTTTGAGAGTATGAAAATATGGATTACAAGCTCAAGTCGGTGACACTTAAAATTCTATTTTTATCGTTTATCATGAATTAAGATGAATTTAACGAGACAGCAGTGACATCGTATAAATGCGATGCCCTTTATAGGTTACCGAAGCTGTGGAGTGTGACGGCAACGAAATACCGTAATCAGCGGATGACAATCCTTAATATTTCTTGTAAAGAGATAATTGTGCGGCCCTGTCCCATCTTTAACAAAATTTCGCGGAGAATGGCCATATTCGAGGATTTTCGCGATCGGATGGAATTTTTTATGCTTTAAAATCAGTATATTAGATGTTTACGGGTGTGTAATTCTTCAATGTAGAGACATAAAGTGATGTCTGCCTCTTGCACCACGCCCCGCCCTGCGGTAGGCTGGGCGCATGTTTATTCGCAAGATCCGAACACGCACCACGGCGAGCGGGGAGTCCTATTTTTCCCACCGTCTGGTCGAGAGCCGGCGGGAGGGCGATAAGGTCCGTCCGAAGACGCTGTTGAACCTCGGACGT
>JAPORU010000103.1 GCA_026710045.1 Aestuariivita sp. | reverse complement strand
CGCCCTTGACCTTCAATTCCGCATCGAAGCGACGGAAACGGCTGTTGATTGCAATGGACAGAAATCGGACATTGTAAACGGGTGAAGAAATGCGCACGGTCGTGAATTGAGAGGATGAAACTGGATAGAACCGCCGAGAGCTGGGTCTTTCTGATTATCCCGTTCGCCTTGATCTTCACTGTGAATTTCCGGGAATGTTTCTGGCGATCGTCGGTTCCTTTGCAAGAACGTCGCGCCATTCCTTTACGTCCGACCAGGAAATTCCAGCCACCTCGGCAGCAGCCTGGTCGATCATCTCACGCACGGGACACTCAAGATAAGAATCAAGTCGTCCGACAACATCGTGTTTGATCGCTTCGAAACAGGTTAACAAGGGTGTCAAGTCGCATTGATCCGGATCCGGCAATCGAATCTGACGGAGCATGGTGTGCGACCAGTTTGGGAACGTGAGTTTGACTCCGGATCGAAGATTAAGAAGCATGAGCCATGTTAATACGGAATTCAACCAAACAGTGAGCGCTTTTGCTTCCTCTTTGTCTTTCGTGACGATTGGACAGAAGGAAACGCCGAGAGTTGGAGTGTCCGAATACACCGCGCTTAAACGACTGCTGCGCGTATCAGCCCCAGTTGCAATGAGACAATGCCCCGCTCGTTCCAGATATCCTTTGGCCATGCGTTCTTTACCATCACGAATGGTCACAATCTGATCGGGGATTCCTTCAAGGGTCTGACGAAGTTCCGACGATTTACTGTAAAAGATTTTAATGGGATCGGTCATAGAGTGTTTCCCTTTACAAAAGCATCATTCATACGTTGGGGACCGGGACCGAGTGTACGATCACTTCGAAGGCGTCGATGATTCTTCGGGGTGCCGGACCAAGGGGAAGGCAGTCCACATGTCCTTGCCGGAGGGTGCCCTGAGACGATCTGCCGCTGCCCCCCCCCCCCCCAATTTCGATGAGATGTGGCAGCGCATTCAATTTTCTGATAGCTTTTTCAAGACATCCATCATACCATTGAACAGCCGACCAATTTCCGGCGACAATGTTCTGACGGGAGATGGTGTGACGTTTCCCCCAATGTGCATCCAGCGGACCCTCCGTGTCGATTGCACCCAGAAGATTCGCGACTTCGTCTGTGTTTTGTGGCAAACGATGCAGAACAATCACATCGGTATCTGGTGATACGTCTTCTGGATTACGCCGCCGTGCGATCATCAAGCATTCATGGGGTGAACATCCGGCACTAAAGGACCAGTCCCCGCGTTTTGCGGCATTTTCATGACATGTTACTAATCGCTCAATATGAAACCGTTCAGCTAGGTAGCGCCGCTTGGCGGCGCTACCGGCTCCGGTACACCCGGCAATTGGAAGAATTTCCGCAATCGTTGTCCCTTTTTTTTCGGAAAGGAGACGGTCGGCAATCGCTGGAAAATAGCTACCGATCGCATTCGTGCTAATCGACTTTCGAACTAGATCTCCGTCCCACTGCTGCACTTTGTCGGCGATCTCCAGTTCACGCTGTTGCATCGCCTTTCTGTCTTGTGGAGAGAATTTCGCCGAACGATCCTGGTTGTTGCTGAACGGCGGGTTCATGATCACAAGATCAAAGCCCCCATCCGGCAAGACAACGTCATCCCCACTTTCAATCTGGCGGCCCAGAATTTGTTTCTCACCCCGTAAGAACAAATCAGGATTGACGTGGGCGAGAAACTCTAAGCCCCCGCCCCGCACCTGACCATTGTCCTGGACACCGTGTGGCAGGGTATAGAGGTTCATTTTCTTGTAATTGACAGAGGTCGCTCCAAAGGTGAGATTCGACGCAGCCATCTGTACCGCTTGGGGATTGATGTCAAACCCATAGATTCCCTCCTCGACATACTGGCGATGAACATCGAGACCGTCACACGCTGAGTGGGCGGTCATGCGTTTCTTGAGTGTCTGCAACGCGGCAATCAGAAGCGTTCCGGTGCCACAGGCCGGGTCGACAATCTTGAGGTTTCGGGCGCGTTCTGGATCACTCCAAATGGGATTGTCGGATGCAGGCAAGGCCAATCCCGCGAGCAGAAGCGCCGACGTGTTCTTGGTATAAAACGCGCCATCGCTTTTTGCGGACGCCAAAATCTTGTGATACAAAGGACCGGCGTAATCGTACCCGAGATCACTCAACTTATCGGCCTGATTCTTGGATACTTCGATAATTGCCTTCACCGCATGGGTGGTGGGTGGACTGTCCCAGTCCTCAATCACCTCGGCGACGGCGCGGGCGGGTTCAAAAACCGGACGGTAGTCCCTTTCCAGGATGGTGGACCACGCCGATACCAGATGGCTGGCCGGGATCTTCCGTAAGAGAATGTCCTCCAGGGACGCTAGACCGGGAAGAATGTCGGCCTCGTTCCGCAACCGCCGGTGCAGGAGACATCCATTCGCCAATACGAGCGCCGCGGTGGTGCAGATCTCGTGTTCTTCCTTTTCCGTTTCCGGTAGGGCACGCCCGAGGGCCTCTGCCAACGGCTCTGCGGACACTTGGGTGAGAAACACCGCGCCGGCGCGTTTTACGGTGTAGGCGATCTCTTCCGCGACATTGGCCGCAAGAGGGCGCAGGCCGGAATTGGCCACCAGACGGGCATACATTCCGGCGTCGACCGGTTCCAATGCCAGTTGTATCTGCATCGGGTTGTCATCTGGATTCGGATCATCCTTCGGCGGGGGTGTGATCACCGGATCGATAAATTGAACCATCCGGGCGATGTCTTCGGTCAGGCGTTCATCATGGGACTGCAATGCCCGTAGAACCTGTCCCACAACCTTGAATGCCTTTCCGTCTTTGCACAGCGCGTCGGCCACATTATCGCCGGGATCGACAATGACCGGAACAATAATGAATCCCTGAGTCTTTCCTTCGGACTTGCGCATCACCCGTCCGACCGCCTGAACGATATCGATCTGGCTGGACTTGGCGTCTAGGAAGGCGACGGCATCTAATGTCGGCACATCCACACCTTCCGTGAACAATTTGCAGTTCGACAAGAGCATCGGTTTCCTTTCCGATGCGTTCCGCAAGGCATTGATCTGCCGTGTCCGTTCACTGGCCGAATCCTTCCCGTCAATGTGATGGGCTTCAAAGTTCAGGGCGTTTTCGGGTCCGATTGCCTTGCTGGTCCATTCCTTCGTTTTCGGTTCATTGAACGCCTTCTTATACCATTTTGACCGATTGATGGTGGACGCGAAGGCCAGGGTCCGGACCAAGGGTTTGTAGTGATGGTCTTCCTCGTCGGAATGATCGGCGTCATACACCCGCCGATTGCTCACCGCGAGGCGCGTGCCAAACATCCGCATGATTTCCTCATCGGTGATCTTGGCCTGCGCGGAGGTATCACCAAGCAAGCGTGTCCGCATGGCCTCCCCGATCTTTGTCGAATCAATGCCAATGACGATGACCTTGTAGTCGACCAACATCTCTGCATCGACTGCCGCCTTGAACCGCAAGCGATAGAATTCCGGCCCGTAGACCGCATGGTCGCTCATATCAATGATGTGTTTTCCGAGATCGGCCGCGTTCCCTTTCGATTTATCGGTATAGATCCTTGGAGTCGCTGTCATGTAGATGCGCCGATGCGCACCCAGGCCCTCATCCTTCAACCCATGGAAACTCTGGAAATTCACCTGTTGGCTGTCTCCCATGACGCCGGTTGTTCGATGGGCCTCATCTGCGAAGGCCAGATCAAAACGCGGTGCGCCGAGGGCCTGGGCCTCGATGACCTTGGACAAGGACTGGTAGGTGGAGAACACGACCTTTGTTTTTTCGGTACGTTCCATGAGAGCCTTCACGACCGACGGATTGGTCGACACCGGACATTCCAGTTCGCTCACCCGCATATCTTCACCGCGCCCACCCGCACCGGCATCCGAGCAGACCACGATGGAGGACAGGTCCCGAACCGTGTGCCGCAACCATTCGCGGCGTGATTGTGTTACGAGCGCGATGGATGGCGCCGCGAACAGAATGAGCCCACCGTCTTCCACCCACTCTTCCGCCAGCCGCAGGGACGTGAAGGTCTTTCCGGTGCCACAGGCCATAATCAAACGACCGCGGTCATTGTCCTTGAGACCCTTCAGGCATCGATCAATGGCTTCGCGCTGTAAGGGCCAGGGCGTCCGCACGGGGCGGATGGTTTCGGGCTTTTCAATTTTTCGAAAGTCCTCTCGTGCGAAATTGATGTGCGCCGCAGGCGGGACGATGTTGTCGAGAGTCGCCCGCGCGTTTCGATTCAATGCGGTTGTCGACAGGATCCAACGTCGATCGAACAACAATTTCTCGGACTCTCTTTCCTTGCGTGATGACTCCGTCAGAAAGGTATCGATGTCCGATTTCCGGACCTCGCGGCCTTCATCGTAACATCTGCATTGGATTGCGATCCGCTGGCCCTCGTTATCGATGGCTACAATGTCCACTCCAAGATCCGTTGCGATTCCCCGCACCAATTTCTCACGCTCTGGCCAATCCGACCATTTATGCGCTTCCTTGATGTGATAACCGGTCTCCGGATGGGTGATCATCGCAATACAGAGCTGTTCAAACCAATCGCCGAGCTCGCGTTTGTCGCGTGCCTCTTGTCGAATACGCGCAAGCTCCTCTTTAAAACTTGTTCCGTCGTGGAAATTCATTTCCATTTGAGTCATAACGTATTTCCTGTTCTCGACACGATCATCTCACCGATTTTGAATCTGAACTTTCGAGAGATTTTTGTTGATTTTTTTGGAAAATGTCAATGAAGTCAGAATGTAAAATCATATTTTACGTCATTTTCCTTTGTTTTCCTGTTCATGTAAATTGTTAATCAATGTACCATATGGAAAAAATAAATGGTATTTTGTCCCACTATGTTCGTCAGCAATTCCCGCTAGAATATTTTTTCTTTTATTTTCATATAGTTACGCAACTTAAAAAAATTATTTTTTGTAAAATTTCTGCGCCAAAATTGAGACTTTAATGTTATTTTTGGAACATTTTTTCTAGTTTTCTCAAAGACTTAGAGTTCGAATGACACTCGTTACTATTCACCCAAGTTAGCGGGAATTACTGTATGTTCGTATTTTGTGCTTGACAATATAAAAAATATCTGTACTCACCCACTTTCTGTTTAAGGCAGTTATTTTTTTGAGGTATCTTTGACCATGTCAGCGGCGTTTCCCTTGAGAACGATTTGGATGGCGACGAGGGGATTATAGCTAATAGCGGCCATGGAGCTGAGGTCACTTGAGATGCGGCAGGAGGCTTGGGCGAAGTGGTGTGTGCGGAAGCAGCCGGAGACTTTTTGTTTCACTTTGGCCATGCGGCTCTTCTGTTCTTCTGGATTAGTGGTGAAGCGGACATCGGGGTCTGTGATGAAGCGCAGGACGGAGGTTCTGCCTGAACCTGAATTTATGTCAGGTGATCGGCCGGATCAAACCGTGTTGTCTTCATCATCACTCTCCTTTTTTTGCTCTCTGGCGCGCGGAATATACCGCGATTGAGAGCCTGTGTTGCCGCCGCAAAGTAATAGATCGATTTGCGGCGCACGGTGTAGTAGAGCCTGTATCCCGGCCCATGTTGAATCTTGAGTTCGTTGACACCTCCGCCTAGCGATCTTGTATTACCCAGAATTCCAGCTTCAAACCGAACCAATCGTTTCGGGATTGCGTCCCGTGCTTGAGGGTTCATTTTAAAGCTAAGAAACCATTTCTCAAAGACCCGCGTTTGACCCAATTCAAACATATGTATAAACTACAGAGGCATTTGCAAAACTCTACATTTAAGCGAATTTTACCTGGTTTCGGGCATTTTTTAAAAAGCAGAATGGACATGTAGCATTTCTTCCTATACAAAAAAAGAAAACAGGTAACTGCTCACCCCTGATCCGGTTTGATGGTTTCCTATACAGTCTGACCTATATGTTATCGGCTAGGAAAGGTGGGGTGAATTTTTTTCGGCAGCCTGTTAACAGCAAAGACCCGGACATCTATTCTTGCGAGATCCTGTGATTGAAAGGGAGGTGCGGTTTATGCCGGCGTGGATGGGTTCGAAAGCGACAACGGGGTTGTGTCAGGCGATCATTGCGAGCATGCCGCCGCATGATATGTCTATTGAGTGTTTTCTCGGGGGTGGCGCAAGCCGGCGGTGCTGCGGAATATCGGGATTGATATAGATGCGCGTATGATTGAGACCTTCACGGGTTCGTATCCGATGGTGTTGCACTAGGCCTGTGGGGTGGCGTTTTTGGAGGCCTTTGCGTTCCAGAGGCGTAAGCTGGTCTATGGCGACCCGCCGTATGTGCAGGCGACGCGGCGGATTGTGCGCCGGTACCGGAAGATGCCGCGCATGTCGCGGTTCTCGCGTTCGTGAAGACGCTTTCGTGTTCGGTGATGATCTCTGGACATCCGTCGGATCTGTACGCGACCTATCTGGCCGGTTGGCAGTTAATGGACGTGCAGGTGAACAACCAGGCGTGAGTGGTGACCGAGCGGGTCTGGTTCGTCGCACTGGCAATGATCTGCGGGCCGGGACTTCACCGACCGCCAGCAGCTCAAGCGCAAGGCGACAAACGGGGGATGCCGCCCTCTCGGCAGTGCTAGCGGCGATCATGGCGGTGGAAGCGGTCTTAATGCCGACGGTGAACGACGCATCGCTGCGCCAGACCTTTATCAAGGTGAAAGAGGACATTGCCGTGCTCAAAGCCCGGGGCACGGCCGATGTCGATGCCCTGCGCATCATCACGCTTCTTATCACCCTGATGGAACTTCTGATGGCGATCCTTCTGGAGAAGACTACCTTAGACGAGTAAAAATTCCAGTCTCCCGCCGTCGCAGACCGATGCGGATGCGACCGCCCGGGAGAACCGGACACAGGGCAAGGGTTCGAGGACGGATGCGCTCCGTACAGTCACTCTTGAGGAGACGGTGACCGTCGAGACCTGTGAGATGTGCGGCGCCGACCTGTCGGAGGGGAACGCGATGGATCGGGAACGACGGATCCTGTACGATCTGACGTTCACCCTCGTTGAGACCCGTGTGGAGGCCGAGATCAAGACATGCCCCCGCTGTCAGGCGACCACGAAAGGGACATTCCCAGACACAATGCTGGGTCCGCTCCCGTACGGCCTCGGTCTGCAAGCTGATATCATCACCCTGCTGGTCGCTCATATGCTGTTTCTCCGTCGGGCGGTCGCCCTCGTGGCCGCGCTGTGTGGTCGCACGCTCTTTGAAGCCACCTGCCTCGGAGATATCCGCCTGCTTCATGAAGCCCTTGCTCCATGGGAGGGCGCCGCCATCACAGCGTTGCTCCAACGCCCGGCGCTGCATGCCGACGAGACGGGATTCCGGGTCAAGGGCAAGACCCAATGGCTGCGCGTCGTCACCGACTGGGCGCTGACCGTGAGACATGTCCACCCCAAGCGCGGCCGTGGGGCGATTGAGGAAATCGGGATCATGCCAGTCTATACCGGAACATTGATCCACGATTGCTGGACATCCTCCTTCGCCGATGACCAGTGCACACATCAGCTGTGCGGGAGTCAACTCTTACGCGAACGCGCCCTGCCCATAGGTTAAATTAGCTCCCAACAAGCCTCAAAAAGTGGATTATAAGAGCCCGAATAGTTCTTTTTCTCATTCGGAGTTCCCTCACCATGACCCCTCATGCACCAATCCGCCAGACATTATTTTCGCCGGAAGGTCAACAGATCTTAG
>JAPORU010000075.1 GCA_026710045.1 Aestuariivita sp. | reverse complement strand
CGGACCCGACAGGACTTTGCCGCGATCTTGCGGGACCTGGCGGATGGGCACTTTCCAGAGAAAAAGATCACGCTGATCATGGATAATCTCAACACCCATAAGCTCTCCACGCTCTCCGACACTTTCGCGCCGGCCCGGACAATCCAGAGAGGCCAAGCGGATCGCGGATCGCTTCGCGATTCATTATACGCCGAAACACGGCTCCTGGCTCAATATCGCCGAAATCGAGATCAATGTCCTGTCCCGGCAATGCCTCGCGCGACGCATTCCCGACCGGGAGACATTGACGCGGGAGGTGCGTGCATGGCAGGATCAGCGCAACGCCGACAAGAAACCCGTCGAGTGGCGGTTCACAGCCGACGACGCCCGTATCAAACTGAAATCCCTCTATCCATCAATTCAATAATGTTGGTATACTAGGAACCGCATCCTCTTCGCCGCTATGTCGTCGTTGGCGGCGCATTCGAGGATGTGGCGCACCTCGCCTTCTAGGGAGCGGTTGTTCGACGAGGCCCGCTGCTTGAGCCGGTCCACCACCTCGTCGTCGAGTTGTCGCACATGGATTGCGGCCATCGCTTTGTCTCCTAGATTGCTAGCATATTGCTAGCCTACCGTCGTGGCATATGCAAGCCTCTCTGGAGAGGATATTCAGCGCCTTTCGCGATCACGGGCGGACAACAGAGGACGCAGGTATGTTTGGCACTTGTTCCCATATCCGCGCCTGCCCATAGGCTAAATTGAGATGTGGGCACCACACAGACCTCAACGCTGCCATCTGTTGCGGCGGCTATTTCAAATGAGATGTGAGATAGGCGGAGACCCCATAGGATTCGGATGTCAAAAAGAAGAATCAGTGGTTGTGTGATAACTTTTAGGGAGGGCGTTTCCTGTGGACAACATGTTCTTGGGTCGACGCATATGCCAGGTTCTGAAGTTATTACCGAATGAAAACCCTTTTGGTCCGAGCCGTGCCGCAATTGATGCGATGGCATCGGCCGGTCTTGTTGCACACCGCTATCTGCCAACAGACCATGCACGTTTGCGCACAAGCATTGGCGCTGTGTACGGACTCGATACGGAGCGCATTATTGTCGGGGTTAGCTTTGATGAAGTCTTGACCTTATTGGCAATGACCGATGCCGGAGTCGGTTACAGAAAGGGAGCAAAAAGCGCCGACTTTTTTGGGAGCTGGTTTGCAAAATCAATGGTCGGAAAGACATGTGGGATGGGAATAGTCCCGAAAATTTGCTTGTAATTTTCACAGACCTGCATCACAAATAACCAGTCATTGCGTCAAAACGATAGGAAATGGATTGACGCACGACTGGCGATGCTTTGGGAGGAGGCTTTCGTGACCAATCTCCATGCAGAAGCGGGTTTTGAAGACGCTATTCGTTTGTCTTGGGCTCGATGTCAACACCAATTTAATCTCAAACGTGACAGCACGCATCCAATGTTGCGCCTGCAGTCCTCCGAAATTCTACCGCGTCGTGAAGCAATGATCGAACGGACAGGGGGACGACACGGGATCTTTTACAGGCTTGCGAGCATCGCGGCAGACGCAGGCCACTGCCTGGTTGTAGCGGACATGGATGGAATCCTGGTGCGGCTTGAATGCAAGGAAGGCGGGACAGAATGGAATGGAATCGCGCTGGGATCAATCTGGGATGAGCGGGTTGCAGGCACCAACGGTGTATCCATGGCGCTGGAAGAAAGCCGCGCGTTCACCGTGCGGGGTCCCAATCACTTCTATTCCCGACTCCGACACTTTACATGTAGTGCTGTGCCCTTACGGGATGCAGGAAATGAAATTTTCGGGGTTGCAAACCTGTCGTCAATCGACCGGGGATTCCCAGCTGATGCCCATTTTTCCAGACAACTCTTGAGAGCGGCAGCCAGTCGCGTTCAGCATACACTTTTTGAACAGGCATTTAAGGATGCCGCGATTATTTCGGTTGCTGTACCTGGACGAAGAGAGGTCATTAAGGACGGCGAGTTAGTTGCTGTCGATGATCAAGGAACGATTTTGGGTTCTACATCTGACGCACATACGTTGGCGGGCATTGCTACGCATGCAGCGCTAACGGGTGAGCAGTTTGATGCCGTGTTCGGTACAGATATACAGAGTCTTGATCGGAGTCCCGGCCGGATCCTGTCTGCGCGTCGCGATACAGGTCCTTTGCTG
This sequence comes from Aestuariivita sp., assembly GCA_026710045.1. GTDB lineage: Bacteria > Pseudomonadota > Alphaproteobacteria > Rhodobacterales > Rhodobacteraceae > JAPORY01. The sequence continues at coordinate 5,716 of JAPORU010000075.1, read as the reverse complement.
GATCTATGGGTGCGTATGCCCGTTGCTGCGGCCAAAGTTTTCCCTGCCCGGCGCCGTAAGTCAACGAAACCAGCAATTCGTCGTCGTTTGTCTCCGTCATTGAAGGACATGACCGCTGGTAGTCTCGCTATGGTCGCGATTTGCGAGCGGGCACAAAACAGTCTCGAACACGGTTTACCGCTTCTCATTGAAGGTGAGACTGGAACTGGGAAGTCGGCCCTCTGCTCCGTGTTGGTTGGTGAGTCGAATCCGATTATCAAGATCAATTGCGCGATACTCGAAGATTCGGAAGATGATCGGTTCTACATTCGGTCTCTAATGGAGCAGGTTCGAATCGTGGAAGAAACACACAAAAATCCTTCGCATGGTATGGTACTTGTCTTTGATGACTTGGATAAGATGCCCGTCTTCGCTCAGGTCGCGCTCTGCAATGTATTGGATGATTTCGAGATGAAGGTTGATGTGAGCGGATGTCGTCCACAGATCATTGCCACCAGCCGAAGACCTTTGAAAGACGTTATGGCTACCGGTGAAATGCAAGACAATCTGTTCTATATGGTGTCGGGTGCTGCCGTTACGCTGCCACCGCTTCGTGAAAGAGAGAAGCCACATGAACTCGCGATGGTCGTTGCGCGCAATTTGGCAGGACATGAAGTGGAGATTTCACGCGAAGCCCAAGAAGCGATCGCGAAGCACCATTGGCCAGGAAACGTCCGTGAACTGCGGAATGCATTGCAGCAGGCACTTCTGACTGGCGATGGAAGACGGATAACAGCTCTTGGTCTTACTCTTGCAATCAAGCCTGTGATCTACGTGACGCGTAGGCTTGACAGTTGTCTTGGCTTTGACGAAAGGCAGACGATACTGGAAGCTCTGCAAAGTGCACGCTGGAACGCGTCTAAGGCTGCGCGCACTTTGGGAATGGGACGTTCAACCATCCATTGCAAGATGAAGGCATTCGGAATTTCCCGACCCACTTGAGAACAGTGCAGAACGGCAGCTGTTCACGCCGGTTGGAAACGATTGAATCCTCCCTTTTGCCCAATGTAGAGTGGCGCTATGCCTTCAAGTACACCTTTGATGTAAGGCGTCGCGTTCTCGGACACGATGCCGGTGCAACTGTCGACCAGTTCAAAGAAGCGCCCAGCGTAGTTCTCTGCGAAACCTTTCACGTGAAGGTCGCCTCCCTCGGCGTTGGCATAACGTTCCAAGATGTGCCACGTACCGGTATCGCCGACCTCATACCATTCGTAAACCAGTGTGCCCGTCTCGTTGCTGGTCTGGTCCACAAGCTCGTTCATGAGATCGGTAAATTTTGCGCGCTTTTCTTCCGGCACGACAACTTCCAGGTGGATGTGGATGGTTTCATTGGACATAGTTTTCTCCTGGTTGGTTGAGCAGAGTTAAAAGTCTTGGACGCTGAAAGCACGCAGTGTCTGATCCGCTGCTCTATAAAGCGCAGCCACGGGCAGGTTAGTAAATCCAAAAGCCCTCTCGGTGCTGATATGGGCTTCCGGGGTGATTGGGCCGAGACCGAGGTCATGGTGAAAGGCGGCCGTAGCTTTGATGCCGTCTCTGAACAGATCGCTTGTTAAAATCAGCGCATGGGCCAGTACGCGTGGGTGACTGCCTCGAACCGGTCGTCAGCGTTGTGCCGTCCCAACTATTTTCCGCCCTTCGAAAGACAGATTCCAAGCACCGTCACAAGTGCTACCAGGGACATGGCCGGTCTTGAGTACCGTGCCAAATGCGCCGATACCGCACTTGATAATCTGAATGAGGAGGCGATAGCAGTCCTCGATTGTAGCGTACATCGGGGCGTTGAAAGCAAGGACCAAGTTGCTTACGCCCGCGCCTTGCATGACAGTACCGCCTCCTGTTGGACGTAAATGTACCGGCCATCCTCGGGCGAAAGACCGCCGTTGCGCCCTGTCGAAGTCCGATCGTTGTTCATAAGCTCTGGGACAAACGAGCGCTGGTTTTCTTGTCGTCCACATCCCAAATTGTGAACCTTCGGCCGCAAATAAGTTTTGTTCGATACGCAGGCCTTCCGTGGCATCTGTGACACGCTGCAACACAGCGTTTAAGCGACCTCTCATGCGACAAGGCTTTCAATTTCTTCACAGATCGTCGTTAGCAGATCGCCTGCCGGTGCACCATTTAATGCGCGATGGTCGAATGTCAGAGACAATCCGACATTGGGGTGAAGTTTGACGTCGCCTTCCACGCCGCGAACCGCGCGGTCCGTGATGCGTCCGATACCCAGGATACAGATTTGCCCTGCATTGAGGATTGGTGTGAAATGCTCAACACGGGTTAGACCCAGGTTCGAGATTGTAAATGTTCCTCCCGTCATCTCGGTGACGGAAAGCTTGTTGATCCTTGCGCGCGCCGTCAAATCCTGTCTTGTAGCTCTGAGCGTACTCACATCCATGTCCCCTGCACCGAAGATCGTAGGTGCGACCAGGATATTGCCGGGCAGGGCGATCGCTACGGAAAGGTTGATGCTGTTGTGCAAATGCACCTTGAGTCCATCGACGCGACCGTTGGCGTCCGGGTGCTTCTTTAACGCACGTGCAACGGCCAACATCAACAAGTCTTCAACCGATACTCTTTTTCCTTCTTCTTTTAGCCGCTCCTTCTCTGCCAGAAGTGAGGTGGCATCTGCGCTGCCGTGATGAGTGACTTGTGCCGATGTCGCAAGGCTGTTGAGCATTGCGTCCGCAATCATGCCGCGTGCGCCTTTGAGCGAAACGATATGTTCGGCCTCACTCACGCGATCGTACCGATGAGACCGCCCTTTGGAATGACGGCGTCGACCTCTTCTTTGATGGTTAGGACACCAGACGCAGGCGCGTTGATCTCAAATTGGACCTTTGCAGTCATAATTTCAGCAATCAGTGCACCTTCTTTGACACAGGCTCCGTCATTGACTAACCAGTTCGTAATGACCGTGTCTTTGTCTTCTTCCCAGAGATCGTGCGGAATGACGACATCCGTTACCATTCGAGTGTCCAGTCTTATCTTGGCTTGAAACCGCAGAAAGCGTTACCGCTGATACAGGCGTCAAGCCGCTCTTATGCTTTGATAAGCGGCCAAGATCTTGTCCGGGTTCGGCAGGCAGAACTGCTCCATGACCCGGGCATACGGAATCGGCACATCCGGGTATGCAACTCGTTTCGGAGACGCCTTCAGGATAGAGATATCATGCTCGGTCACACTTGCAATCACTTCGCCGGACACGCCGTAAGACATATAATCCTCGTCTACAACAATTAAATATCCAGTCTTGGACACCGAGGCGCAAATTGTGTCTCGGTCAAGCGGTACCAGACTGACAAGATCTATAACTTCTGCACTGATGCCGTCCGCTTCCATCTGTTCGGCGGCCGTTAACGCGTGGTGCACACCTCGTCCAAGACTGACGATGGTCACGTCTCGACCTTCCCGTGCAATCTTCGCTTTACCGATTTCCAGCGTGTAGCTTTCCTCAGGCGTGTGCACGGTCGCGCCCGGTTCGGTTGCGAGCCAACCCATGCCCTGCAGGCTCTTGTGGTACATATACACGACTGGGCTATTGTCGCGCATCGCAGCTGTCATGAGGCCTTTGGCATCATAGGCATTTGACGGACACACGACTTTCATGCCCGGCAGATGTGCAAAAGTCCCGTATAAGCATTGCGAATGCTGACCGGCATCCGAATATCCGCCGCCCGTTGAGGTCATCAGCACCATGGGCACGTTGAAACTCCCTCCAGAGAAGTAAGTGTTCTTGGCCATGAGATTGTATATCGCGTCGAAACAGACTCCAAAGAAGTCGACAAACATCAACTCAACAACCGGTCGCATACCATCCTGCGCGGCACCAACTGCCGCACCAATGAAGGCGGTTTCCGAAATCGGTGTATCGCGAACACGTTCTGAGCCGAATTCTTCCAGAAGGCCTCTGGTGTTACCATAGACCCCTCCCAAGGCACCAATGTCTTCTCCCATCACAAACACACTTGGGTCGATACGCATTTCCTGGGCTACCGCTTCGGCCATAGCACGGGCGATGGTGAGTTTTCTCTCGTTGGGTACGTTCATTTTTTCCTCCCTACCGTCACGCAAAGACGGATGTAAGTGCGTCTTCGGGTGCCGGATCTGCGCTTTCGCGAGCAAATTTGATAGCAGCTTGCACCCGGGCAGCGCTTTCGGTCTCGATGGCGTCAAGCTCCGCTATTGTTGCGACACCGTCGGCGATCATCTTGTCTCGCATTTTCGGTATCGGATCTTTAGCAAAAAGGGCATCTTTCTCGCCTTCGGGACGATAACCCTCTGCGTCACCCATGAAATGGCCAGCTAAGCGGTACGTCTCAACCTCGATCAGAGACGGTCCCTTCCCAGCGCGAGCGCGGGCGATTGCTTCACCGGCGGCGCTGTATATGGTATAGGGGTCGTTGTCTGCTATGTGCACGCCCGGAATGTCATAAGCAGCTGCACGATCGGCATTATCGGAAATCGCCGTCGAGTCTTTCTTTGAAACCGAAATACCCCATGCGTTGTCTTCGATCACACAGACGAACGGTAGTGTCCAGGTTGCCGCCAGATTCATTGCTTCGTGCCAGCCGCCCTGGTTTACCGCGCCTTCGCCGACAAAGGCTACGGCGACTCCGTGCTTTTTCTGCATCTTGCGGCTAAGGGCGGCGCCCACCGCTGGTCCCATACCCTGTGCTATGATGCCGGAGCAAGCAAAGTTCACGTTCGCGTCAAAGAGGTGCATGTGACCACCTCGGCCACCTGAAAGGCCCGTTTCCTTTCCAAAGATCTCAGCCGCCATCTTGTTCAAGTCGACGCCTTTGGCAATTGCCTGGTGATGCGGACGGTGCGTTGCCGTAACCACGTCATCGGCGTCAAGATGTGCACAGACGCCAACCGCAACGGGTTCTTGCCCGTCGCTCAGATGCATCTCTCCGGGAATTGGGCCATCGGCCATGCTGAACACCGGTGTCTTCCCTTCGAAATAGATGCTTGCAATAGTCTCCTCGAACTTTCGGCTCGTCACCATATTCCGATACATCCAATGCTGATCATCGCGCGATGGTATCATGTGGTTTCCTCCTGTACTCTTTGGCGTTGTTCGTAGTTGCCCCAGCCCGACATGCGCACAAAATACATTACAAGTTTGATGAGCGACAACGTTTATTGTTTGCGTGCGGTGCATCTGTCGATAACTGTGCCACTGTGAGACACTTTGAGACAGATTGAGGTAAAATTCGACAGACGGGAACACGTCATTCGCCATTAAAATTTTAATGTGGAATATCGAATAGGGTGTCAATTTCGTTGGAAACGGTGAGATGCTGCGGAGCTCACGACTGGATTGAAGGTGTGTCTGAGCGACAACTCTGGACTTTTTACGTTGGCACACATTATGCGCGCGCCGTGCGATCGGTCTCATGTCAAATCGTATATTTTTACCGCTGCGGATTATGCCAAAATATGTCGGGAATGTCGCAGCGCTTTTTTCTGTGATGCGGACACCATACGAACCTCAACCCATCTTTAACAAAATTTCGCGGAGAATGGTCATATTCGAGGATTTTCGCGATCGGGCGGACTTTTTTATGCTTTAAAATCAGTATATTAGATGTTTACGGGCGTATGATTCTTCAATGTAGAGACATAAAGTGATGTCTGCCTCTTGCACCACGCCCCGCCCTGCGGTAGGCTGGCC
>JAPORU010000007.1 GCA_026710045.1 Aestuariivita sp. | reverse complement strand
TTGGGTTTGCAAGCGATGCTCTTGCCGCCTGCAACGGAGCGTCCGGCCAGGCGCAGGCGATAGGAATTGCCAAATACAATTCTAAAATACAGTATCGGAATGTTGATAAACTTCGTCGTTGTGAAAATCCTGGTACCGAATTGAACACGCATTGCGACGCGTTGACACAGGAAGAACTTTCTGTAGCAGTCGACGAATATTTCGACGCTCTGAACCAACCGCAAGGCAATTCTATTCAACCCTCTTATCGAAGTCAAAGCAGCAATACAGGCTGGAGGAATTAATACGAGCATGAGACCCGGCGAGTAACTCCGGATTGAGAACAGCCAAGGATGACTGCATCCACCGAGGATCGCATTTTTAACCCATTGTCAATGGAGCAAACAAGATGAAAAAACACCGAAAAAATTATTGCCAGGCTCTGCTGGCCTCCATACTGTTGCTTGCCGGTTCCGGCACGGTCTCGGCAGACACGATTTCCCTGTGTCAGTACTGGCATGGCGACGCCAAGACGATCTGCAAACCGGCGTTTGACAAAAGCAAGGCTAAAAGAGGCTACTCGGACCATCGGATTGGAAGTGGTTGCTACATGGAGGTTTCAGGCGGGTTTCCGCACTGGTATGATCGTAACTTCAATTCGCTCGATCCGGACAGCCTGAACGATTCCCAGCGGGAGTGGCTAGTGAAATACAAGGAGCAAGTCGGACATCTTTGTGGGTGCAGTGTCTCTATTAAGTGCAGATATCTAGCGGTTATCCGAGCGGGTTATATAGCGGTTCTGACCCCTAGAGTTACACACCACAAATGTTCGGCAACTCCGGATTCACTTCGCACCATGGAGTATAATGCAGGCAGCATGACTCCGAGTTGCTAGAGACAGCCGGAAGCTGGAATGATCCAACATGGCTGATTGAGGAGATGTCGAATGAGTCTGCAAAACCATATATTTGAACAGATGCGATTCCTGATGGAAGGAAGAAAAATACCCCATCAGTTGAAGATAAATATGGCGAAATCCTGTTTGGCAGTTTTCGAGGTGAATTGGAATTGGACACGGATGAAGAGGCCGAAGAATTTCTCGCTCTGGTTAGCTTCATCTCGGATATTCGAGAAATTCGCCAAAGTTCACGCGTAGTCGATGCATTGCATGCATTGCTGGAAGTAAAAAAGATTTATCCGAAAATTCTTGAACCGAAGTACACAAAGGTATATCGAGGATCCTCTGCCGATCGAAGAAGTCCTCCTTTCAGAAGGGGGTTATATACTTAAGTCACAAGAAATGAAATTAATTGTCAAGAATCAGAATGTTATGCTTCAATCACTATCCACGTGCGAATATTGTTTATGTTGTTGATTGCATGATGTAAATTAAGAAATTTGTGACTTAAGTATATAAGCCCCAATGCTTGGCCCATCGTTGCGGCATAATGTGTTCGACCGTGAGGTTCCGCGTGTTCAGATTAACATCTTCATCAAACTTTCCGCGAGCGGCCAACTCAATCTCTTTCAAGATATAGCGGAGCTTTTGAGACCCTAACCTATCATAGATTGATCTTTCGATTACGGCTCGTTTCACCGGTTCATCATGTGGTAAAAGCGAAAAATCCCCTTCGAAACTGTGCATCTGGGCTAACAACGCCGCCGGAATATCTGCCGCCGTCTTCACAGCCCGAAGCAAGATTGGCACAATCTTATTGTAGCTTTTACGTGTCAGATCGCACAGATCACGGCGAACAATATAGTTCTCCAACAGCGCATAGGCCTGCCGTTTCACATCATCATTTTGTCCATATTTTCCAATCCACATGACAAGCGGATGAAACGCAGACATATCCCATGTTGATAAAAATGTAGCAATGCGCGCTTCCGGACCATCTATACGGCCCGGTTCCAACGCTTCATAGACATCGGCATATTCGAGCAGACTGGCAATCTCAGTTTCAACCGTGGTGAAATTGTGCTCCTTGGCAAATGCTCGGTATTCGTTCGCAATCTTGCCAACATTTATCTCCTGTGCCGTCTCCGCCACGAGCGTATGGGCAACCAGATGATCGGTACGCCGCCGTTTCAGACGGCCTTGCTTCACTTCAGTTTTCCAGAATTCAGTCTCCAACCGGCTCCAACTTCCCTCATAGAGTGCATCCTCATTTTCACAGGCTTTGCTGGCACGATGAAAAATATCATTACGGATCAGGTCAAAAGCACTCAGCGGCTCAGCATTGCCATTCAAGGATGCAAAAATGGATTGCGCATCATCCTGCTTTCCAAGTTGAACGACAACGATCTGAAAACCCTGGAGAAAACCATGCAATATCGCATCCAGCACCTGTGCCACTGTCCGACCCTGTTCAATCTGCTCATCAATAAAACCCTCGATCTCATTTATAAGATACCAATAGGCGGCAAGCATATTGGGTGCATAAGTAACTTTAAGTTTGCCGTTCAAAGAAAACAAATCAGAGAATTTTGAGCGTAGACAATCCAGACCCCCATCGGCAATTGCAAGATAGTGCGGGCGATCATAACTGGAGGACCAAAGCTTGAAACGTTCCCGTTCCGGATCAATCATCGCATCACTGCGATCATTAAAGATATAGGCTTTCGTCGCACTTGCCTTCTGGGTTTCACCTTTGGTCTTAGCGATTTCACACACCGCACACAAAACAAGACTGAACGTTGAAATGCGTTGTTGACCATCTACAAGATGCCGTTGATTTACAGTCCCAAAGGGCTGATCCGGCGGCTCAGAGTATATGATCGCCCCGACAAAATGCGGTGACACCTCCTTGCCATCCAGACGTTCCATCGCCCGATCACGAACATCATCCCACAATTTAGGAAGCTGTTTGTCAGGCTTTATCTCCCAGGCATAGTGACGTTGATAGACGGGAATAACCCATTGCTGCTTTTCACCGAGAACAGCCTTTAACGGGATAATCTTTGGCGTACATAATTTTTCCTACCGTAACGACGGAACAAGCGGTGCGTTGTTTTCAGACAAAAACATCCCTGTTTCTGCCAACGCAAAACAGAAAAATTTGAATTTATTTTCTGCTACAAAGTGTCAACGATAGTCACTACATGAAGGTAGAAACGTTTCCGCACCCTCACCGCGCGCCTTTCCGCCGATTGCACTCCCGAGAGAGCATCTGGCAATTCTCGGGTGTGGTCGCACCCCCTTTCGACCAGGGCGTGATGTGATCGGCCTCCATCTCCTCGATGGCAAAGTGATTGCCACAAATCGGACAGATCCCCGCCTGCCGTTCATAGGCCGCCTCGCGCATTGCCGGGGTAAAGGATCGAATGCTCAGGTGTTTCTCATCGCCCGTAAGCAGATAGGCATAGATGCCCGCATTACGGGTGACATCATCATCCTTGTGTAATCGGGCCACTTCGGCTTCCAGGGCAACCGGATCCAAATCGCGGCGCATGTGGTGCGCATCATACAAGGGTCCCCACTCCACGCCCTTCATGCTGGGCCGTGTGTTTGGAAACACCGTCTCGACCCAGCTGATCACCGACTGGAAGTACCGCCAGAGTTCCCCCACCGTCGGATCCTCCTGGTGCGCCGACATATACTCCTCGATGGTCACCCCGTCACGATCGCTGATCCACGCCAGCGTGGTCTCCAGATAATCCTGACGCAGGGCCGAGCCTTTCAGATAGGCGCTGCCCAGACCATAGGCCGCACCACCCGGCTTGCTGAAATACCGCCGCGCATCCGCCAGCCACGGACCCGTATAGGTCGCGTTGCGCAGCTCCTGCCGTGTCAGCACCGCGCCGGCGATGTTGATCACCTCATACCATTTCAACTTTTCACTGTCCGTTCCCGAACAGACATAGACCATCAGATCGTAGTCCAGAATCCATTGCTGTTCATCGGCCTGGAGACTGTGAAAATAAAACGCGGTATAATGTAGGTTGACCCGAATTTTAGGTCAGGCTCTAAGACCTTAACGGTTCGGCAGATCTTTTGCCAGCTCCGTCACCCATTTTGATTGCAAGAAGACCGAGAACGCCTAAAACCGGCTCTGGGGGACCCTCATCAAGGTATGTCCTTGTAACATATCACCTGATGACTCGGACATCAAGACCGTCATGTTGGACTTTGGACCAAGCAGTGTCAGCTGTTATCGCCGGTTCTCTCCGAAGGATTGCCGTGGCTAAACAAATCCGATCTCCGAGACTAAGGCCAAATTGCTGCGTACGTTTCGTAAGCGCCCCTGCAAGCAAGGCCGTGTCCTCATCAACCGACACGACATCGAGGTTGAAGCTCCGAAGGATCGACACCACCTCTTTATCGGGGACATCGGCCGGGAGTAGTTTTGTTGCGACTTCGCTAAGATTAGCCGCGCTGATCAATCCCTGCTCAAGTGCATTCGCAACCTGCTCTGACCCCGGTTCACCCTGCAACAGTGCGAGAAGAGCAGAGGCGTCAATGATCATTCTATTGAAACCCTACCCGAGATTTCACTCGCGACTCGCCGCCGCACGGCGTTCGGAGATCAGATCGTCGGCAAGAGACGATTTGTCGTCCAGGAATTTTTGCAAACGCTGTTGTGCCTGTAGCACAACATCTTTCATTGACCGGATCCGAAGTTCACCATTTACGGTCTCTAGCAGTACGGATTTGCCATCTATTAGACCGATCTCCTCTCGAAATTGAGCGGGGACAACCAGACGACCGTTGGTGCCAATCTTGACGCGTATCGCAGTCATGTCTCTTCTCTCTTACAGATTTGCTATACCCTAAGATGATATCCAGTGTTAAATTTATCAGTCTCATCCAATCGTTTCGAACAATCAGGGCGATTGTTCGACCATAAATTTCACATATTCGATATATGGGTATTTTACTATCTTGGTAAACCCTAAAAGATGGGAAATCTTGCAATCTGGCCAAGCACGGCGAAGGCTTACAAGGTTAAATTAATCGAAATCGTTCGCCAAATATCTGCGGAAAGTAAGATTCTCAGTAATTCCTGCTAATTTTCTTATTGAATAATTTCAAATGGTGAGAAACCTCCTCGGGAAAATTGTCCAGATCGAGAAGCGCACGTTCATAGGCCCGTTCGCGATACCCGCCGGTACGGAGCAGGTGCGGCACGGCAGCGTTGATCGGTTCACCGTGCGTGACAACGGACAACATTACCCTTGCCGCCTACCCTGACACAACCTACATTAATCACCTCCCGCCTAACATCGAAATCTATACCAAATCGCATATCTTCCTCATGTCGAATTCGCAATTACATACTGACAAAGATATCCTGCTGTCTCGGCCGAAACTTGAAGGTGGGAAAAAGTTTGTGATGGATACCGAATTCGTGCCGGCTGGCGATCAACCCAGCGCGATCGCGGAACTGAAACAAGGAATTCTTGATGGTGAACAGAGCCAAGTTCTCCTCGGAGCAACGGGAACCGGCAAAACATTTACTATGGCGAAAATTATTGACGAAACCCAGCGTCCTGCGATTATTTTTGCTCCAAATAAGACTCTTGCGGCTCAACTTTACGGTGAATTTAAGGGGTTTTTCCCCGAAAATTCCGTCGAATATTTTGTCAGTTATTACGACTACTACCAGCCGGAAGCCTATGTACCAAAATCCGACACCTACATCGAGAAGGAAAGCCAGATCAACGAACAAATTGATCGCATGCGTCACGCGGCCACCCGAGCCCTGTTAGAGCGTGACGATGTGATCATTGTCGCTTCGGTCTCATGCATCTACGGCATCGGCTCCGTTGAAACCTACAGCGCCATGACACAGGATCTGATGGCTGGTAAGACTTATGATCAAAGACAGATCATTGCAGATCTTGTATCCCAACAGTATCGCCGCAATGATCATGATTTTCAGCGTGGAACGTTCCGGGTTCGTGGAGACAGCCTGGAGGTCTGGCCCGCTCATCTTGAAGACCGTGCATGGAAATTCTCGTTCTTCGGGGAAGATCTGGAGAACATCACCGAGTTTGATCCGTTGACGGGCGAGAGAACCAGCAAAATGGATCACGTCCGAATATACGCGAACAGTCACTATGTGACTCCGCGTCCAACACTGAAACAAGCGATTGTCAAAATAAAGAAGGAACTTCGGCAGCGCCTCGACGAATTTGCGCAAAGCGGTAAGTTGCTGGAAGCACAACGCCTTGAACAGAGAACGAACTTTGATCTTGAGATGCTGGAAGCAACAGGGTCCTGCAATGGTATTGAAAATTACTCCCGCTATCTCACCGGACGGGCAACCGGAGAACCGCCACCAACTCTGTTCGAGTTCATCCCAGATCATGCCATCGTATTTGCGGATGAATCGCATGTCTCTGTGCCGCAACTCTTCGGAATGTATCGCGGTGACTTTCGTCGAAAATTCACCCTTGCGGAACATGGATTTCGGCTTCCGTCATGTATGGACAATCGTCCGCTGAAATTCGAGGAATGGGACGCGATGAGACCGCAATCAATTTTCGTGTCCGCCACTCCGGGTGCGTGGGAATTGAACGCAACCGATGGAAGTTTTTCCGAACAGGTTATTCGGCCAACAGGCTTACTTGATCCGGAGGTGGAAGTTCGCCCGGTCGAGATGCAAGTCGATGACCTGCTCGATGAAGTGCGTCGAGTTGCGCAGAATGGATACCGGACTCTCGTGACAACTTTAACCAAGCGTATGGCAGAGGACTTGACCGAGTATCTTCATGAACAAGGGATTCGCGTACGCTATATGCACTCGGATATCGACACCCTGGAGCGTATCGAGATTCTTCGCGACCTACGCTTGGGGGCCTTTGATGTCCTTATTGGTATCAACCTTCTCAGAGAAGGTTTAGATATTCCTGAATGTGGATTGGTGGCGATCCTTGATGCCGACAAGGAAGGTTTCCTACGTTCGGAAACGTCACTTATTCAGACAATCGGACGTGCAGCTCGTAATGTCGACGGACGGGTCATCATGTACGCCGATCGCGTCACAGGTTCTATGGAAAGGGCCCTTCTGGAAACCAACCGACGCCGGGAAAAGCAGCTTGCCTACAATCAGAAGCATAACATCACCCCCGCCACCATACGAAAGAATGTCGAAGACATTCTTGCAGGTCTCTATCAGGGAGACGTCGATTTAAGTCGTGTTACAGCAAAAATTGAACCCGCCTTACAGGGATCGAATCTGCAAGCGGTCTTGGACGGATTGCGATCGGACATGTATCAGGCCGCCGAAAATCTTGATTTCGAAGAAGCCGCTCGTCTACGTGATGAAATCAAACGCCTCGAAGCGGTCGACTTGGCGGTTGCCGATGATCCAATGGCACGACAATCCGCAATCGAGTCGATGACCAATCATTCTCGCGGAAATCAGGGGCGTTCAAGCTCCGGAAGAGCCGGGCACAATCCACGTAAAAAAAGGTCGAAATTTCGAAAATCTTGTCAATGAGTTTGGATCAAATCATGACGATCATAGCCAACATTCCTGATGATCACACTCGAACGAACGATGGATCATAATAACCCCGGCCTCTCTCCTTATCAGATCTGCAAATTCCGTGCGTTGCGGCTTCGCGATGTCTCCTCATAACACCGCAAAAATCGTTCAGTCGCTTACATGAATATTCGGGCATATCCCATCATGCATCTATTGGGACGCTTCTGTACCGATCCTTCAAATGTGGATTAAGTCGTTAATTACGCGAACTGATTTTCCGATAATCTAGCGTCAGAGAAGATAGAAGTAAAAGGCGATCCGAAGACCGCCCTTTTTTGTTTCGTTTATACTCAAGGACCTGATTTTATTTTCTCTATTAAAGTATACGGCACTGGTAAAGTATACGGCACTGGTCCGGAACATTCGAAATCGTATCCTACATGGTAATGGTACATTCTAACGGTTCTCCTACTCATAAATCGAATTTTTAGACAGTAGCTGTCTAACCCGAACTTGAAAAAGTCTTAGTCTTTATCAAATATAGATTTTGTGTTTAATTCCACATAGTTTAAAATGAGCTCACAGCTCACCAGGCGGATCCCATGCTGAAAAAACTGTAATATTTGATGGCGCGGCCGTGATC
>JAPORU010000091.1 GCA_026710045.1 Aestuariivita sp. | reverse complement strand
GTAGATACACTATGACATAAGTGCAACAAAAATTACCCGGTCAATCCATATCAGCGTCATGTATTGTTGCACCTCGGCGAAGTTTGCGAACGAGATGATTGGAATCGGGTTCATTTGCCCGTCGATTACTCCGGTTTGAAGTCCCGAGTAAACTTCACCCCAGCTAAGAGGATAGGCTTCTGCGCCAAGCGCTTGAACGATTGTCTGGTGAGAGGGCAGTGTCATCGTACGAATGCGAATCCCGTCAAAGTCGGCGAGATCGGCAATTGGACGTTGCGAGTTGGTTACGGCAAAAAAACCACCTGTGTCTGGGAAACCAAGCACGACTACATCGTCGAGTGTTTCCTCGATATCTGCTGCGAGTGCTTTACCGAAAGGACCATCAAATACTTCGTAGGTTGCGGTATTGTTCGCAAAGGCGAAGGGCAGGTTAAGAACGTCAATCCGCGGATAATAGCTGGCTAGAGCTCCAGTAGATGTCAGTGTTGCCTGGATTACTCCATCGCGCAGTTGCTGTACATGCTCAGAAGCCGAGCCGAGTTGATTTGACCCGAAGACTTCGACGGTCACATTGCCATTGGTATCTGCGGTTACAATGTTGGCAAACACAGCGGTGCAGGCGTGAGCCGGATTTTCGAATGGGTTGGTTTGATTGTCGTGTCCAAAGCGGATAACACCGCCATCTGCTAATGCAGTAGTGACTGTTATGGCTGTCAATGCCGTCGCGACCAGACCCTGAGTAATTGTCTTCATAATATCCTCCTGTTGGTTGTGAAGACGGTGCCCTATTGGGCAAATCCGAAGGCGCGAGGTAAGAACAATGCCGCGTCCTCCTGGAATGCGAAGAGAAACAGAACTGCGATCTCGGCGATCAGGAACGGCGCCAGTTTGATTGAGATCCGCTCAAGCTTTTCACCGGTGACCGAGGACAAAACAAACAGACAGGCCCCGACTGGCGGCGTCATAAGTGAGATGTTTAGTGCCAGAATAAAAATGATTCCGGCATGAATGGGTTCTAAACCGATTTCTTGGGTGAGTGGCACCAGAACTGGTGCAAGGATGATGAGAATGGCTGTGATGTCCATAACCATTCCTATGACAAGCAGAATGCAGATGATGATTGCGATAATGGTATATGGGTTATTGGAGATTCCAAGAACCGTTTCGGCAATCGCTTGCGGAATGCGCTCAAAGCTCATCCACCAGCCAAGAATGCCAGCGAATGCAATGATAACGAAGATTACACCAGTGATCCGCGCGGTGCGGACAAGCATACCGTAGAACGCTTTAAGAGTCAAGGTTTGATACACAAACACGCCGATAAATAGAGCGTAGGCGACTGCGATGGAGGCAGCTTCTGTCGGGGTTACAATACCCCACAAGATGCCACCTAAAATGATTACTGGCATCAAGAGGGCCGTGATGGATGATAGGAAGGTCTGCCAAACTTCGCCGAGAGTCGCGCCACGGGCGACTCTCGGAAGGTTTTCACGATTTCCACCGATGATGATCACACCCATACAGACAAGGCAGATCACAAGGCCGGGCAGGATGCCTGCGGCAAAGAGGCCTCCGATGGACACCCCCATAAGCGAGCCATAGACCACCATCAGACCTGACGGTGGAATGGTTGGCCCGATGATTGAGCCCGCTGCCGTCACAGCACAGGCGTAATCTCGGCGGTAGCCCTCGTTTACCATTGCGGGTACCAGGGTTCTCCCAAATGCTGCCGCGTCTGCGGTTGCTGAGCCGGTTAAACCGGCGAAGAATACAGAAGCCAGCATATTTGCATGCGCCAGACCACCCCGAAAACGGCCAACCAGTGCTTGCGCCAGTCTTACAAGCCGGTCCGTGATCCCGATGCCATTCATCACTTCCCCTGCGAGAATAAAGAAGGGCATCGCAAGGAATGGAAAGATATTCAGTCCATTGAAGATCTTACTCGGACCGATTGCGACAAAGTTCATGCTACCCATGCCAAGAAGGCCAACGACACCGGTCAGACCGATGGCAAACCCAATTGGCATGCCAAAAAGGATTAAAATAATGAAGGTTACAGCAACAATCATGATGCGGCTTCACTTTCATCAAGTTGAGCACCCCAGTCCCGTATCATAGCCAGAGTCAATTGGACTATAGCGAGTGCGGCCGACACCGGAATAGCCCAATAGAACGGTGCGAGTGTTACGCCGAAGATCATGGCTTGGCGCGTTGACCCGCTTTGAGCGAAGTCGATTCCAAACCAAAAGACGTAGAAGAAGAGCCCAATGGCCAAGATATCAACCACGATCAGGATGAGATGGCGCAGGCGAAGAGGCAGGGCCGTGATTAGAGCAGTTAGGCCAATATGTTCACGTCGTGCAATTCCAGAAGATACCGCGAGCAGTGCTGCCCAAATCATAAGATAGCGCGCCAGAGTTTCCGGCCAGGGAAGCTGCCATCCGAACCAGTAACGGTCCATAACGCCGATCCAGACATCAATAACCAACGCGACCATCAATGATGCGACGGTCGCTTCTGTCACCATGTTGATTTGATGACTCAGTTTCGCTGCCAGTAATCTTGCCACCACGCGCTCTCAAATGAAAATTTGTTAGATTTTTAAACGTCATTATGCAATAAGTCAATAGTTTTTGATATTAAATTACAAAAAAGCGGAAGCATTGCATGAATTTATATATTCTTGACGCAATATTGTAATTTGATTACAAGAACGCATGAATGATCAAAATGATATAGATGCACCGCAATCGCACGGTACTCAAGTTGCGATCGATGTTATTTCGAACCTGAATTCGCGCGTGGATGGCCTGCCAAAACGCGAAAAGAAGGTTGCAAGATTCGTGCAAGAAAACTTTGAATCTGTTATTTCAATGAGCATTGCCGATCTTGCCAAGGCTTGCGAAGTCAGTTCTCCAACAGTTGTACGTTTCTCCCGTTCAATGGGATGTGACGGGTACAGAGAGTTTAAGATGCGCCTTGCACAAAATTTGGCTGTCAGTCTCCAATATATGATTACCAATCCAAGTCAGTATCATTCCTCTGAGGTCGGCAATGTTGATCAGATTATTGGCGCGCTCTCGGCAACCATCAATGTCATGCGTAAACAACTTGACAACCACGTACTTTGTGTCGCCAAAGAAGCGATTGCCGATGCGCGGAGCGTGCTGGTGGGAGGTATAGGCGGCGGCTCTTCCGTGTTAGCCCATGAAGCTGCAAACCGTCTTTTCCGGCTCGGCATCCCTGCTATCGCTATATCAGAGAGCTACCTATTGCAGATGCGAGCGGCTACCTTGAAGTCGCACGATGTTCTTTTTCTTATCTCTGCGAGTGGTGAAGCGGACGAGATCGTGACCGCCGCAGAAATCGCCAATGGTTACGGCGCAACAACTCTGGCGATTTCAAAAAAGGGAAGCAAGCTGACGAAGATTGTCAGTGCCGCCATTGAAGTCGATCTGCCGGAGGACCCTGACGTACACATGCCCACTGCCTCGCGCTATGCGTACTTGGTACTCGTTGATGCACTCTCAATGTCAATTGCACAGCATAACGCTGAACAGGCAACCGAATATCTGCGCCGAATAAGAGCTTCTCTCACTGCGTATCATGGAAGGATAGAACCTCAGCCATTAGGTGATTAATTGCTGATCATAATAGACTTGACCTGTCGCAGGGCAATTTTTTAATGCCGTTATCGGGTTGTGTTCAGGTATAATTCATTGCCACTTCACCAAAGACGCTCTGAATTTTGGGCATGAAGGTGCAGGAAACGGGTGCTGGGAAATAGGCGCGCTTTCGGGACGCTACGCTTCGAAAACCGACGGCCTCATACAGCTTGTGTGTTTGACGAAGGGCTTGCGTAGGTGACGTTACGACATTCAGTGGTAAATCTGGATGCGGGATATCCGTACGTCCTGTTTGGTGAGTCGGGAGAGAAAACCTGTGATTCGTAGCTGCGCCTTCTTTCGACTCCATATTTTATGACAAAGAATGTGTGCTGGAGCAGCACATAACTTGTGATAAGATTGAGTTGTTGGTCGGACGAGGAGCCGTCATCGATGGAGAATATGAATGAAACTTAACCCACTTGGTCGAACAGATTTGCGTGTTTCCGAGTTGTGTCTCGGATCGATGACCTGGGGCGCTCGGAATTCTGCAGCGGACGCGCACGTTCAGATTGCGCGTGCTCTTGAGCGGGGTATAAATTTTATTGATACGGCAGAGATGTATCCCGCCACTCCGAATATCGGAGAATTTCTCGGAAGAACAGAGGCGATACTCGGCCAGTGGAATGAGACGTCAAAACGCCGAAAAGATTATATCTTGGCGACCAAGCATTCGGGAGCTGGATTGATGGCGGCCCGGAATGGTGCCCCTATTACCGCTGAGTCCATTCCAAGAGCCATCGAAGGGTCGCTTAGGAGATTGAAGACTGATTATATTGACTTGTATCAGTTCCACTGGCCCAATCGGGGAAGCTATATGTTCCGGCAAAATTGGATTTACGATCCATCTCATCAGAAGAGGTCTGAAACGTTAGAGAATATGTATGCGTGCCTGCAGGCCCTTGAAGGTGAAGTAAAGCGAGGAACCATTCGGTGTTTTGGTTTGTCCAACGAGAGTGCATGGGGAACGTCCCAATGGTTGAGGTTATCGGAAGCGGGGAATGGTCCGCGTGTCGTTTCGATTCAGAATGAGTATTCCTTACTGTGTCGGCTTTACGATACGGATCTCGCTGAGTTGAGCGTCAATGAAGATGTAGGACTCTTGGCCTTTTCTCCCTTGGCGGCAGGTCTGTTAACGGGAAAGTATCAAGATGGAGCGGTACCTGAAGGATCACGGATGACTATCGGTCCGGATCTTGGTGGTCGCAAAACTCCACGCGTGTTTGCCGCCGTTCAAGGTTACTTGGACATTGCACATCGGTATCAGATGGATCCGGTGCATCTTGCGCTGGCGTTTTGCCGGACGCGATCGTTCTTGTGTTCTGCGATATTCGGAGCCACGTCGTTGGCTCAACTTGATTGCGCAATCGACTCGGTTGAGGTTGTGCTTTCGGATGACATCTTGGAGGATGTTAATCGGGTACATCGCGAACATCCAATGCCGTTCTAACGGATTAAGGATATCGCCGTTTATGTGCGTGTGCTGCTTCATGCGCATCAAAGACATGTTCGGGTTTATATTGGAAACCACAGGGGTGCATCCAATGTCACTTGGAATGAATCGAGACGTCTTTATTACCTGTGCCGTTACGGGTTCGGGGTCTACGCAAGATCGGAGCGACAAAGTTCCGCGCAGTCCGAAAGCGATTGCGGAAAGCGCAATCGCGGCTGCCAAGGCGGGAGCGGCGATTGTTCATTGCCATGTCCGTGATCCTGAAACCGGGGCTCCGAGTCGTTGTTTACAATATTATCGTGAAGTGACGGAACGTATTCGAGATTCGGATGTTGATGTTGTCTTGAATCTCACGGCAGGTATGGGTGGCGATATGGTGTTTGGTTCTACGGCTACTCCTTTGCCTTTGGTCGAAGGGACCGATATGATTGGAGCGACGCAGCGTATCGCACATATTGCGGCGTGTCGTCCCGAGATCTGCACATTGGATTGCGGTACAATGAATTTTGCGGAAGCGGATTACGTGATGACCAATCCGCCGGGCATGCTGATGGAAATGGGACGATTGATCACGGATCTTGGCGTTGTTCCCGAGATTGAGGCTTTTGACACAGGACATCTGTGGCATGCAAAACAATTGGTTGAGAGCGGTCATCTGAATAACCCGGCACTTGTTCAACTGTGTCTAGGGATACCATGGGGCGCACCGGATGATTTGAATACGTTTATGGCGATGGTCAATAATGTACCGAAGGACTGGGTGTTCTCGGCGTTTTCGCTTGGACGACACCAAATGGCCTATGTGGCGGCGTCGGTTTTGGCCGGTGGCAATGTACGGGTGGGTCTGGAAGACAATCTCTGGCTTGAGAAAGGTGTGTTGGCTGAAAATTGGCAGTTGGTCGAGCGGGCACAAAACATCATTGAAAGCATCGGGTCGCACGTCATCGGACCAGGCGAGGTTCGTCAAAAACTTAATTTGACGAAGCGGAGCCTGTGATCATTCTAATGAGCGTGTTCTGGATGTGTCGCCATCGAAGTAATTATCGGGCTCTGCCGACGAATTTGGTCGGGGAGTGATGGTATGACGCAGACTGTTGGATTGATCGGAGGTGGAGTCATTGGTGGTGGTTGGGCGGCGCGCTTTCTGTTAAATGGGTGGGATGTTCGCGTTTTTGATCCAGATCCGAAGGCTTCGGCTTCTGTTGCACGTATGATAGAGAATGCGCGACGGAGCTATCTTAGTCTACTTGATATTGCTGCGCCGGACGAAGGGACGTTATCGTTTTCGTCCACTTTAGCCGAGGCTGTTGACGGGGTCGATTGGGTGCAGGAAAGCGTACCGGAGCGATTGATCCAACGCGCATTGTCATTACGCATCCGTTCAACCCGGTGTATTTGATTCCCTTGGTTGAATTGGTGACAACACCGGTCACGTCGGATGACGCATTGCTCCATGCAAAGTCTGTGTTTCGAAACGTTGGGATGTATCCTCTTCATTTGAAGAAGGAAGTCGATGCCCATGTTGCTGATCGACTGCTGGAGGCGGTTTGGCGGGAGGCTTTGTGGCTTGTGCGGGATGATATCGCGACCACCCAGGACATTGATGATATCATCCGTTTCGGATTCGGTCTTAGCTGGGCGCAGATGGGGTTATTCGAAACCTATCGGATTGCGGGTGGTGAAGGAGGCATGAAGTCATTTTTGTCGCAGTTTGGTCCTGCCCTGAAATGGCCTTGGAGCAAGTTAACGGATGTTCCGGAATTTACGGATGTTCTTGTCGACAAGATTGTCGAGCAATCGGATTGTCAGTCAGGCGGTTATTCTATTGATGAACTGGAAAGAATTCGGGATGAAAATCTGGTAGGCATTTTGCGGAGTATGAAAGTGCATGACCGTGGGGCTGGCCGAGTGATAAACACCTTTGAACACGATGCGGAATGTAAAATTAAAATCGCTGGAGACATTGGTCAGATTGCGGACTTGACACAGCCGATTTTGGTTCTGGATCGAACGGTTCCGCTGACATGGCTGGATTACAACGGTCATATGACTGAAAGTCGCTATCTGGAGGCTTTCGGACAAGCGACGGATCAGTTTATGAAAATTATGGGTTGCGACAGGAGCTATATTGAGAGTGGGCGCAGTTACTTTACAGTCGAGACACATATTCGCCATTTGCGGGAGGTCTGCGAAGGGGATCCTATTACAGTCACATCGCAGTTATTGATGGGAAAGGGAAAGAAGCTGCATTTGTTTCATCGAATGTACAAGGATCAGGATGAAGTGGCGACGGGCGAGCATTTTCTGTTGCATGTTGATCTCAGGACACGAAGGTCTTCGCGGCCGGGTGAAGAAATCACGTCGGCTCTCGCACGTATTGAACGAGCTCATCGTTGTTTGTCTTATCCAAAAGTTGCGGGTGCGGTGGTCCGGCATTCGACATCATCGGAAGACGGCGCGGTTTCAGGTTGAGACATTTCGTTACGCGTGTGCTGCTTCTGTAACGTCTTTGCCCATCTTTAACATTTCGTTGAAAAAAATCAATTCGATCAATGAGTTAAAAAAGTCAATGGCACTACAAACTTTGATTTTCAGGATTTTTATGCGACCGCTTGTCGGCGGACTCAAGCGGATTCAGACGATCGTCTTGCGCAGGTTCCGGGCCGGAGGTCCAATCTGCATCGCGTTATAGATCGCGGCCTGATCGGCATTCGGGAGCGCCGTGTTGCGGACATGCAACCGGTGGCCATCGGGTCGGGCGAAGGCGGTGGTGATGCGCGGGAGGGTCCGCAGGACGTTGCGGATTGTCGTCCAACTTGCGGTCAGTCCGGTCTGGGCCATCCGTGTGCGCAGGACCTGGATCGCCTGGTAGGCGATGACGGAGATGAAGAGATGTCCATCGGCCCGGCGTTCCTTGTGGTGGTAGATGGGTCGGAGACCGAGCTCAGACTTGAGGGAGCGAAAGACGGATTC
>JAPORU010000056.1 GCA_026710045.1 Aestuariivita sp. | reverse complement strand
TCGCTCCTCCGGGTCCAGGGTCACATGGTAAAACTTCCGACCGTTCGGATTCATGGTTTTTGCCTCACACGTTCTATCCCACGCCTGAAGTTGGGGACCCCAACCTCAGAAAACGGCCCTGCTCAGACCCATGGGATTTTGTTGTTGTTGTGTCAGGCTACTCTATCATATCAGAATACAACAAAACAACATGTCTGCGGCTTTAAACATCAATACAATGATGTTGGTATACTAGTCTGTCGTTCGATGTTAATTTCTCCTAAGCTATGTTCCGGGAAAAGGAATGTTTGCGTCTTTTTAAAGACTGTGTTTAGGGTAATCGTGCATTTAACGGTCTTCTGTCTAATCAAAGTTAGGGTTTCGATAAAATAGGGGACTTATCTTGTTTTGTCTTTTTTCAGGAGACCGTATTTACGCAACTTTACATAGAGGCTTTGACGTGACAAACCGAGCATCTCGGCGGCTGCGACGCGATTGTTCCGTGTTAACGATACCGCGGTCTCAATACACATCTTTTCGACGACAGACGTGGATTCGGAGACAATTTCCTTGAGTTTCGCGGAACCGACCAATTCCATCAATTTGCTTGTGCTCCCCTCCAATTCGCTGACACTGGAGGACTGACGAACAGCGTCAAAGCGACGGGAGTCGCGTAGGATAAATCCGAAACCGGACTCAGGCCCCGATGCACTGTCGACGTCTGTGGATGTCGCGGTTATCTCGACGGAGACCGAAGATCCGAATTCACTGACCAGTTTGGTGGTATACACACGCATCGGTGTTCTGCGCCTTAAGTTGTCGAGGAGCATCTTAAGATCCATCTGGCCGCGTGCGAGAAAATCACTCAACGACCGATCCTTAATCATCGCGGCCTTAACGGCATCAATCAATTCCAGAAAGCTCTCGTTCGCAGAAATGATAACACCGCGGGCGTCGGTCAAAACAAAGGCATCTTTGCTCCTTTGGAAAAAGGTTGTGAGATCGCTTGGTGTTCTTTCCGATGCACGTAAGGATTCCTTCATCCCTTCAAGACGAACCATTAGCAGCCTCTCACCCGCAGCGCGAAGTTCGTCGGCCGTCACGTTCAACTCTGAATGTCCCGACGCCGTTGTCAGAATAAGGGGCGTGTCGTGACGGTCGCTCGACGTCATGAGCAAGTCGTCAATCAATGTGAGTGAGTCATATTCCTTGAAGGCATGCCAGAACGGTCGATTAAGGATGTCATTGCGTGTCACATTAAGCGCCGACAAGGCGGCCCTATTGATGTCTCGAACCTGCCCATTGTGAACCGCCAGGAAGACGACAGCCTCCCTGGAATTGTTGAGCAAGATACGGAATTTTGTATCAAATTCCCGTTGCTGCTCGTAACTTCTTTCGAGCGCGGATTGTGTGATGATAAGTTGTTGCTGCGATTCAGCAATAGGCCTCAAATCGCGTCCGAGCATCAGGATGATGTCAGTATCGAGAAACCTTTGAAAGGTGTAACTGATTGGAAATTCTGATGACTCGTTGGTTCGATGGTTGAGCTCAATCCGCTTTTGCGGAATTTGTCCAGAGTCAAGGATGGCGTAGGCCGACTCATATTTTGGTATACTCTCTTCCGTGAGAAACATGTGTATCGGTTGGTTTTTCCAGTGGCCTAAATCGCCAAAGGACTCACCGGATGTCTGCAACGATACAGCCCGAATGAGTCCGTCGGATGATACCAGTAACGCGAGATCGAACGCCGAAGAGACAACATTGAAAAAATCTTCGGCAGAGACCGCGGCATCCGGAATCTCATCCCTGTCAAATGATGGACACCACGTCTTCATGCCGACACACGCCGCAGTTGATCGTCGGCGCGGCACCAACGATCACAGCAGGCCCGGAGGTCGTCAAGATCATTTGTGACGATGTCGAGTCCGGGCGGCGGTTCCCTAAGTCTCAGGTTTGGATGCAAATCCAAAACAAGTCCACTAAGAGCGAAGAGCGCGTCGTGTTGTGTCCGGGACGATACAGCCAAATCAGAAATCGCATCGATATCCTGTGGGCGTGAACTGGAAAACACGACCACATCATAGGGAGTCATCTGCAGTTCTTGATGAATGCGAGTGTCCGATTCATGAAGAAGAACGCGAACGGCAAGGCCCGCGCGACGGAGTCGCGACGCCGTCACGAAACCACCAAGCGTATGGTGTTCACGTGCACGGATAATGAGCAAGAGGGTCGCACGCGGAGGATCGATTTCAGAAAGATTGCGGATATCCCGGTCCGCCTCCGCCAACAGTGTTTGCAAATGTCCGCACGCAATTGTGACATTGGCAAAGGATAGATCACTGTTTTCCCAATTCTGCCCGAGGCGCCGTGCGACAGTGGGGATATGTTTATCAATGATGTCGGCACGCCGTACGCCTTGTGCGATCAACGCCTCGAGTAACTGGCGCGCGTCACTGAGGGGGCAACCTTGGACGTTCTGATAAATTTGTCTGGCAATATCGGATGACGTGGCGTCATCGGCTCGCACATTGCGCACATGGTATTCGTATTCGACATGATGGGGAGCCATCCAAAAGGATACCATGTTGCCCGTGCACACATCGGAGGCCGTCCTACCGCACGCGGCGACTCTGTTGGCGACTCTGTTGATGTCAATCGTTGCCATGTGTCTACTTTTTGTCCGGAACCGTGCTCGCGAAGCGGTAACCGACGCGCTTGCTCGAACTCGGCATCAGACCCAGTATGGAACATGGAACAATAAATGTCAAAAAAAATTGACACAAAAAGATCGATTTTGAGTGAATTTAGCTGGCCGTGAGGAAAAGCGCGAGTAAAAATGGCGCATGTTTTTCCGATGTATGTATAGATAAATGCAAAAATATCAGATTTTTTTGAAAAAAGTGTAAGTTTAGATTGACAGTTATCTTTTTCAAAGAGTACGCTGATTCAAGCAACTGTCAATTTACAGGAGAATTGACCGTGTCGCAGTTTGGTTCTGACCGAACAAGTCGGTTGGGTCTCTACACATCCGAGGAGCGTGCGCGCCGGGACAGCACGATTTGGACAGTGGTCCAGGGAGTTCTTGCTCCGCTTCAGTTTCTGGTGTTTCTTGTTTCGGTCCTTCTGGTTGTCCGTTATCTTTGGACCGGCGAGGGTTATGTTCTCGCCACCTGGTCGATTCTGATAAAGACAGCGCTCCTCTTTCTGATCATGATTACCGGATCCATTTGGGAGAAAGTCGTCTTTGGACGCTTCCTGTTTGCCCCGGCCTTTTTCTGGGAGGATGTCGTCAGTTTTCTCGTCATTGGTTTGCACGGTGCCTATTTGTGGGCCCTTTGGACGGGTCATCTTCATCCAGCGGGGCAAATGTGGCTCGCATTGGTGGCATATGCCGTCTACGTCGTTAATGCCGGTCAGTTTCTGATCAAGTTGCGTGCGGCGCGGCTGCAATCACCGCATGCAGGCGCGGTCGCATGACAGCGGTGGCGTGTGAGCCGAGGCCGCATGGATGCCGTGATGTCCCTGTTCTCAAGGAGCGTGGCCAGCATGAGGTGTTTTGTGGTTTGACGGGCATCATCTGGCTTCATCGCAAGATGCAGGATGCGTTCTTTCTGGTGGTTGGCAGCCGCACCTGCGCGCACCTGCTGCAGTCTGCGGCGGGCGTCATGATTTTTGCCGAGCCACGATTTGCCACCGCAATTTTGGAGGAGACCGATCTTGCGGGATTGGCGGATGCGCAAACGGAACTGGACAGAGTCGTGGGTGAACTGCTGGAACGCAGACCGGATATACGGCAACTCTTTCTGGTTGGTTCCTGCCCGTCGGAAGTCATTAAACTTGATCTTCAGAGGGCTGCAGAGCGCTTAAGCGACCTGTATGCCCCAAATGTCCGGATCTTGAACTTTTCAGGATCGGGCATTGAAACGACCTTCACCCAAGGGGAAGATGCATGTCTTGCCTCTATGGTGTCGGTTCTCCCCGAAACTCGAACGCGAAACTTATTGTTGGTAGGCGCCTTACCCGATGTGGTGGAAGAGCAGGCTGTCTCGCTCCTGTCGGCTTTGGGTATTGGACCCATCCGTGTGTTGCCTGCGTCGCGTACTACGTTCGAATCGGGCGTCGGGGAGAACACTTTATTTGCGCTCACGCAACCCTTCCTGGGAGACACACACGCCGCGCTCGAACGCCGCAAGGCACGTCATATTCCGGCCCCATTCCCATTCGGCGAAGAAGGCACAACCGCGTGGTTGCGCGCGATTGCCGACGCGTTCGATATCGATGATGAAACCTTTGAGAGGGTGACGCGTGCCCCGCGGACACGTGCATGCAAGGCGGTTGCCCAGGCGGCAGAGGTGCTGCGCAATAAGTCGATCTTCTTCTTTCCAGATAGCCAGCTTGAAATTCCGTTGGCCCGATTTGTGACTCGTGAATGCGGGATGCGTGTGGCTGAAGTGGGTACACCGTTTCTGCACAAGGGGGTGGTCGGTCCGGATATGGCGTTGATCGAAGGGTGTCCGGTATTTTCGGAAGGGCAGGATGTTGATCGCCAACTGGATCGGTGCCGTGCGGCACGTCCGGATCTTGTCGTCTGTGGACTGGGTCTCGCCAATCCGCTGGAGGCCGAGGGGTTTACAACCAAATGGGCGATCGAGCTGGTGTTTACCCCCATACATTTCTATGAGCAGGCTGGAGATCTCGCGGGTTTGTTTTCGCGACCTTTGCGCCGGTTCCAATCCCTCAATTTGATGGCCGCTGAATGAAGTTGACGGTATGGACATATGAGGGACCGCCCCATGTCGGGGCGATGCGTGTCGCAACCGGCATGACCGACCTGCACTATGTCTTACATGCGCCGCAAGGCGATACCTATGCCGATCTGTTGTTCACGATGATCGAACGACGCGATCGTCGGCCACCTGTGACCTTTACCACATTTCAAGCCCGGGATCTTGGATCCGACACGGCCAACCTGTTCAAGACGGCATGTCGTGATGCGTATGATCGTTTTCGACCACAGGCCCTGATCGTTGGCGCCTCATGTACAGCCGAACTGATCCAGGACGATCCCGGTGGAATTGCGGAAACGATGGGGTTGCCTGTGCCGGTTATTCCGTTGGAGTTGCCGTCCTATCAAAGAAAGGAAAATTTCGGCGCCGATGAGACCTTTTATCAGATCGTGCGCACGCTGGCGCGACCGGTCAGGAAAACGCCTCACGTTACGGTCAATCTGCTGGGTCCGACGGCGCTTGGCTTTCGGCATCGCGACGATATTTTGGAGGTGACGGCCCTGTTGGCCGATTTGGGCGTGGGCGTAAATGTCGTGGCACCCATGACGGCGTCACCGGCAGATATTGCGCGTCTCGGTGCGGCCCATTTCAATGTCGTATTGTATCCGGAAACTGCCGAAAGCGCGGCCCGCTGGATGGAGCGTGAGTTTCAGATGCCGTACACCAAGGTTGTCCCGATCGGGGTTGGAGCAACACATGATTTTGTAAAGGAGGTTGTGACACTGACGGGGGGCAAGCCGAGTCTTGATGTGAGTCGTTTGCACCTGCCGTGGTACAGCCGGTCCGTGGATTCCAATTATCTGACAGGAAAGCGGGTATTTGTCTTCGGAGATGGAACCCATGCGATGGCGGCCGCTCGAATTGCACGTGATGAGATGGGATTTGATGTCGTGGGGTTGGGCTGTTACAACCGAGAACGCGCACGCGCGGTGCGATCGATGGCGCGCGATCTTGGTTGCGACGTTCTGATTACAGATGATTATCTCGAAGTTGAGCGCAGCATTGAATCGCTGGCGCCCGAGTTGATCCTGGGAACCCAGATGGAACGTCATATCGGGAAGCGTCTGGGCATCCCGTGTGCGGTGATTTCGGCACCCGTTCACGTTCAGGATTTTCCGGCACGGTATTCGCCACAGATGGGAATCGAGGGCGCCAACGTCATCTTTGATACGTGGGTGCACCCGTTGGTTATGGGGTTGGAAGAGCATCTGCTGACGATGTTCCGGGAGGATTTCGAGTTTTGTGATGAGGCGGGTCCGTCGCACCATGGGGTTGTCAGCGCATCGCGCAGAGAGTCGTGTGCGGAACCGGGCGTGGAATCCATGCGGCCATCAACGATCGAGATTGTCTGGCGACCGGCGGCGGAGAAGGAGCTGAGAAAGATCCCTTTCTTCGTACGGGGTAAGGCGCGCAGAAATACCGAGATTTTTGCCGGAGAACGCGGACTATCGGAAATTGATATCGACACCCTCTATGAAGCAAAGGCCCATTATGCGCGATGATGTCCTCATAAATGGTTCGCCGGCGTATTACCGTGTTGCGATCGTTACACTCGATCGTCACGTCGCAGGTCCGGCCGAGCGTGCGATGGAGAAGCTGGCCCTGGACTACCCGGGACTGATCGTGTCGATTCACGCGGCAGCTGAATGGGGAGAAAACCCGGATGCCTTCAAGGCGGCACAAGAGGCGGTTGAACAGGCCAACATCATCGTCGCAAATCTGCTGTTTCTCGAAGAACATGTGAAGCCAATCTTGCCGGTCCTCGAGGCGCGTCGCGATGGGTGTGATGCCATGATTGGCATCATTGCGGATGCCGCGATTGTCAAGTTGACGAAGATGGGCAACCTTGACATGGCCGCACCGTCGTCTGGCATGGTGAAATTAATGCGGAAGCTGCGCGGTTCGGCAAAGCCCTCGTCAAATTCGGCGGAGAAGAAAATGGCGCTGTTGCGGCGTCTTCCACGCATCTTGCGGCTCATTCCGGGAAAGGCCCAGGACTTGCGGGCGTGGTTCTTGACCATGCAATACTGGTTGGCTGGCTCCGACGGGAATGTTGAGGCCATGCTGCGGTTCCTGCTCAATCGATACGCCGAGAATATGGATTGGAGCGCTGCTCCTGCGCCGTTGCCGATCGATTATCCGGATGTCGGTCTCTATCATCCTGACCTACCCGAACGTATAACGACCGATATTGCGGCGCTGCCGTCGCCGACCGATCCAACTGCGACCGTCGGGTTGCTGCTGATGCGGTCGTACGTCTTGAGTTCTGATACCGCACATTATGATTCCGTTATTCGCGCATTTGAATCCCGGAATATGCGCGTGATTCCGGCATTTTCAGGTGGATTGGATGCCCGTCCGGCGATCAACAGGTATTTTTTTGCGCCAGCGGGAGCGGCCATCGATGCTCTTGTATCTTTGACCGGTTTTTCCTTGGTCGGGGGACCGGCGTATAACGACAACAAGGCGGCGATTGAACTTCTGAATCGTCTTGATATGCCCTATATTGCGGCACACCCTCTGGAATTTCAGACACTTGGCCAGTGGTCATCCTCGGATCAGGGATTGGGCCCGATCGAAACAACAATGTTGATTGCGTTGCCGGAACTCGACGGTGCGACCAATCCAACGGTTTTCGGTGGCCGTATGGATGCGGACGGATGCCATGGATGCGCCCGCGCGTGCGTATGCTCATCGGGCAGCAAGCAGATGGTGGCTTGTCCGGATCGGGTTGAGAGCTTGGTCGAAAAGACGGTGCGTCTGGCGCGGTTGCGTCACAGGTGTAATGCTGAAAAGAGAGTCGCTGTTGTCTTGTTCGGATTTCCTCCGAACGCGGGCGCCGTTGGAACCGCCGCGTACCTGAGTGTCTTCGAAAGTCTCTGGAATATGCTGCAGGCCATGTGTGCGGAGGGCTACACCGTCGATGTCCCGGATAGCGTTGACGCGCTGCGTAAGGCCGTTCTGGAAGGGAATGCAAAGACATTTGGGCAGGAGGCGAATGTTGCGGCCTGTGTGGGAGCCGATGATATTGTCCGCCATGCGCCCTTCCTGGATGAGGTCGAGGGGGTTTGGGGTCCGGCGCCGGGCCGAGTTCAATCAGATGGACAGAATGTCTTTGTGCTTGGACGTGAGTTCGGGAACATATTTGTCGGGGTTCAACCCACCTTTGGTTATGAAGGCGACCCGATGCGGCTCCTCTTCGAAAAGGGGTTTGCACCGACTCATGCCTTTACGACCTTCTATCGTTGGATTCGAAACACGTATAAGGCCGACGCGGTTCTGCATTTTGGAATGCATGGAGCGCTTGAGTTTATGCCCGGCAAGCAGGCGGGACTCGGGCCCGGGGATTGGCCGGACCGGCTCATGGGTGAGATGCCAAACATTTATCTCTATGCGTCCAATAACCCCTCCGAGGCGTCACTGGCGAAGCGTCGATCCGGGGCTGTAACTGTTACCCACTTGACCCCGCCACTGGCGCAGTCAGGACTTTACAAGGGTTTGCAGGAGCTCAAGGACAGTCTTACACGTTGGCGTACCTTGGACCCCGAGGATGAGCGGTGCCGTGATCTTGAGGCGTTGATTGTCGAGCAGGCAGAAACGGTTGATATGGATGGGACGGTTCCAGAGGAACTCTGGTTGGAATTGCTCGAGACCGAGGAGGCGCTGATTCCGGATGGTTTGCACATTCTGGGAAAATCCTTTTCGGAGGCTGAACGCGAGCAGTATCTTTCCTTAATTGATCACGCGGATTCCGATGCGAAGGCGTCGGTGAAGGATTGCTTGACCAACGATTCCGAGATCCCGGCGCTGATGCGCGCGCTCGACGGACGATTTATTGAGCCGGTTCCCGGTGGAGATCTCATTCGTTCAACGGATATTCTGCCGACGGGTCGCAACATTCATGCATTTGATCCCTTCCGTATGCCGACGGAGTACGCGTGCCGCGACGGCGCCAGGCAGGCGGAACTCCTGTTGAAGGCCCATCCATCGCTTCCTCGAACCGTGGCACTGGTTCTCTGGGGATCGGATAACATAAAGTCGGACGGTGGACCCATTGGCCAGGCACTTGCATTGATGGGATGCACACCACGATTTGATAGCTTTGGGCGTCTCGCGGGTGCCGATCTCATCCCGCTTGAAGAGTTGGGCCGTCCGCGGATTGACGTCATCATGACCCTGTCCGGAATATTCAGAGATTTGCTGCCACTCCAGACACGCATGTTGGCGCAAGCCGCGTTGACGTGTGCCGAGGCTGAGGAGCCGCCGGAGTGGAACTTTATCCGTGCAAATGCGCTCTCCTATGTCGAGCAGACGGGCGCTGATCTCGCGACAGCCGCCTTGCGGGTGTTTTCGAATTCCGATGGCGCATATGGTTCGAACGTGAATCATCTTGTCGACTCGAGTGCGTTTGGCGATGAGGATGAGCTTGCGGATGCGTATGAGGCGCGAAAATCGTTCGCTTATGGTCCGGATGGCAAGGCTTCGGCTCATCCGGAACTCTTGCAGAAGGTGCTCGGTGAAGTCGATCTCGCCTATCAGAACCTGGAAAGCGTGGAGCTTGGGGTAACGACCGTGGATCATTACTTCGATACACTTGGCGGAATTGCCCGTGCAGTAAAACGGGCGAAGGGAGATGAGGCGGCGGTCTATATCGGTGATCAGACCCGTGGGGCAGGCAAGGTGCGGACCTTGAAAGACCAGCTTGCGCTCGAGACGCGCTCACGCTCTCTCAATCCGAAGTTCTTTGAAGGCTTGCTGAAGCATGGAGCAGAAGGGGTTCGGCAGATCGAGGCGCATGTGACCAATACCGTTGGGTGGTCGGCAACAACGGGACAGGTTGATGATTGGGTGTATCAGCGCATCAGCGAGACCTTCGTACTTGATGACGATATGCGCAACCGTATGGCGGGATTGAATCCGACGGCGTCGAGCCGTATGGCCAATCGATTGCTGGAGGCCAGCGACAGGAATTATTGGCATCCTGACGCCGAGACGCTCGCTGCCCTTCAGGAGGCTGCGGACGCGCTGGAGGATCAACTTGAGGGGGTGGCGGCATGAGGATGATGTGGATTTCGAAAAGACGGTTCTGTTTCACAGGGAGGGCGTGTCGATGAGTCCCTTGGATTACAGACATCCGCCGGCCGCACGCGCCGCACAACGAGAGGCGGACGGCTTGCTCAAACGAAACATGCGCGTAGCGGCACCCCTTCTGAAAGGGCAGGACGGGGAAGGGTCGGTCCAGGTCCATCAAGATTCCTCCATGAAAATTGAGGGATCAAAGGTCTTCTCTGTCTACGGGAAAGGTGGAATCGGCAAGTCAACCACGTCCTCTAATCTATCCGCTGCGTTTGCGCATCTGGGTAAGCAGGTTCTGCAAATTGGCTGTGATCCGAAACATGACTCAACCTTTACCTTAACGGGACGGCTGCAGCCGACCGTCATTGATATTCTGAAGGACGTTGATTTTCATGCCGAGGAACTCAGCCCCGATGATTTTGTATCCGAGGGGTACAACGGTGTTCTGTGCATCGAGGCGGGCGGGCCGCCGGCCGGCACCGGCTGTGGCGGATATGTTGTTGGTCAAACTGTGAAGTTGCTCAAACAGCATCACCTTCTCGATGACACCGACGTTGTTCTTTTTGATGTATTGGGTGACGTGGTGTGTGGTGGGTTTGCGGCTCCCTTGCAGCATGCGGATCGCGCGGTGATTGTGACAGCGAATGATTTCGATTCCATCTATGCAATGAACCGGATTATCGCCGCGGTACAGGCCAAGTCAGCAAACTATAAGGTACGTTTGGCGGGTTGCGTTGCCAACCGATCCAAAGCGACGGACGAAATTGACCGGTTCTGCGACAGGATTGGATTTCGTCGGATCGCGCACATGCCAGATTATGATGCTATTCGACGTTCTCGTCTCAAGAAAAAGACACTTTTTGAGATGGAGGATGAGGATGACATTGTCATGGCGCGGAAGGAATATATTCGTTTGGCGGAAAGCTTATGGAATGGCACCGAGTCGTTGGCGCCGCAACCGATGGAAGATCGTGATATTTTTGAACTGCTGGGATTTGACTGATGGCTTACGATCAAACTTTGGCGCGAGTCGAGACATATTTTGATCAGACGGCCACGGATGCTTGGGAGCGACTGACGACAGATGTGCCGGTCTCAAAGGTTCGACAGACTGTACGGGCGGGTCGCGATCGGATGAGAGCGTTGCTTCTGAGTCGATTGCCGGAGGATCTGAGTGGCCAACGGGTCCTGGACGCTGGCTGTGGTGCCGGGCAGCTAACGATTGAATTGGCGGCCCGCGGGGCGTCCGTGTTGGCGTGTGATATCTCACCAAGTATTTTGGATATCGCAAAAAATCGTACGCCTCCCGAGTTTCTGGGGCAAGTGACCTTCATCAATGATGATATGTTAAACAGTGATTTCGGATTCTTTGATCACGTGATCGCAATGGACAGCTTAATTTACTATTCGGCAGGAGACATTGGTGCGGCTCTGCGGATGTTTGAGCGTCGTGTATCGGGGAAAGTTGTCTTTACCGTCGCTCCGCGCACCAAGTTCTTGATGGGCATGTGGTATCTCGGAAAGTTTTTTCCGCGCAGGGACCGGTCCCCCGAGATGATGCCGCAAAAGTATGATGAACTGTTAAGGCAAGCCGTTACAGCCGGCGTTACCCGAACATTGCAACCAATCGAAACCGTCGTGAGCGGATTTTACTTTTCCCAGGCATTGGAGTTGGCAGCGTGATCGGCAAGATCAGAACTCTCGGTCTTCAGGCTCTTCCCTTTGCAGATGCTGCGAGTGAGACGTTGCCTTTCAGCCAGTTGTTGCGATTGTCTCTGTTTCAGGTATCTGTTGGAATGGCAACGGTCCTTCTGCTTGGAACACTGAACCGGGTCATGATCGTCGAACTCAGTCTACCGGCCATGATCGTTGCGGTGATGATTGCTCTGCCTGTTCTGATCGCACCCTTCCGGGCACTGCTCGGGTTTCGATCCGATACCTATCGATCATCCATTGGTTGGAAGCGTGTTCCGTTCATTTGGTTTGGCTCGCTGTGGCAGTTTGGTGGTTTGGCGATCATGCCGTTTGCGTTGTTGGTCTTGGGTGGTGATGTTGTCCATCAGATTCCGTTTGCCGGCGAGGTGTTGGCCGGTCTCGCTTTCCTGATGACGGGGTTGGGGCTGCACATGACCCAAACTGCGGGGTTGGCGTTGGCCTCGGACCGTGCCACCGCGGTAACCCGTCCAAGGGTTGTCGCCCTGCTCTACATCATGTTCCTGATTGGCATGGGATTGTCTTCGATCATTGTCGGATACCTGCTCGTGGATTATTCGGATCTTCGGCTGATACGTGTTGTTCAAGGGGCGGCGGTGCTGGGGGTTGTCTTGAATTTGATCGCACTGTGGAAGCAGGAGAAGGTTCGATCGGTTTCGCGGGAGGATCGTATGGCGCCACGGCCGTTGTTTCGGGACGCTTGGACCGATTTCATCAAGGGTGGTCAAGCCGGACGGTTGCTGGTGTGTGTCTTTATTGCGACGATGGCCTTTAACATGCAAGATATCTTGCTTGAGCCCTACGGCGGTGAGATTCTCAGACTTTCGGTGTCTTCAACGACGTTGTTGACTGCGCTGTGGGCTCTCGGGGCATTGTTGGGTTTTGTCTGGGCTGGGTTTCAACTTAATCGTGGTACCGATTCCTATCGCCTTGCCGGTTTGGGGGTGTTGGTTGGTATTTCGGCCTTTTCGGTGGTTATATTTTCGGCGCCCATGCAGTCGGTTTGGCTTTTTTTCATGGGTGCTTGTTTTATCGGATTTGGCGGAGGACTGTTTGCTGTCTCGACGTTGATGGCGGCGATGCAGTTGCCATCGCACGGTTATGCCGGTCGTGGTCTGGCACTTGGTGCGTGGGGAGCCGCCCAGGCCACGGCCGCAGGGTTGGCCATTGCACTGGGCGGAACCCTTCGCGATTGGGTGGACACGGTCGCGATGACCGGTGCGCTCGGTCATGGTCTGGCGACCCCGACAACCGGCTATTCGTTCGTTTATCACACCGAAATTGGCTTATTGTTCCTGACATTGGTGGTACTCGGACCGTTGGTCCGCAATGCTGGCGTCATGCAACCACACTCGGGCCAACCCGCCAAGTTTGGTCTCGCTGAATTTCCAACGTAATTGAGGAGAGTAGAAGATGACAGAAACATTTTGGGGAGAGTTCGATCTCGCGTCGCTTACGCTCTGGTTGTTCTGGTTTTTCTTTGCGGCTCTGGTGATTTATATCCAGCGTGAAAACATGCGTGAAGGGTATCCTCTTGAAGACGATGAAGGACGGAGTTCGTCAAATCCTGGACTGTTTCCTCTTCCGAATGACAAGACGTTCAAGCTTCCGCACGGTCGCGGCATCAAGAAGGTCCCGCGGGATCAAAATCCGGAACGTTCGGAGATAGCCGTTCGGAAGGTGCATGGTGCGAACGGGTATCCCTTGGAGCCGACCGGCGATCCTATGATAGATGGGATTGGACCGGCGGCTTGGGCGGAGCGTCGTGATGAGCCGGAACTGGATGGTCATGGTCACAATAAGTTGGTTCCGATGTCGTTAAAGAAAGACTTTATGGTATCGGCCGGGCGGGATCCGTGCGGCTTTCCAGTGATCTCGGGCGATGGAGAGAGAGTCGGTGAGGTTGTGGATCTTTGGATTGATGTGCCGGAGCAATTGGTGCGGTATTTTGAATTCAAGCTTGATGACAGATGTGGTGGTGGAACCCGTCTCGTACCGACAACGCAAGCACGAATCTGGAACGGCCGTCTTCGGATTTATTCCATCTTTGCGGCTCAGTTCGAAAATATTCCGACACATGCGTCGCGAAGCCAGGTGACCTTGCTCGAAGAGGATAAAATCAGTGCTTATTATGGCGGGGGCAATCTGTATGCACATGTGAGTCGGCAAGAGCCGCAGGTGGGTTAGGCAACAAAACAGGAGTCTTGAGGGATAAACAGAATGACGCATGATGACTTTGTAGTCGAACCGGTTGACGGGCTTCCTGAGGAACTTCCCGATGGAGAGGTTATCTTATGGCAAGGGCGTCCAAATTGGTGGGCGCTTGCGTGGGAGGCTCTGAATTTACCTTGGGTGATCGCGTATTTTGTATTGCTTACGGGGTGGAATTTTCTGTCGGCTGTTGATCAGATGCCCTTGGGGCAAGCGATCGGTTCCGGCGTGCCGTATCTGCTGATGGGATTGATTGTTGTTGGGTTGCTTTTGATCGTCGGATATATCCAGGCACGTGCCGCGCTCTACACCGTGACGAATCGGCGTATTGTCATGCGCGTCGGTGCCGCCTTAACGCTTACATTGAATCTCCCCTATAATAAGATTTCCCAGGCCGCTTTGAGTCGCGGTCGACGCGGTACCGGCACGATCGCTCTTGAGACGACGGGCGAGACTCGATTAGGGTATCTCGTTTGCTGGCCGCATGTTCGTCCATGGTATTTGTCGCGTCCGCAGCCCGCTTTGAGAGAGATACCCGATGTCGAGACTGTTGCTCAGATTGTGTCGCGGGCGGCAAAGTCGTCGATCTTCGACCAACCAAAGGCGATATCTGGGGTGAGTTTTGGGACAGAAGAGGAGATGTTTCGGTTTGCGGAGGGCGCACAATGACACAGCTCTTGCAGTCTTCGGGTCGAACACCAGCGCATAAGGGAGAAGAACTCGTTCCTCGGATAATGGTGCGGGCCGTTTTTGCGCTCTTGATGGTGTGTTTGGTCTTGGTTTTCGCCGCACGCGTGACAGAGCGGCCCTTGGAATCAACGCCTGAACAAACGTTGGTCCTGGAGTCTCGAGCACTGTTTTTGTCCGGTGATGTGTCGGGTGCAACGACGATCCTGGATGCCAATGGATCCGTCATTGCACAGTTCTCGGGTGAAGATGGAGGTTTTATCGCTGGCGTAAAGCGCGTTATTGATCGTGAACGTATGAAGCATCGTGTTGAACAGAACGGTGCTGTCCTGTTGCAGCGACGGCAGGGCGGGCGCTTGTCCATTTATGATCCATCGACGAAGTTTTCGATCGAACTGGTCGGATTTGGGGATGATAATCTTCGCCGTTTTGCCCGGATTTTGAGTTTGGGATAGTTGATAGGAGCTGAAGGAATGGGATTCTTTTCGAAAGAGGTGGAGTATCATCCCTGTGAAGTGGAGGTTAGCCACTGCTTTGAGAGTTTGCACGCCCATGTAAAATTTCTTGATGGATCGGTGGTGAAGCCGGGTGATGAAGTTATTGTCCAGGGTCCCGAAGTCATGGCGCCCTACGGCTCGGTTGTTCGAGAACAGCGGGAGGCGGTCATTTACCGAGCGTCAAAGATTGAAGAACTCTGGACGCGTTTGACGGGAGATTTCGAGATCATGGAACTTTGCGAGTTTTCATTTTCGGAGGAGGTAACGTTATGACAGAGGTGCTTAAGCATTCGGCCGATGCGACAACGGTCGAGGAAGGTCTCGCCATCCAGGAAGAGCAAGCTCGGTTTGATAGTGCACAGGCCACCGCGGTCGCAATGCAAAATACATTGCTGACGCCACGGTTCTATACAACGGATTTTGATGAGCTTGATGCCGTTGATGTATCGAATGTCCGCAAAGATTGGGATACTCTGATTGCCCGAATGAAATCGGATCCCAATAAGGGTCATTTCAAGAAGAATGAGGATTGGGATGACGTCGATTGGGAGAATATGGAGCCGGACTTGAAAAAGGAATTCATTGATTTCCTGATATCGAGCTGTACGGCTGAATTTTCGGGTTGCGTTCTTTACAAGGAGATGAAGCGGCGCGGTAAAAACAAGGATGTGACCCAGCTTTTCCAGTTGATGGCGCGTGATGAGGCGCGGCATGCGGGATTTATCAACGACGCGTTGCGGGAAGCCGGTGTCGCTGTGAATCTCGGATTCCTGACCCAGAAGAAAAAATACACCTATTTTCGTCCAAAGTTCATTTATTACGCGACGTATCTGTCGGAAAAGATCGGCTATGCGCGGTACATCACGATTTTCCGGCATCTTGAGGCTAATCCAGAGTATCGGTTTCATCCGATTTTCAAGTGGTTTCAGGAATGGTGCAACGATGAGTTTAGCCATGGCGAAGCATTTGCACTCCTGATGAAAACCGACCCGAGGCTTACCTCCGGAGTGAACGTCTACTGGATCAAGTTCTTTTTGACGGCTGTATATGCAACGATGTTTGTTCGAGATCACCAGCGGCCGGTATTCCATAAGGCGCTTGGTGTTGATCCCGATTGGTATGCGTATGAGGTTTTCAAGAAAACCTCGAAGTTGAGTGAGCAGATTTTCCCGCTCACTCTGGATATTGATCATCCACGCTGGCAGTCGACCCTTGAGGCGATTTACAGGGCGAACGTGGATCTTGCGGATGCGACGAAGAAAAAGCAGATCCTGCGCAAGCTTGGTGCGCAGTTGAGAGCGGGATGGGGGTTTTTTTCATTGATGTTGATTCCGTCAAAGAGGAATGATGTTCCGGTGTCGACGTGCTTGGAGCCTATCTACTGATGACGCCCTGGGTTGCCGTTCTTGTCGCGTTTTTTGTCTGGTGGTTTGCCACCGGCTTCATCTTGATGGTGGTGAGGCATGCCGACTTGCACGGGCCGTGGATGTGTCGAGCTGTCACCTTGGGGTCGTTGCCGCTTCTGATCGCGGGGTTCTGGGGTTATGCGTTTGCGCTCACAGATACATCGATTTACGGAATTTATCTGGCTTTTTTCTCGGCACTCGTGGTTTGGGGTTGGGTTGAATTGGCATTTCTGACCGGAATAATTGCGGGACCTATTCAAAAACCGTTGCCGGAGGGGGTTGGCGAACTTGAACGGTTTCTGCGTGCGTGGGGTACGGTGGCTTTTCATGAAATGCTGTTGGTTGGCATATTGATTGTGCTGATCTTTCTTGGATGGGGCACGGACAATATGTTTGGAATGTGGATTTTCATCGTACTCTACGCGGCACGCCTTTCTGCAAAGCTCAATCTTTATTTTGGCGTGCCTAAAGTTAACATAGAATTTTTACCGACGATGCTCTGTCATCTTCCAAGTCATTTTCGCAGACGTGCAATGAATTGGTTTTTTCCGATTTCCGTATCGGTTCTGACGTTTGTCATAGCGTGTTGGCTGCAGAGGTTGCAGGCGGCCGCGTCGCCGGCCGACGCGATTGGTTTTGCCTTGCTAACGGCCATTACAGCCTTGGCCTTGTTTGAGCATTGGATGATGGTTTTGCCATTGCCTGATGAACGCCTTTGGCGTTGGATGCTGCCCACGGGGCCGTCGACGTCCAAAACTTATACTTCGCTACCGACCAGACAGGAGGACGCTCATGGACTTTGATCGATTGTTTCAGAAACAACTGGATTCGTTGAGAGAGGAGGGAAATTATCGGATTTTTGCGGAATTGGAGCGTAAGTCCGGACAATTTCCTCGCGCACGGTGTCATGACGAGCAAGCGCCCAACGAGGTGACGGTGTGGTGTTCGAACGATTATCTTGGCATGGGTCAAAACCCGAAGGTGACTCAAGCGATGAAAGATACGATTGATAGTTGCGGAGCCGGCGCTGGAGGGACACGGAATATTTCCGGTACCAATCATGCTCATAAGTTATTGGAAGTGGAACTTGCGGATCTGCATGGCAAGGAAGCGGCTTTGTTGTTTACATCTGGATATGTGTCGAATTGGTCTGCGCTCTCGACGCTCGGGTCGCGTATACCGGATCTGGTCATTCTTTCGGATGAATTGAATCATGCATCGATGATCGAAGGTATTCGTCATTCGAGAGCGAATAAGGTTCTCTGGAAGCACAATGATCCGGAGGACTTGGATCGTAAATTGTCGGCTGTTCCGGCAAATGCGCCGAAGCTTGTCGCCTTTGAGTCTGTCTATTCGATGGACGGTGATATCTGTCCACTTGCCGAGATCGTCGAGGTTGCGGAGAAGTATGGTGCGATGACGTATCTGGATGAAGTGCATGCGGTTGGTTTGTATGGCCCTCGTGGGGGCGGGGTCAGCGAGCGTGAAGGTTTGGCAGACCGACTTACTCTTATTGAGGGAACACTCGGCAAGGCTTACGGCGTGGTCGGTGGTTACATTACTGGGTCGACGACCTTGTGTGACTTTATTCGTTCTTTTGCTTCCGGGTTCATTTTTACCACGGCGTTGCCGCCGGCTGTGGCCGCCGCTGCACGCGTGTCTATTCGGCATCTTAAGGAGAGTGATATTGAGCGTAAACTTCATCGTGAGCGGGTGGTTTACTTGCGCAAGCGACTGAACGAAGAGGGAATTCCGCATATGGATAACCCAAGCCACATTATTCCGGTCATGATTAAAGATCCGGTGAAATGTCGGATGTTGTCGGATTACTTGATGCAGGAGTGGGGTATTTACGTGCAGCCGATCAATTATCCCACGGTTCCAAAGGGAACAGAGAGATTACGGTTTACGCCCTCACCTTTGCATGACGTGGATGATATTGAGCATCTGGTGTTGGCGTTGAAAACGTTGTGGCGTCAATGTGCTATTTCTCACGCAGTTGCTTGAAGTTAAGTCGATTCGAGTGTAATATTGATCGGAATATCGTCATCTGCGTTGCTTTTGATCCCTAGGAGAGTTCACATGAATCGGATTTTTGTTGCCCTCGTATTGTCTTTTTTTTCCTTTCCGGTTTTGGCGGATGGCCATGCAACCGGTGATGCCGAGGCTGGAAAAAAGGCCTTTAACAAGTGCAAGTCGTGTCACATGATCGTTTCGGATGAAGGTGATGTCATTGTGAAGGGTGGCAAAACTGGACCAAATTTATGGAATATAGCCAGCCGTTCCATGGGCACTCTCGAGGGATTCAAGTATTCCAAGCTTATGGTTGCGGCGGCTGAGCAAGAGCTTCTTATGGACGAGGCAAACTTTCATGCATACCTGTCGGACCCGACGGCTTGGATTCAGGAAGCGATCGGTGGCAAGGGAAAGAGCAAAATGCTCAAGCAGCGTGTTAAGGAAAAGGATGCCGTGAATATTTGGGCTTTCTTGGCGGCTCATTCCGACTCGTGATTATTGAGAGCATTTTGGACTTTGGGTCGTGGTCGTCGATCTTTAAGACCGATGGTGACGGCTGAGACTCCGTAACGGCGTTATATTTTCTTAGCCGGCACCGGTGAGAGAACGGCCAGCATCGCTTCATGTGTGATGTCATTGTAACGGATACAGATCATCGTCTGTGATCGGTGAGGTCGGGTGGGTTCGTTAATCCGGAACAGGTGCGACTTTATCTTGGGTTTTGGTGTCAAAGTCAGTAGCGTCATGGCGTTCGTGCAGTTGCCTGTCTCGGTCACCGGTGATGCGATTGACCATCCGGCCGCGCTGTACTTGTGGTCGGGCATCAATTTCT
Source organism: Aestuariivita sp. (assembly GCA_026710045.1). Classification (GTDB taxonomy): domain Bacteria; phylum Pseudomonadota; class Alphaproteobacteria; order Rhodobacterales; family Rhodobacteraceae; genus JAPORY01. The sequence goes on along the minus strand of JAPORU010000056.1, from coordinate 22,840 downwards.
TGAGCCCATTTCAATACATGTTTGTAGTTCGTGACGTCGAGGAATTCTGCAGCATCGTATTGTCGACCAAGGACCAATTGTCCATACCACGTCCAGATAGCAATGTCGGCAATCGAATAGGTTGAATCAACCATCATTTTGTTTGTCGCGAGATGTTGGTCAAGGACATCGAGTTGGCGCTTCACTTCCATTGTGAACCGATTGATCGGATATTCCCATTTTTCTGGTGCATACGTATAGAAGTGACCAAAACCTCCGCCAAGATAGGGGGCACTTCCCATTTGCCAGAAAAGCCAATTGAGGCATTCGGTGCGTAAGAAATGGTTGGATGGGACGAGGGCCTTGAATTTTTCGGCAAGATACAGAAGAATTGATCCACTTTCAAAGACGCGTAAAGGCTTATCCATCGAATGATCGACCAGAGCCGGTATTTTGGAGTTTGGATTGATAGCGACAAAACCGGAACCAAATTGATCGCCATCTCCTATATTTATGAGCCACGCATCATATTCGGCACCAGCATGGCCTAAAGCCAATAACTCCTCAAGCATTATTGTAACTTTAACGCCATTCGGCGTGGCAAGCGAGTAGAGCTGGAGGGGATGTTTTCCGAGCGGCAACGGGCGCTCAGTTTGAGCCCCGGCGGTCGGTCGGTTAATGTTTGAGAATTGGCCGCCACTTTCCTGGTCCCATGTCCAGACGGTTGGCGGTACGTAGGGGTCGGTCATTCAATTCCTTATTTTGTAGAGCGCACGACCATTCTGTTGGGACGAGGCTGTTTGATGCCGATGCGATGACATTGTTCGCATCGCATGGAGGTCTTGTGGATGCGATTCGGAAGAACACCGTCAATAGACCGACAGGTTCGTCCGGCAGGGTCATTCAGTCGTGTTCAGGATCTCTCCATTGACGTTTTGCGGCTGACGCCAATGTCGAGGTTCTTGAACGGTCGCGTTTCGCACCTGTCGCATTATTGAAGACGTTAGAGAGGCCGGTGGGGCTTGAGGTCAGGACGTCAGAGAAGGCCTTCTCTGATTGCCTTCTTCCGCGCCAATTTGCGTGCGCGACGGATTGCCTCCGCTTTTTCCCGTGCCTTTTTTTCCGAGGGCTTTTCGAAGTGTTGCCGAAGTTTCATTTCACGAAAAACACCCTCTCGTTGCAGCTTTTTTTTCAGCGCTCGAAGAGCTTGATCGACGTTGTTGTCTCGTACCGTAACTTGCATATGGGTGGCGTTACCTTTTCGGTTAAGTGTCCCTTGTGTGCTGAGAACCAGATATAGCTGGAATATGTCTCAATGTCTAGCACCCTTAGGTGATTGTGCGGAGGTGACATAGCAAAGCTCTTAACAGAGATCAAATACTAATCTCTTAATGTTGAGCTTCATTACTGTTCTATTGAAAATCAAATAGATTCAGCAGGTTATGGGGCGTCTTAGGCTGAATTCTGTATTGGAATCCATTAAGCAACCGATTTAATTCAGTTTTTTCGAATACGGTCACGTCCAAAATTTGTAGAATTGCGTAGAGGCTCCGCTCACAATTGAATCTTTTCTTGATGATGGGATCGAAATGGGTGCCATGAACCTCCCGTAATCGTGTAGTGCGCTAATGCGCCGTGAGACGGGACCGGCGTCAACATCTCCTTTTAGATAGGTTCCGGCGAATTCCTTCGAGGCCGTCTCAAGGTCTTTCAAGAAAGTCTTGACCACTTTCTCCTTGCTTATTGAATTTTCAATTCACCAAATTTTCCTATCGGTTCGGCTCATCAAGATAATGTGCATTCGGAAAGAAAGGCATGTACCCATTTCGGTGGCCTAGGTCATTTGTAGAGATCTTTGTCGCGTCAGGAAACAGTGCCCATGGTACCTTGTTGCTTCGGTTTCAACAACTTTAGGCCCTATCGCAAGCTTTGTTCGTAGGATTACTGATATGGAATTTTCCGCGCATTTTTGGGTCGCTGTTGTTATTGATTGCCTTGCAAGATAGGGCGCTTGAGAGGAATTCATTCAAAGAATACTTGCGTTGTTGATGATGGATAGCGTAGATATGATTGTGAATGTCATGCAAGCTGGGGGAACATTTTTCCATTGATCGTGGCGGAGTGACTTGGATCGGTTGAGCGGGTGCACAGTGTCTGAACAGAGTGTATTGATGCTCATTTATGGGTGATCGAAGACATCACAGGTGACTAAGATGCTTCAGGTCAGAGCGATGTCATCGTGATTGGGGTGTGATATGATCGACACAGCGATAGACCTGCGAACGCGGATCTTGAATGCGGCTCTTCCGCATGTACCCTTTGAGGGTTGGTCAGAGTCTTTGCTTCGTCATGTGGCGGTTGATCTTAATGTTGATGTGACGTCTGTGCGACAGGCTTATCCAGATGGCGCGCTCGGTCTTGCGATAGCGCATCATAAGCAAGGCGATGAAGCGATGCGTGCTCGGCTTGAGGCGATCGATATTTCTGGTATGCGCATTCGGGATCGTGTCACGATTGCTATTAAATCCCGGCTTGATGTCATCAAGAATAAGGAAGTGGCCCGCCGGTCCACAACGTTCTTTTCACTTCCGAATAACGGACTTCAGGGTGTTCAACTGATCTGGGACACCAGCGATTCAATATGGTCAATACTGGGGGATCGTTCAAACGATATTAACTGGTATACCAAGCGCGCAATCCTCTCCGGCGTCTATTCATCGACATTGTTATATTGGTTAGGAGATGAAAGCCCAGAATATGTCGAAACGTGGGGTTTCTTGGATCGGCGCATTACCAATGTGATGCAGTTTGAAGGTGTGAAAGCCCGATTTCGAAATTCACCTGTTCTGTCACGTTTGATCGCGGGACCGAGTTGGATGATGAGGCACGTCAAGCCACCTCAGAAAGTTGATTTGACGGATTTGCCGGGGACTTGGAAGGATCCCATGTAGCCGTATGACGGTGTAGAGGCGTCTTATTGCAGCTTTTTCAACAAGTTGAGAGATATGTAGCCGTCCGGGATCAAACCCAGTGAATTCTGGTATTTTTTGACGGCCGCTGTTGTCATCGGTCCGATCATCCCGTCGATTTCTCCGGGATTGAAACCTCGTCGGGCGAGCCGCGTTTGCAGTTCTTTACGTTCCGAGAGTTTCAAGGCACGGTCATCACGGGGCCACGTGGCCTGGATCGGTGGACGTCCTTGGAGTCGGTCGCTCAGATGTCCAACGCCCATGACATATGCGCTCGCGGAATTGTAGCGTTTTATGACATTGAAATTCTTAAAAACCATAAAAGCTGCACCCTTACGTCCAGCGGGCGTTAAGAGCGACGCTGGCCCGAATGTGTCTGTAACCGGGCGGTTAATTGCACGAACTCCTAATTCGGTCCAGACGCTCGGTAGTCGCGTGATATTCCGATTGACAAGTTCGAAGTCAAAGTTCGCCGGCAGTTTAACTTCGACACCCCATGGTTGATCTTGTGTCCATCCAAACCTTTTGAGGTAGGCCGCTGTTGAGGCTAAGGCATCTGTTGGATCATCGGACCAGATATCCCGTTTTCCATCGCCGTTGAAATCGACTGCGTATTCCAAGAAGGATGTCGGCATAAATTGAGTATGGCCCATAGCGCCGGCCCAGCTTCCTGTGATGTCCTGTGTGCCGATGTCTCCGTTCTGCAGAATACGAAGGGCGGCAATAAGTTGGCTTTCAAAGAAAGTTCCGCGGCGTCCATCAAAGGATAATGTCGCTAATGACTGGACGACGTTCTTACGGCCGCGGAATTCTCCGTACGCACTTTCGAGTCCCCAGATTGCGACGACAACTTCCTTTTCTACACCGTATGTGTTCTCGATTGCCGTGAGGTTTTCTGCGAATCTGTCCAAGGCTTCTCGGCCGTTTTGAATGCGGCGCTGCGAGACGGCGCCGTCAAGATATTCCCAGATTGTCTTGGTGAACTCCGATTGGTTCTGATCGCGTGCGATAACATCGGTATCATATGTGATATTGCTTAGAGCGCCGTCGAGAATATAAGCTGGTATATTTAGCTGTATAGCGCGGTCTCTAAATTTACCGAGCCAATGTGAGAAATCGGAATGGGTTGACGTGGCGTGTACCGCGGACGTGAGTGCTGTGGGTTGTGGTCGGAGTATTGGACGAAGTGAGATGGCAGAAACGTGATGTGAAGAGTTTATAACAGGTTCGTTTTTGAGATCACGGTGCTCGGCTCCCGCTCCGGTTGCCATTGCGGCACAACTCAACGTTAATCCCAGAAAAAATCGCATATGTGTTTTCCAAATGGCTGACGCCGGTCGCATATTATGATGCACGGACTTTATCAGAATGAACGGCCGACACAATAATGTCTGTTTAGGAAATTGAGACACTGGTGGGACTTTGTGTGATGATGGCATCAGAAGTCGTCGCGATGCTTGGCTTATTATCCTATCGGTACCCATCTTTTGTCTTTTGGGAGTAGCGCATGATGGAACCTGTCCATGTCCATGGATAGAGTCGTGGCGGGCAGATGCTCTCTATCGCTGATGACTCTTCCATTGAGGATGAATCCATGGTTCTGCATTGGAGGGTGGCAGGCGCTGCCCGAGTATATGATCCGATGCTTTTTCTCCTGTCATGATTGAGGGCGCATTCAGATTGCCGTTGGTGATTCTCGGAAAAATGGAACTGTCGGCCACCCGCAGTCGCTCGACACCAATGACGCGGCATTCGGGGTCGACGACAGCCATTGGATCGTCAGCTGCTCCCATCTTGCAGGTGCCGCAGGGATGATAGGCACTTTCGACCTCGTTGCGGATAAAGTCATTGAGTTCGTCATCGCTCTGTACGGAACTTCCCGGCTGGATTTCATGTTTGACATAAGGTTTGAATGCATCCTGCGCGAATATTTCGCGGGTTAAATGGATGCAGGTTCGGAAGTCTGTCCAGTCATCTTCGTGACTCATGTAATTGAAGCGGATCCTTGGCGCATCTGTCGGGTCGGCACTCCGTAACGTGACAGCGCCACGTGATTTGGATCGCATCGGACCGACGTGTGCCTGAAAACCATGGCCCTCTGCGGCCTTCTGTCCGTCATAGCGTACGGCGATCGGCAGGAAATGGTATTGGATGTCAGGATAGTTGATCCCGGCAGTCGATCGGATGAACGCGGCGCTTTCAAAATGGTTTGAGGCCCCTAGTCCTGACTTGGTAAGGAGCCATTGCGCTCCTAGGATACCTTTCCAAAGCAGATTCCAATATTTGTAGAGTGTGATCGGCTGACTTGCGGACATTTGAAGATAGAGTTCCAGATGATCCTGTAGGTTTTGTCCGACACCCGGCCGATCGGCCACTACGCCAATTCCATGTTCGGTCAAGTGCGTGGAAGAACCAATTCCTGACAACATCAGCAATTTGGGTGAATTGATTGTTGACGCAGCGATGATCACTTCGCGTCTTGCCCGGATAATTCTGATCTTTGAGCCTTGTTTAAGTTCGACGCCAACTGCGCGACCCTCTTCGATCACCACTCGGTTTGCCAACCCACGCACCAGGGTACAGTTACGCCGTTGCAAAGCGGGCTTCAGATAGGCATTAGCGGCAGACCAGCGGCGCCCTCGCCAAACGGTTTGCTCCATCGGGCCGAAACCCTCTTGTTTTTCGCCATTGTAGTCATCTGTGATCTCGTAGCCCGCTTGATGTCCGGATTGAACAAATGCGTGAAACAGAGGGTTTTTTCGTGGCCCACGGGTTACGTGGAGTGGTCCGTGAGTGCCCCGCCATTCCGGGTCGCCGCCATGACCGCCATCATGCCAGGTTTCCATACGTTTATAGTAAGGGAGGATGTCGGCATAACTCCAGCCTGTTGCGCCTTGATCGGCCCAATGGTCAAAGTCTTTGGCATGGCCGCGTACATAGACCAGTCCGTTGATCGAGGAAGATCCTCCAATTACCTTTCCGCGCGGACATGCCAGTTGACGTCCTCCGAGATGCGGCTCGGGTTCTGAATGGAAGCCCCAATCATAGAGTGACATATTCATTGGATAGGACAGGGCTGCAGGCATCTGGATGAAGGGTCCTGCGTCGGTCCCACCATATTCGATTACAATCACCGATGATCCAGCTTCGGATAATCGGTAGGCCATTGTACAGCCCGCCGAACCTGCTCCAACGATGACAAAGTCCGCTTCCATGACAGGATCTTCTCAGTAGGGGGCTTCGATCGGGGTCATGCGTACATAAACCGACTTCAGTTGGCTGTAATGTTCAATCGCCGCCTTCGAATTCTCACGTCCGACACCCGATTGCTTTACACCGCCAAATGGGGCTTCGACCGGTGCGTCATTGTACGAATTAATGAAGCAACTTCCGGCTTCCAATTGTGCGATGACGCGATGACCTCGTTTCAGATCGTTCGTAAACACACCAGCGGCTAGACCGAATTCGGTGGTGTTGGCACGAGCAATCACTTCGGCTTCGGTTTCAAAGTCGAGCACCGCCATCACTGGTCCGAAAATCTCTTCAATCGCGATCGTCATGTCGTCTGTGATGTCGGCGAACACCGTGGGCGTAATCCAGTTGCCGGGTCTGTCGATGATCTCGCCGCCGTAGAGCAATCGCGCACCTTCAGATTTTCCGGTGGCGATATAGTTCTGTACGATGTCCAGTTGGCGAGCATTGATGAGAGGTCCGAAATTCGTTGATTCGTTTTGCGGGTCGCCAATGATCGCGTTCGCGACTCGTTCCTGTAACCGCTTCAGGAATGCTTCCTTGATGCCTGTTTGAACAAAGACTCGTGTGCCGTTTGAGCAGACTTGTCCAGAGGAGTAGAAATTTCCGAGAATGGCCCCGCTGACGGCTTCGTCGAGATCGGCATCGTCAAAGATGATCAAGGGCGACTTGCCGCCGAGTTCCATGGTGACGTGTTTCATTCCCGCGGCAGCCATGGCGTAGACCCGGCGTCCAGTCGGCACAGAACCTGTAAGCGAGACCTTGTCGACTTTGGGGTCGTTTATAAGAGCCTCGCCAACTTTGCCTCGACCTTGCAGGACGTTAAAGATGCCGGGTGGCAGACCTGCTTCACTCAGTATCTCGGCAATTTTCAGGGCGCAGAGCGGTGTTTCCTCGGAGGGCTTAAAGATCATCGCGTTGCCACAGGCGAGCGCTGGTGCGGCTTTCCAGCAGGCGATCTGTGTCGGATAGTTCCAGGCGCCGATGCCAACACACAGACCGAGTGGCTCGCGTCGTGTATATACCCAGTCGTTACCAAGTTGGATGTGTTCTCCAGCGAGATTGGCAGCCAGACCGCCAAAATAGTCCAGTGCGTCGGCGCCGGACGTTGCATCGGCGACGAGAGTCTCCTGTAACGGTTTGCCAGTATCGTAGGTTTCGAGAACCGACAGATCGCGGTTGCGTTCACGTATGAGATCGGCGGCACGGCGTAGAATACGCCCGCGCTCTGCTCCCGATTTTGCCGCCCACATCTTTTGTGCTCTCACAGCCTGATGGATTGTCTGATCAATCAGTTGGCGGGACGCTTCATGCAGACGCGCAATGACTTCGCCGGTTGCCGGGTAGATGACGTCAAGTTCCTGACCTGATGTGTCTTCAACATACTTACCATTCACGAAGTGGCTTGCATTGGGTTGTCCGATCATGTCCGCTTTCTCCAGATAAGAACTTGCCTATGCGCTCTCGCAGTCTTGAGCGCACATCTGTGTCAAACTTCAGATTGCTGCATTCCGAGCAAGTTCGTTTGTACAGTTTTAATATGAACCGGACGGATTGGTCCGTTGGCTCCGATTACCAAGAAGTTGTTTTGCTCGTCGAGAGGAATCGAGATCATATCCCACTGACTCAATATCAATGTTCCATACCTTTTTTGTATCATATCAGTTGGCAAGTACATTGTTTGTGGGAGCGAGACCCTCTACCAGAACTCGCCGGATTTCGTTTGCAGACATAATGGCCATAGCGACCTGAGCTTCCACCGTCATCGCGGCCACATGGGGGGTGGTCAAGACGTTCGGCAAAGTAAAGAGTGGATGATCGAAATCGGGCGGCTCCGTGTCGAATACATCAAGTGCTGCTCCGCTTATTGGCCCGTGCTCCAAGGCGCGTACCAATGCGTCGGTGTCGATCAATCCGCCACGGGATGTGTTTATCAAAATGGCACCCGGTTTCATCATCGGCAAACGAGCGTCGTTCATGAGATTTCTTGTCTCAGATGTTAGCGGGCAATGCAGACAAACGAATTCCGATGTTTTCAAGAGCTCCTCGAGTGTCAGAACCGGATAGTGACATTGTTTTACAGGAGATGCATCATGGACCGCGATGTCGGCTCCGAATGCGTGAAACAGATCGGCCACACGTCGTCCGATACGGCCAAAGCCTACAATGCCTACGGTCGCTCCGGCGATCTCCTTGCCAATCATTCGTTCCCGTTCCCAGACCTTGTCGTGTTTTATCATCTTATCGCCCCATACAAAATGTCGAGTGGCGGCAAGAGCCAGTCCAATGGTCGCTTCTGCAACGGCGTTCGCGTTCGCCGTTTCCGTAATTGATACAGGAATTCCCGCTCGGCGAAGAGCGTCAAGGTCGAGGTCGTCGAGCCCAACACCGTGTCGCGCGAAGATCTGAACTTTCTTCTGGGCGTGTAGTACGTCGGCGTCTATTTTGGCAACTTTGTGGAGAACGCCATCGGTGTGCGGGATGGTCTTCAATAGATCTGTCTTCTGCACAGGTTCTGGAAGAATTGTCAGGTCTGCGAAGTCACGCAGGATATCGAGCCCTTCTTCACGAACATTTCCGAGAACCAGCACATGAAATTGTTTTCCCATCTCAAACGCCAGCATAAGCGTTGAATCCGCCATCAACAGCGGTTGTGGTGCCGGTAATGTAACGCGATGCGTCCGAGGCATACCAGATAGCCGTGCCGATTAAATCTTCGACATTGCCTAACCGCCCCATGGGCGTTAAATCGACAATGCGTTTGCCGCGTTCGGATAAAGTACCGTTCTCATTGAAGAGCGTATGGCGTGCACGATTGTTCGGAAAGAAACCTGGCGCGATCGCGTTGACTCGCAGTGATGTAGAATAAGTCTTTGCGAGATGACTTGCCAGCCATTGTGTAAAGTTGTTCACGGCGGCTTTGGACGCCGCGTAGGCTGGACGCCCCTCTAAAGGGCGAAAACTATTCATCGATGTTACATTGATGATCGACCCGCCAAAAGTGCTGTTGGCAATGTTCGGACCGTAAGCAAGACAGGGCAGGACGGCTCCTCCCATGATATTGAGATTCAGCGTATCGCGAATGGCTTGTGCGTTGAGATCGAAGAAGCCGACATCATCACCTGTCATGGCTGCTTCGATGTTGCCTCCGGCACAATTGACCAGAATATCGGTTGCTCCGAACCAATCTTGCGTGGCCTCTGCATGATTGCGCAGCATGTGCTCGGACTGTACATCGACTCTTGATGTCGTAATCTTGATATTGAGCGATGCAAGCTCCCTGCCCAAGGCTTCCACCGGGGCCAAGTTGGAATTGTATGTCAGCGCCAAATTGGCTCCGGCTTTCGCGAAGCCACGCGCTAACGCGCCGCCTATGGCACCCGAAGCGCCATTGATGACGGCGGTCCGATCTTTGAGGGAAAAGAGTTCGTTCACTGTGTGTGGGCCCACTTCGGATGTTTTAGGGCATCTGGATTGACGATCACATTTGGCACTTTACCCTTGAGTGCCTGCAAACAGTGTTGGGCAGCTGTCATGGCAATGTCGCGCTGCGTTTCAAAGGTCATCGCTGCGATATGCGGTAAAACTATGCAATTCGGCAGCGACAGGAGAGGTTCGTTTGCATGGACGGGCTCTTGTGCAAGTACATCCGTGGCCGTCGCAAAAATGCGGTTCTGCGACAGAGCTGCAAATAGAGCTGACTCGTTTACGACACCACCGCGCGAGAGGTTGAGAAGGATCGCATGCGATTTCATACGTGCCAGTTCTCGCTCCCCCATTAGACCAAGGGTCTCGGGTGTGAGTGGAACATGAAGAGAGACAACATCGCTCTGATCAAGTAATGTATCAAAGTCAACGAGTTCGAGAGGTAAGTCAATCAAGTCTTTTGCCGATGGCCGGGGATGATAAGCGAGTACTTTCATGCCGAGAGCGGCGACTTTTTCGACAACCGCGCGACCGATCCGCCCTACTCCGATGATGCCAAATGTTTTTCCGGTGATTTGAATACCTGCGAACTGTTGTCGGTTCGGTGCGCCCTTTGCGCATGCTGCGCTGGCCTGCGGTAGACAGCGAGCGGCGGCAAACATAAGCCCAACCGTGTATTCAGAAATAGCTGTGGTGTTCACACCCGCAGTAATGCTGACCGCAATTCCGTGCCTGGTCGCGAAGTCGATATCAACATTGCTGAACCCCGTGCCATGCCGGGCCACAAGACGCAAATTCGGTGCCGCTGACATTATATCGGCATCAATGGGTATCGGATCGGTTTTGGACAGGACAACATGGGCTTCGGTCACGCGAAGCAATATCTCATCTTTTGTCAGGTCTTCGTCGCCGAATTCAACCCTGGTGTTGGCGCGCAACAGGTTCTCGGCATCTTCATGGATTGGTTCGGTTACATAGAGTGGCACACTCATTGGATCAGCGGATTGTAAAACCGCCGTCAACCGGTATGGTGACACCGGTGACGTAGGAGCCAAGTTCGGAAGCGAGATAGACTACGGCATTTGCGTAGTCGACTGGTTCGCCTTGACGCTGGATGGCCAGTTTCGCCATGACCTTTTCGGTTTCATCCTGGCGACGATAGAACATCTGACCACCACGTCCCCCAATTTTTGCCGTTGACGTAAAGCCGGGAGCCAGTGCGTTAACCGTGATATTGTGCTCGCCGAGTTCGCGCGCCAATAAATTCGTCGCCATGATAACGCCCGCTTTGGATACAGCATACGGTCCGCGGCTGACATTGGCGTTTAGCCCGGTCGAAGAAGAAAGGTTGATGATCGCCCCACCGTCACCCTGAGTGATCATTTGCCTTGCCGCGTACTGTGAGCACATGACCAGGCCTTTAAGGTTGATGTTAAAAACAGCCTCCCATTCCTCGTCCGTCACTTGCATCAATGTCTCGCGGCTGGAGATGCCGGCGTTGTTGACGAGGATATCAATGCGGCCGAGTTCAGCCACACATCTATTCACCATTGAATCGACTTGATCGCGCTTGGAGACATCGCAAACGACGGTAACAACACGACGCCCGAGGGCTGCAATTGCTTCACACGTTTCCGTCATGAATGTGTCGTTCGCTATGTCCGCGATACATATATCTGCCCCGCATTCGGCCAGGCGTCTCGCTTGTGCGGCTCCCAATTGGCGGCGTCCTCCCGTCACAATCGCTACTTTTCCGGCTAAAGAGATTTCGATGCTCATAATACGAGGTCTTTTCTTGGAATGGTCGCGTATTTGACAGGCACTGACGTCCTAAAAGACTCGCATTTTGCTCAATTTATGTCAAGCACACTGTACTGCGTGATTAATAATTTCAGTGGAATTTTCAGATTGAAAGTTCTTTTCGAATCAAAGATTTATTTGCTTACGTAGCGAAAGAATGGAAAGAAGTGGTCGTTCCAAGAAATAGTGAGATAAGCGGCAGATCGTTACCTTGGAAAGAAGGGCACAACAACGGTGACACTATCCGTCACTTTTGAACTCCATCGCGAAGATGGGTGAGAAGATGGAAGTCCTATTAAGACATTAGGTGATACAATCTTCTCGGGACATCGGCACGATATGCATATTACGAAAAAGGATCGTGATCAGACAAGGCGGTCACTTCAGGCGGAGGATATTCATTCTAACGGGAATATCTCATTTCCCGATCATTCATAATCATTGCCACGCGAGAACTGTATTCGATGGTTGCTTCCACTCATGATACGATTTGCATGCAACTGGCGAGCGTTGCTTCGACCATATCACATTCCCCACTTCCAACGAAAATTGTTGAAGAGGTGCGGCTGTGTCTTCTTGATTTTCTGACCAGTACATTGGCCGCGCCCATGACGCCGATGATCGCAGAAACCGCGACGCTTTTTGGTGACGGTCCTGCTCGTTTGTTGCATACCGAAGTGCCAATAAGCGTGGCTGGAGCGACGTTCGTGCACGGCTTTTTGTCAACCGTTGAAGATATCGATGACGCCCATGCCCTTGCTTCCGGAATGCATCTCTCAGCAACTACATTCCCGGTCATCTTGGCATTGGCGCAATCTATCGAGTTCAGTGGAGCGACTTTTTTGCGCGCGACAATTGCGGGTTACGAGATTGCCGGCCGGCTCTGTCGTAGCATGGATGAAGGTCTAAGAGCCCGGGGTTTTCATGCATCGGGTGCCATTGGACCGTTTGCCTCCTGTGCCGCTGCAGCAATTATCCTCCGGTTAAATTGGGAGCAGATAGTACATGCATTCGGAATTGCCGCGTCCGGTGCGGGCGGAACGTTTGCTTTTCAGACGACCGGCGCGGATTCACGTCATATGCACGCGGCCAACGCTGGCGTCGTTGGTCTGACGGCGGCAATGGCTGCAAAGAACGGAGCAACAGGATCGATAACAGCCTTTGAAGGGCCAGATGGCTTTATTGGCACGCATTCTGAAACTTGTGATCGGGAATTTATTGATAGTCCCGCTCCTGTTGATGACGTAGATTACGAGATTCTGAATGCTTACCATAAGCTCTTTTCGGCATGTGGTCATGCTCTTCCCGCAATTACACTCGCGTTGGATTTGCGCCAAAACCGATTGATCCCGATCGATCAGATTGCACGTGTAAAGATCTATGGGTATCGGGCGAGTGCTCGTCTTGTGACTTTTCCTACATCGACAGTCAGCGAGGCGAAATTCTCGTTGCCCGTGATCTTCGCTCTGGCGTATCTCTATGGTGATGTGTCGCCAAAGGAGATGAAAACGGAGGTCATCCAGCGGCCTGAGGTTCAAACCCTCGCCTCAAAAGTCGAGGTCTACGAACGTTCTAGTCATACATCTGATTTGCCCCGAATCAGAGGCGGGAGCGTAGAGATTGTTCGTCAGGACGGTCAAACCGAGTACCTGTCCACCCAGGCGCCCATCGGAATGAGGAGAAACCGTCTGACGATCGGAAATGTCTTACACAAGTTCGATGCCTTTACCACGTTGACGTTGGAGCGCTCGCGTGCCGAGATCATTGTTTCGAGGGTAATGGCCCTGAACGACACTAAAACCGGATATGATGTTTTTTGAGCATCCATCCCACCTCATTTTGAAAACCGGTTTTTCTTTTGCCGCAAATAATGGAATTGTCTTGATCCCAGGCCGTTAGGGGCAGGCGTCGATTACGATCATCGCAAGCGGTATGGACGATTCCTATTGGATATGTGGTTGTTAGAATTGGGTTCATCGGTATCGCTCTGTTCGAGATAATCGTCATCGGATCAACAGTTTTTCTGGCCCCACCGGTCGTCATACATCTGTGACAGCGAGACAAGAGTAACGTGGCGTCCAAAATGATGGGTCTGCATTTGTTGTTTGTCCCGTAATCGAACGATCTGGTGCTGGAAATTTTTGAAATCGCGTCCGACGGAGTGCAAGAATTCTCTGTTTCTCAAGTTGCTGAAGGCGGTATCATGATTCAAAATCATCGTTCTGGATATCTTACTGGAGAATCAAGGAATGCAGTAATTAACATTGTTGACACTACTTTTGTTGACATAAAGGTTCCTTTAGGCTTTACTTATGTTTGCGCATAGATCGTGTTCGCGAAAATTTGGGGGTTTGAGCTATTCCTGAACTTGTAACCTTAGGGGAGACGTGCGTCGTCTTTGTTGCCAAGTCAGGTGGACCATTACGATACTCGACTGAATTCGAGAGACGTTTGGGAGGTGCAGAAAGTACTGTGGCTGTTGGCGTGGCGCGTCTGGGCCGGTCAGCAGGTTGGATATCATGCCTGGGCGATGATGAGTTTGGGAAATATGTCCTCAACATCATGCAAGGGGAGAGGGTCGATACCTCCCAAGTAAAAGTCAGTTCGACAAGTCCAACCGGTGTTTTTTTTCGAGAGAACCGGGTGTCAGGCCCGTCGTCGGTCTATTACTATCGCAGAAATTCTGCTTTTTCTCACATGTCACCGAGCGATCTTGACGAGGACTACATTGCTGGCGCAAAGATCCTCCACATCACAGGGATTACACCGGGGCTTTCAACGTCCTGTCGCGAAACCGTCATACGGGCCATTGACGTCGCTAGGGCAAATGGTGTGTGTGTGGTTCTCGATCCGAACTATCGTGCGAAGGTTTGGTCTGCGGAGGAGGCTCGGCCTCATCTTGAATCGCTTATGCTCAGAGCGGATTATGTACTGGCCGGTCAGGAAGATTTCGCCAAGTTGACGGGCATGTCCTGCGAGAAAGAACTCCTTGCTTATCTACACGGTCTTGGTTTGACAGAGGTGATCCTCAAACTCGGACGTGATGGTGCGATTCTTTCCACTCAAGATAATGTGGAGCACATAACGGGTTATCTTGTTGACCGACCGGTGGACCGCTTTGGTGTCGGGGATTCGTTCGCCGTAGGCTTTCTTGTCGGTCTCCTTAATAACTCGCCGCTCCGGGAGGCGATTGCATTGGGTAATGCTGTTGCGGGTTGGTCGATTCGACTTCCTGGAAATATTGAAGCGTTGCCAGACTGGAGTGATCTTGAGCAATTTCGGAGTGATCATAACTTTGTTGTGCGCTGATTTGAACCCTGACAATATGCCATGGAAAGCGCAAAAGACAGTTGATGGCCGATGTTTTTTGTTCCTGAACGGATTCGTCGTTGCCGTACTATCCGCCAGAAATCCAACGGAACGGTATTAGAACCAGTTCAGGAAGAGCCACCAAGAGAAGAAGAAGCGTTATCTTGGCGACAATGAAGGGAAATACGCCGCGCGCGCCTTGTTCAATGCTGAGCTTGCCAATTCCGCAAGCCACGTTAAGAACCACGCCGACAGGCGGCGTCAAGAGTCCGACGGCCGTTGCCATGATGAACATGACGCCAAAGTAGACGAGATCTATTCCAGCAACTTTGACCAGCGGTAGTAGGACGGGAGTTAAGATCAGTACCGTTGGGACGAAGTCCATGACCATCCCAATCACAAGCACCAGCAGAACGATCACGAGCATCAGGAGTTTTGGTGAGTCGGTTAGCGGTTCAAGTAAGTCGATGAGGACAAATGGAATTTGTGCGACGGTAATTAGCCATCCGGTCACTCCGGCCGCTGCCACGAGAAACATGACCGCGGAAGACATGACTACGGCGTCGCGCAGAGCATGAAAAATCCGACTCAGTGTGAGTTCTCGATAAACAAGGCCGCCTACGATCAGAGAGTAAGCGACGGCAATGACCGAGGCTTCCGTTGGAGTAAAGATACCGGCTTTGAGGCCGCCGACTACCATGACGGGCATCATGAGGGCCCAAAAACCCATTCGAAAAGCTTTGACGGCCTCTGGCCAACCGGCCCATTCCTGAACGTCAACGGTCGACGCCCGAGAGAGTAGCGTCCAAGCGATAACGAGCCAAAGGCCCATCATCATTCCCGGTGTGATTCCTGCCAGAAATAGATCAATGATGGATACGTTGGCCACAACACCAAAAATAATAAAGGCAATGGAGGGCGGGATGATGGGGGCGATGATTCCACCGGCGGCCACCAGCCCGACTGACTGGTTAGGATCATAGCCCGCCTTTTTCATCATGGGGATCAGGATTGCCCCAAGGGCCGCGGTGTCTGCGACCGCCGATCCCGACAATGATGCCATCAACACAGCGGCCAGAATCGCCGCATAGCCCAGTCCACCACGAATGTGGCCAAGAAGGGCAATAATAAGTGCGACGATTCTTTTGGACATACCACCGGCCATCATAAGTTCACCGGCTAATAGGAAAAAAGGAATCGCCATCAGAGGATACGAGTCCGCACTGTTGTACATCGCTTCAGCGATGATCTGTGGATCAAACAGATCCATATAAAGCATCATCAGGATGGACGTGGCTAAGAGAGCGAAAGAAATCGGCAGACCGATCATCATCGTGGTCGCCAGACCACCGAGGAATATTGCGAGTATCATTGCAGGGTACCACGCTTGCTGCGGACCATCAGAACATAGAGCCGTGTGATAAAGACCGTCAGCAAGATTGCGCTACCCGTCATAATTGACAAAAAGCCGATGGCGACCGGTGCACCCGATACGGGAGACCGACCCCCGATGTTTGCAATGAAGATTTCGTAGGCTCCGACAAGAACCACCATCAGAATTATGACCTTTAGGGCGTAGGTAACGCGATCAATGATCCGGTGGTGTCGTGAGTCTATCATGCCTTTAAGGCCCGTGATTCCAATGTGCCGGTCTTCGCGCACCGCCAAGAATGCTCCGAGGAAAGTTGTCCAAAGAAATCCAAAACGCGCCAGTTCCTCGGCGATCGGCAATCCGGTCAGAAAAACGTACCTTAAAACTACGTTGAGAAATATCAGAGTGAACATGAACAGGAGCACGAGCGCCAGCGCGCTGGATACTATCTTATCGACTGTTGCGCCTATACGTTCCATTACGCTCTCTCCCATGTGACCTTTATATTCCGCGAACAAAGTCGGAAACTTGTTCGGCAATCATAGCAGTGGCGGCATTTGTGTTACCAGATGTAATGGTCGGCATGATCGATGCATCTGCAATCCAGAGCTTTCGCACGCCCAGAACTTGTCCTTCGGGTGATACGACGGCGGAAGGATCCGCACCCATCCGACAGGTTCCGACGGGATGAAACACCGTCGTTCCCATCGATCGTATGTAATCAAGGATTTCATCATCGGTCCTGACGTTGCGGCCGGGCAAAAATTCCTCTGACTCCATGCGTTCAACAAATGGTCGGTTTTTGATGAGATTTCTTACAATTCGCACACCGGACACCAGGTCCTGTTGATCTTCCTGATCTGACAAGTACCTCGGATCAAGAAAAGGTGACGTCGCCGGGTCTGGCGACGCCAATGTTAGATAACCTTTGCTTTTTGGCCGCAATTGAGAGACATTACATGTTACGGCCGAGAACGGGTGAAAATTCCATTTCGGACCTTGTGTCGATAGTGGAAGAAAGTGGATCTGCATCGTTGGACGCGTTCCATCTTGCGTTGAGAAAAATGCGCCGGCATACGCTCCGCCCACCGACAAAGGGCCGGCTCGACGTACCACATAGTGCAGCAGGTGATGTGCGAGCCGCCATGGTCTACGAAAGTCACTGTTGATTGTGATCTGAGGTTTGATCCGGCTAATAATCCGTACCCCGAAGTGGTCACGTAAATTTTGACCCACCTCGCCTGAGTGCAAACGAACCGGTATCCCGTGTTTTTTGAGCTGATCCGTCGGACCGATGCCAGAGAGCATGAGAATATGAGGGCTTCCGATAACGCCAGCTGCCAGAATGACGCCTTGACGGCACGTCAGTTGAAATGACGTCCTGCCACTCGTGGCGCGAACACCTGTGGCAACATTGTCCTCGTTAAATTTGACCTTCGAGACGGTCATATGCGTTAGGATACGAAGATTTCGGCGAGTCCGTGCATCCTTCAGGTATGCACGCGCTGAGCTGACACGTTGACCATTGTATATGGTCGACAGATACGGGCCGGTACCAATTCGATCAGAAATCGTAATATCTGTTCGATATGGGAGACCATTTTCTACGGCCGCGGCGAGAAATGCATCAACGGCTTCGTTGTGCACCCGAATTGGCGTCAGACTGATCCTTCCAGAGCGCCCAATTCGATGATCCGTATTGTCGGTACCCGCCTCAAGTTTCTTGAAATGTTTCTGGACGTTCTTCCATGCCCAGCGCTCGTCTTCGGTGATTGCGGCCCAGTCATCAAAATCTCTGGTGTCGCCCCGGACCCAAATCATACCATTTATCGAACTGCTGCCGCCTAATACCTTGCCGCGTGGCCAGTCGATACGGCGACCGTCGAGTTCGTCCTGTGGTTCAGTGCTGAAGCACCAGTTCAACCGTTGATCCTTTAACAGCCGGCTGAATCCAATCGGAATATGAATCTTTAGATTTGAGTCAGGAGGTCCCGCCTCAATGAGGATGACCTTTGTTTTCGGGTTTTCGGAAAGTCGTGCTGCGAGGATACACCCTGCGGTCCCCCCGCCTACCACAATGTAGTCTGACTCACACTTGTGGGCGGCATTCATTCGGCCTAGGTCTTTCGATTACCTTGCAGAATTTTTGGTTGTTAGCAACAGCATGATTGTGTCACATATCTCGCTTATATTCGAGTCCGACGGAATCGAGGCGGAAGAAAGCCTAAGTGGTCTCCGGGGACTGCCGGGGACCACAGTCTTTGATTCGAACCTTACTTTTGAACCTCCTGTACACGGGCGAGAATGTCAGGATCGATAGAGCCTGTAACTTTCTCCCAAACGCTCATTCCGGCACTGCGCCATTGTTCGAATTCATCGTCGGTCGGAGTGTAAAACTCTATGGTTGCGATGAGCTCCTGCGTAAATCGGTCGATATCTGAACGGTCCGCTGCGTTTGCTATCTCCAGTGCTTCGTCGGACGCGGTACTAACGATCGCCTTGAGTTCATCCGACAATCCGTCCCAGGTGTCCGCATTTATCTGCGCGACATGCACCGTCATGAGCGTATTCGTGTAGGTTCCGTGGCGGATCATCTTGTCAAAACCAAATCCACGGATCGCTTGAGGTTGTAATTGAAGACCATCCGCGATGCCTTGTTCAATTGATACAAAGGTTTCGCTCCAGGGCATCGGAACCGGCGAGCCACCCCAAGCCTTTAGCAATTCCGGATCAATCGCATTACTGAGCATGCGGAATTTCATTCCTTGAACATCATCCGGGGTTTTCAGTTGACGTTTGGTGTTGATGAGAACACGAAAACCACCCACCTCAATGTGGCCCAATACGATGGTGTTTGCATCCGCCCGCATTTTTTCTGCGATGTATTCGCTGATGATCGGATCATTAAATGCTGCTTGGGCGCCATCTGCGGACTTAAAGATATACGGAAGGTCACCCCAGGCGTAGGCGTCGCTGACAATGCCCATATTGCTCGACGAGTTTGAGCCCATATGGATTGTTCCTGAGCCGAGTCCACGCAAAATTTGTTCGTCGCCCCCAAGTTGACCGCTTGGGAATACTTTCAATTCAAGTGCGCCGCCCGCTCGTTCATTTACACGGTTGGCCAGTTCATCCCAGTAAATGTAAACAGATTGACCCGGATTGCTTGAATGAGCAACGCGGAGTGTTTCTGCAAAGACGGCAGATATACCAGAAAAACTCAGTGCAAAAGCACTGGTGACGATAAGTGTGAGAGTACGTTGAAGAAAGTTCATTTTGGAGTCCTCCTTTAGAACACGTGCAGCGTATCTCAGTAAATTCGCATTGTCAACAATCTTAATTGCGTAATTTTAGACAGAAGTCGGGCTTGATACATCAAGAAAGCGGATTAAAATGTCTCGAGTAACTGGGATAAACGGGAGGCACACACAACTTATAATACAGCATCTGAGCCTGATAATTCACCGAGAAACAGGCTTCACATTTTGTGGTACTCATTGAAAGTGTGGATCTCGCGCAGCTGAACCTCATCCGGAGGTGCTGGTAGTGATACCTTATTTGAGTAGTCTAGCTGTATTGTGGTTCCTCGGTGAACGGATAACGGGGTCTTCCGCCTTCGCCGAGTCCCAGTCGCGTGCGCGAAAACTCGCAACTGGCCACGCAGCGTCTGGGGTGCTTGAGCGACTCGGTTTCGACGAAGCGATGTTCGAATGATCATCGCCCGGCGGTCGAGGTTTTTTTGTGCCACCAGAACCTCGCCGTTAATCACCGGAAGGCAATTTGCGTATGCGAGGTGATTGAGGACCTCGCGCACTTCGGCATTGTCGACACAGCATATAATGATGTCTGCGTCCGCCGCAAGTCGGTAGGTGCGCTCCGTACGAATGGACAAGGGTACGGGTTGAAGGACCGGGCGGCGTGAAGTGGCAATTCTGCAAAGGCGTCCGGCTGCCACGAACGTCTTGGGCATTTCGAGGCAGTGTCGTTCAGCATAGATCAGTCGATCCAGGTCAGGGTCGATTATGATGATTTGTTCGAACTCGGTGCGTGCGAGATATTCGAGGACGATCGAACCGACACTGCCCGCTCCAATGACGCAGAAATGGGTGCTGCGTGCGAGGCGTATCTATGTGTCGATGCCCCAACTGTCGACGGTGCGTACTAAGATGACGGCGCGCGTAGGGTGGATGCGATTCCGGAGTGCAATCGGCTCGGGTATGTTGCGGTCCGATTCACCGAACCTCCGTGTAGTGGGTAGGTCCGGTCCGATTTCGCGCCAGAAGCGCGCTCCAGACACTGTCGGAATTCATGGTCAGGCCAAGCAGCGGCAAGTCTGTCTCTCGAACGAAGGGAGAGACGATGTTGCGCTCAGTATTGTCATCTATGTCACTCAGTGCCTGCCAGCCGGGAGCGGGATGGCTCTGAAGGACGGTGACGCCTGTTTATAACTTGAGCGCGCGCTCGACGACGCGGTTAAGGTATCCTCTGTGTACGGTGGCGTTGTCATGCAGATCCCGATCGCCATCTTCCGGTAGGACGATGTCCGCGAGAATCCCCATATAGTGGTTGAATCCGTCGCCACGACGCCAAAAGCGCGAAGCAGGCCTCTTCCTGCAGGTTACCGCGGCACAGCCCGCTCAGGAGGTGATTCTTGAGTTGAAGGTGGAGCGCTTCTTGCAATATGGCGTGATGATTCAACATGTGCTCCAGATTTTGCGGATGTGTCTGTTCAGGTACGTTTCCATGTTCTTGCCGTTTGGGGTGTCGATCTGATCCCAGAAGTCGCTCGGCGGAGCGCTGATCGCCATCCAGTCGAGACCATCCGCATACTGAAAGGTCTGAACGGCGCCCAAAGAGCGGGATTCCTTTATCACCTCTTCCAGGACAGGATCAGGGGGCGATAGGTAGAGTCAATGGGAAGTGACTTCTGACCACTCGCTCACGTTCTGATGCATCGCGAGGGCCAAGGTTACGGTCTCTCCCGTGCGGCTGCCGTCTCTCGATCTGATACGGGAATCGGCCGCTGTCTGCGCCACCCTGCTGTTCGGGAGCCACAAACGGGCTCGTGTGATAGTTCAGCGTGGCGAGTTCGATCGCGAAGCGTATGGAGTTCTTGCTCATGCGAACGGTGCGCCTTCTTTTGGGGCTGCTCGGAACATGTTGTACTTGTCGAGCTCAATCACTTGTCCTGAGATAAAAGTGACGTCAGAGTCGGGCACTCTTAGTGCGTAACCGGTCTTGTTCGGATCTTAGCCAATGGCCTTGCCGGCGAAGGCGATTTGTAACAGCACCGCGGTGTCGACGACCTACCGGTCGGTGAAGAAGGTCTCACCGTTCACCTTGAATTCGAACTGGTCCATCTCTGTGTCCCCTGAATTGTGAGTTGTTCGCACTATTGCGCGGTTCTCACACCCAAGGGATAGACACTGGCAATATACGCAACTTGAAGTTTACAATACTACGAAATATGTCTATATTGTCAACTTAAGGTTAACAAAAAAGGAGGGATGAATGTTTGGACAGAGACTCAGGCTTGCGCGGAAGCGGGCAGGTCTATCGATGCGGGAGCTTGCGGACGCGATGAGTCCGAAGGTGACTGCTCAGGCGATCAGCAAGTACGAGGCGGGCAAGATGCTACCGTCCTCGGCTGTTTTGGTCGGTCTAGGGAAAGCTCTCGACGTCTCGCTCGATTTCCTGATGAGCGCGCAGATCGAGGCACTTGAAGCGGTAGAGTTCCGCAAGCATTCCCGCGCTTCGGCCCGCGATCGCGCAAAGGCCGAAGCGATCGTAATGGACAATCTGGAACGGTATTTGGCGATTGAGCATATTCTCGATATCGAAACCGGTGTCGACTGGGTAGAGAGGCGGTGCTATGACAGTGTTGCGAGCGAATCCCAGATTGACGAGAGGGCCGATCATCTCCGCGATATCTGGAAACTCGGTCTCAATCCCATTCCCAGCTTGTGTGAGCTGCTCGAAGATAAGGGAATTAAGGTGGTGGAGGTCGATCTTCCGGACAGCATTAATGGTCTTTCGTGCCACGTTCTCCGCGGTGGCGGGATCGTCGCTGAAGCCGTCGTCGTGTCCAGTCGGATTAATGTGGAGCGCAAGCGCTTCACGCTGGCCCATGAACTTGCGCACAGGATCATCCGCTCCACCGGGAATCCGGCGATCGAACTTGAACGGGCGATAAACCGCTTCGCTGGTGCGTTCCTGGTTCCCGGTCAGAGCCTTCGAAAGGAGGTTGGTAACAATCGGCGCAGGATCACCGGCTACGAGATTGTCCGTCTGAAGCACATCTTCGGTGTGTCGTCCACAGCCCTGTTGATGCGGCTCGGTCAGGTGGGCGTTGTGTCCGAAGAGTTCGTACGGCATGCTTTCGCGACTTTTGCCCGGACCTGGCGCAGGTCGGAGCCGGACCCGATCCAACCCGACCATGGGTTCGCGACCTTCGAGAAGCCTCGTCGTTTCCGACGGCTCGTCGCACGCGCGGTCGGAGAGGAGCTGATCTCGCCCGTGCGCGCGGCCGCGCTTCTTAATCAGCCACTCGAATTAATCGAGCGGCAGATCCGCGGTTCTGCCATCTAGTATACCAACATCATTGTATTGATGTTTAAAGCCGCAGACATGTTGTTTTGTTGTATTCTGATATGATAGAGTAGCCTGACACAACAACAAAAAAATCCCATGGGTTTGAGCAGGGCTGTTTTCTGAGGTTGGGGTCCCCAACTTC
>JAPORU010000024.1 GCA_026710045.1 Aestuariivita sp. | reverse complement strand
GACTTCTCCCAAACGGCTGATTTCCTGGCTGGTCCCGATGAACGGATAGACATCTGCATCACCATTTTCCATCGCAATCAAAAGTGCCGACGGGTCCTTGATAATCCGGATTATTATCTCATCCAGCCTCGGACGATCTTTCATGAAGAAGTTGGGGTTCCGCTTCAGCACAATTGCCTCGCCCGCGGTGAACTCTTCGAGCAGGAACGGGCCAGAGCCAACGGGCGCGCTGTTCGCTGGGTGGGTTTTGGGATCCTGACCGTCGCCGAAGATGTGCTTGGGCATGATCGGAGCAAGTGCGGGCGACAACGCAAGCAACAATGCTGGATGCGGCTGGCTCAGCTTGATCACCGCCGTATGCTCATCGGGGGTTTCGATGGTTTCGACAGGTGCGAACATAGACTTGAACGGATGGTTTTCCTTGATCGTCATGATCGAAAACGCCACGTCCTCGGAGGTGACGGGCGTGCCGTCGTGGAACGTCGCGTTCTCGACGAGGTTCAGCGTCACGCTCAATCCGTCTTCGCTGAGATCCCAGCTTTCTGCTAAATAAGGCTGCGGATCCCAGTTTTCGTCATAGCGCAGGGGCGATGCGAAAATCTGGGTCGAGGGAACTGCCGTAGCGATCCCACTTTGCACCGCACCATTCAGGTGACGTGGAACGTTCGTTGACGCGATGGTTAGCGAACCGCCATCCGCAATTGCCGCAACCGTTGTAAGTGAGAGCGCGGTTACGCTCGCCGCGCCAAGCAGACATCTTGTCCAGTTCATTCGGAGTCCTCCCCTTCAATTATTTCTATACCCTGGAAGGAAGGTTAACGAAGAGGAGAACAGTGAAAAACTATCTTTTATTGGTGGGGTAAGAACATTTTTTGTGCTTACTGATTTTGGTGAGTCATAAGCAAGTGGTCGAATGCCCCATTCCCAGCCAGCTCTCTCCCGATTTCCCGCACCGCGCTTACGATGACCGATCCTTCCAGTGACGGGGCAAACGTAATGCCAAATGCCGGGGCCAGACAGTCGTCCTTTATTGCGACCGCGCTGTACCCATTTGTTTGATCCCTGTCGTAGGGACCACAAATATTCAGGATCGAGTATCCCATCTCGTTCGCCACTAACCCTCTGATGACAGAGCTGGATTTTGTCGAGTACACGACGTTCGGTTGCAAGCCGCGATCCGTAAACAGCGACGTAAAATAGTTCTGGGTCGTAATCAGATCCAGCAGGATCATCGGTAATGGTGCCAGTTCGGACAGTGTGACTTCGCAATGCGATGCCAGAGGATAGTGGAGAGGCAACAAAGCCCAGGGTGGTGCTTCAAAAAGCTTTTCGAATAGCAGACTTCTAGCAGAATCATACTCATACATCATCGCAAGATCTACGGCCCCGGACAGAACAAGCTTTGTCAATTTGTCCATGTCACCTTCGATAATATCGATCCTGATTCCCGGATAGATCCGTGCGATCTGCGACAGAATCGGAGGGAGGATAAAAGAGGCTGTGGGGGCGTAACACCCGAGTCGCAGCGTTCCTGTCGGATCGTCGGTGATCGATTTCAGATCAGCTCGGAACAGCTTCTCCTGTTCGAGGAATGCTTTGACGCGCTCTCCGACTGCAAGGCCGATCTCTGTTGGGATGATGCCCTTTGCCGGCACCCTTCGGAATAGATCCGTGTTTACTGACTTTTCAATGAGATCTATGGCTGCTGTGATAGATGATTTGGAGATGTTCATTTCTTCAGCGGCTGTTGCGATGGAGCCGTTGCGAAGCGCGGCCTCGAAATATCGAAGCTGTTTGAGGGTGAGGCTCATTCCGAAATCGCCTAATTTATAGAACGGTACAGAACACTAAATACATTTTACTGCGAGTCAATGCCCGACTAGAGTTCGTTGATTGCCGAGGTGCGATTCGTGCGGTGCGATTCCATGCGGGATCGTCGTGGCGCGACATTCCGGAGCGGTTCGGTGAATGGGTCGGCGTGTTCAGGCACTTCCGGTGCCGGGTGTTTTTCAGAGGTCCTGAACATGGTCCCAACGCCCTGTCCGACGGCTTCGACCTTGGGCGGGTTTTGGGTCATGGGGTCGTCCAGACCCGCCGGACAGCGCCGGGACGGAAGCAGGAGACGTGTGTGCGGCGGCACCAGATGGATAGCGGCTTATCGAGTAGCGAGGATCGGGGTGGTCGCGATGCGTTACGACAGAACCGACGGGAGCTCCGTAGCGGGGATTCTCCGTGTCGTTTGTGTGGCCGCCGCAACGTGAATGTTTACAGGCCCGGGCTCTGTGAAAGAGGGATTTGAGGATGTCGCTGGCCACTGTTTTCGCGGCAAAAAAAATCATCACGATGGATCGCAACTGCCCAGTTGCCACACATGTCGCGGTGCGTGACGGCAAAATCCTTGCTGTTGGCGGGCGGGAATGTGCGGATCCTTGGGGGCACGTTGTTCACGATAACTGCCTTGCGGATACCGTTCTGATGCCCGGCCTCGTCGAGGGTCATGCGCATATGATGGCAGGGGCAATATGGGATTTTGCCTATGTCGGGTTTCACGACCGGATCGATCCGCAAGGCCGACACCATGAGGGCAGGACCGACCTTGAAGCGGTGATCCGCAAACTCGAAGATCGGGTTGCGACGCTTGAGGCTGGACAGCCCCTTGTCGCATGGGGATTTGATCCGATTTTCCTGCCAAGCGAACGCTTGCACCGACGGCATCTGGATAGAATTGCTAGCGACCGTCCGATTGTCGTGCTGTTTTCCAACCTGCATCTGATGTGTGTAAATTCCCATACCCTGAACATAGTGGAATACACGCGAGAGACCTCTGTCAAGGGGGTGGTCAAGGACGCTGATGGCGAACCGACGGGTGAGTTGCAGGAAATGACGGCCATGTTCCCGGTGATGTGGCGAACTGACATCGACTTTCGGGCGTTGGCCCAGAATGCCGCCGCGATAGAGGCCTACGCGGCTGTCTGCCGCCATGTCGGGGTCACGACCGTTACAGACCTTTTCGCGCAGTTGCGCGTCGAAGACGTCGAGGAGTTTGCAAGCCTGACGGATTCGCCCGGTTTTGGTGTTCGTATCGTACCGACGCTGGCAGCGGTTGGTGCCCAGCCCGAAGAGCTTGCCCGGCGAGCCCTTGATCTTGCGAGCCGCTCTACGGACAAGCTGCGGCTGGGGGCCATAAAGATTATGACGGATGGCTCGATCCAGGGGTGGACTGCCCGGGTCAAATGGCCTGGTTATATCGGTGGACAGCGGAATGGTCTGTGGAATTCACCACCCGTAGAGATATATGCTCTGTGTGAGGCGTTTCAGAAACATGGTATCCAGATGCACATTCACGCAAACGGCGATGAAGCGTCAGAGGTCTCGCTGGACGCGCTTGCGGCGGCGGCCCGCAAGCATCCCTGGCCCGGGGCCCGTCACGTCCTGCAGCACGGCCAGATGATGGGGGAGGATCAATTCCGTCGCAGTGCAGAATTGGGAGTCTGCGTCAATCTGTTTGCGAACCACATCTGGTATTTCGGCGATCAGCATGTGGCGCATACAATTGGCGAGAGCCGTGCGGGCCGCATGAATGCGGCCCGATCCGCGCTGGACGCGGGCGTGAACGTCGCCATTCATTCAGACGCGCCGATTACTCCGATAGCCCCACTTTTCACCGCATGGTGTGCGGTTAACCGGCGAACAATGTCCGGTCGAACCCTTGGTCCGGCGCAGCGCATCACGGTAGACGAGGCACTTTATGCCATTACACTGGGTGCGGCCTATACGTTGAAACTTGACGATGAAATTGGATCTATCGAGGTCGGCAAAGTCGCTGATTTTGCCATCCTTGGAGACGACCCGACAGCGGTGGATCCGATGGCGCTAAAGGACGTTCCGGTGCTGGGCACCATGTCCGGTGGACATTTGGCTCTGAAATGACCCGTCTTCCGCTCAGCGTCATCAGCGGATATCTCGGCGCCGGGAAAACCACGTTGATCAACCGGTTGCTGGCCGAAGACCATGGGCTACGGCTGTTGGTGATGGTCAATGATTTCGGAGCGATCAATGTGGATGAGGCGCTGATTGCGCTGGCCAGCGAAGATGTCATTGCGTTGACAAATGGTTGTGTGTGTTGTTCGATGGGTGCCGATCTGTATCTGGCGCTTGGGGACGTTCTCAAGCGGGATGACCGCCCCGATCATATCGTGATCGAAGCCAGCGGTGTCGCCGATCCGGCGGCCATCGCCAATGCGGCCATCGCCGAGCCGCAACTGTCCTATGCCGGCATTATCACCTTGGTCGACGGGTTGAACGCGGCATCATTGCTGGCGGACAGTCAGGTGGCCCCGCAGGTCGCTCAGCAGATGCGGGTGGCCGACCTGTTGCTTCTGACTAAGACGACGGACCTGCCACCGGCTCTGCAGCAGGCGCTTGCGGCGCATGGTATCGGCCATCCGCAGCTGGTGTCGCCATCCAGTCCTTTGGCGCCTTTGCTGTTCGGCGTCCTGCCATTGCCGGGGACCTTGGACGCATCACCTCATCCCAGCTATGTGCATTGGTCAAGCAAGGATCCAGGACCGATGTCTCGGGCAGATCTCCTGGACCGGCTGATGGCACGACCTCACGACCTCTACCGCCTCAAGGGATTTGTCCCGTCATCCGAGGGGATGCTGGAGGTTCATGTTGTGGGCAATCATCACGACATCCGCTCGAGTCAGAACACAACGCCCGGCCTGGTCGGGCTGGCCGTTCAGGGCCGACTGACGAGCCAGCAGATCGATGACTGGTGGGGTAGCTGACCCTATCGAATCCAGACTCGGCGAAGGGACGAAAACGGCGCTTTGAAAATGATACCAATGTTTATTTCTACCATATCTTACCCATCTCTGCAAGCAAAAAGCGATAAAATTACCAATTTTTTCAAGACTTTACGGGTTTTCCAGCAAGCATAAATAATTATCCTGTGAATGCACTTGGGCCGGTTGAGCCCGCGGCAATAGCAATATGAGGCGCGTCATGTCTTTGATTACGGATCGTGAGAACTTGGATTTTCTGCTTTTTGATGTCCTGTTCGCCGACGATCTGTTCCTGACGGACGCCTTCGGGCATTTCGACCGCGAGGCCGTCATCCAAATCTTGGACACGGCGCAGGCCATTGCCGAAGACCATTTCCTACCTTTTGCTGCGGAAGCGGATGCGGAAGAGCCCTGGGTTTCGGATGGAAAGGCGGTTGTTCCCGAAAGCACTGCGAACGCGCTGCATGCTTATGCCGATGCCGGGTTTTTCGCATTACCCTTTCCAGAGGCACAAGGTGGTCTTCAGGCTCCTTGGGTTTTGTACATGGCGGTTGTCGGGCTGTTCAATGCTGCTAACCTGCCCGTAACCAACTATGCCATGCTGACGATTGCCGCCGCGAACCTCTTACTGGTGCATGGCTCGCCCGATCTGCAAGCGCGTTTTCTGGCACCCATGTTAGAGGGCCGCTGGTTCGGGACGATGTGTCTATCGGAACCGCAAGCCGGGTCTTCACTGGCCGATATCCGCATGGTTGCCGAACAAGGGGACGACGGCACGTATCGTTTGCGTGGCTCCAAGATGTGGATTTCCGGCGGTGAGCAGGAAATATCTGAAAACATCGTCCACATGGTTCTGGCAAAAATTCCGGGAGGACCAAAGGGTGCAAAAGGGATTTCGTTGTTTCTTGTACCGAAGTACCGGCTGGATGACGCAGGTCATCCGGCAGATCGCAACGACATCACCCTGGTCGGTCTGAACCATAAAATGGGTCAGCGTGGTACGACGAATTGTTTGCTTAGCTTTGGCGACGTCGGAGAATGCGAGGGCTATTTGATCGGTGAACCTCATCGCGGGCTTGAATACATGTTCCATATGATGAACGAAGCGCGGATCGGGGTTGGCAATGGTGCGGTTGCCTCCGCCCATGCCGCTTATCTTTATGCTGTGGACTATGCGCGCATGCGCCTCCAGGGCCGACCGCTGGACCGGCGCAATCCGGCTGAGCCGCAAGTCCCGCTTATTGAGCATACGGATATCAAACGGCTGTTGATGGATCAGAAAGCCGCCGCCGAAGGGGGCATGTCGCTTAACCTGTATTGCGCGACGCTGGTCGACCGTCTGGTCACGGTCAAGGATCCCAAGGTACGGAAATCGACGCTGGGCCGGTTGGAACTGCTGACGCCCGTTGCGAAATCCTGGCCATCTGAACATTGTCTGGAAGCCAATAAATGGGCCATCCAGGTCCTGGGTGGCTATGGCTATAGCAGTGATTACCCGGTTGAACGTCTGTACCGTGACAACCGACTCAACCATATCCATGAAGGCGCGTTTGGAATACAGGCGCTGGACCTGCTGAGACGTAAGATCGGTGGAGATCAAGGGGTGGCCGTGACGGCACTGGTCCAAGATATGTGTGCAACGATTGAGGATGCCATGGAGATCACCGAACTGGCATCTGGGGCGGGGCGGTTGCACAACAGTGTGATTCAACTTGACGGTGCCATTGAAACATTGCTGAGATGCAGAGACGTTAATCGGCAACTGGCTAATGCCACGCTGTTTCTTGATGGCTTTGGTACAATAGTCGTCGGCTGGCTTTGGCTGCGACAGGCTATGGTCGCTACCAAGGCTTTGAACGAAGATGGGCGTTCTGACAGCGAGCGTATGTTCCTTGCCGCCAAACAGCGCACGGGCTGTTATTTCCTGAAATACAAGCTTGCCGAGGCAAGCGCGCAGATCGCGCTGTGCTGTGATCTGGACACAACCGTTTTGGACGCCCCAAGTGACATGTTCTGATCGACTCTTCTGCACGCAGCGAGCCGCCGTCTGCCTGTCAGCCTTGACGGTTCTGGAACGTAGGACGCGATTCGCTGATCGGAGGTCGGTGCGCTGGTGGCCAATTTTATACCGACGGGCTCACCCCGTCGGTATCGGCCCGGGCTGTTCCGGAGCGTGTGGATCAGATCTGTGACTTGAGGGTGGAGCTTGCTGTTTCGACCTCTGAGCGATCTGATTGGCGTACGATCATGGTGCATGAATATCCGTTAGGGCGTGTACGCTCGGCCGGGTGTCAATAGCGGTATGTCATTACGAGTTATGGGTAGGGTCTCTTGGGGTTTTTCGCTTGGTCACTCCGGCACAAGCGGCGTGGGATGCGCGGATTGGCTGGTGGCCGTTCATGCGGGTCAAACCAAGATATTGTGTTAACCTTCCATGAAAGGGTATAATCTTTCAAAAGCTTTGAGGATCCGCCAATGATGACGTCAACCGCAGACCTGGAACCCGCTCAACTGACACAGGAGTGCGGGCAGCTTAAGGAACGGATCGTCGAACTTGAGGGGAAGGCCGTCGCAGTGCAAGATGCCCGCAAGGCGCCGGCGAAACCTGTCGTCATTACCAAATGAGCTGTATGATCGAGACCACACGCTCAATGATTGAAACCGGAAGAACCAATGAGCCAAATTCAATCCATCCTGCAGGATCTTGAAGCACAGGTCAATGTAGAGCTTGGTGTGTCGAACTGGATCGAAATTGACCAGTCTCTCATTGATGGTTTCGGGAAATTGACCCGGGACGATCAGTGGATTCATTCAGATGTTGAACGCGCGGCGCTGGAGTCACCCTTTGGCGGCACGATTGCCCACGGCTTTCTTACACTTTCGCTGGCCAGCAGGTTTGCCCTTGATGTGATCCAACCCCTTCCCGGAGAAGGGATGGCGGTCAACTATGGGTTTGACAAGCTCCGATTCTTGGCTCCTGTGCCTTGTGGTGCGCGCGTGCGGGGTCGGTTTTCGCTGTCTGGTGTCCGGCAGAAATCGGACAACAGCCTGTTGCGGACCTTGAGGCTTGTCGTGGAAATTAAGGGTAGCGAAACGCCCGCCCTGATCGCGGAATGGCTTGGGATGGTGGTTTTTGATCAAACGTGAACCGGTCCTCTGTCGAGTGGAGGTTTCAGAGATGATAGCAAGGTTGTCCCGATGACGTCGATAGATACCCTCGATATCAATAGCCTGTCCAAATACCTGCGGGACCGGCTTCCCGATCTGAAAGATGATATCCAGGCTGAGAAATTCGCTGGAGGTCAGTCGAACCCGACTTTTCTACTGACATCTGGCGCTCGAAAGTTGGTGTTGCGCCGTAAGCCGCCGGGGAAGCTGTTGAAATCAGCCCACGCTGTGGATCGGGAATTCAAGGTTCTGAATGCTCTGTCCAAGACAGAGATTCCCGTGGCCAGGCCCTTGCTTCTTTGCGAGGACGATGACGTTATCGGTTCGATGTTCTTTGTCATGAGCT
>JAPORU010000063.1 GCA_026710045.1 Aestuariivita sp. | reverse complement strand
CAATGTGCGGGTAATGCGACCACCGGTAATATAGATCGTACGGTTTTGATCGGTTAATAGGCCGCACAGTTCATCAAAATCCTGGGGTCTTACGTCATCAAGGCTTCGTTGCTGATTTTCGATACAATGTCGTGCATATCGGTTCAGAATGTGCTCCTCTGGCAAAGTGTTCTTCCACAGATCATGTTTTGAAACGGGATCGGAAATCATTTCTTTCAGCTCGAGTCGCAAGGCAGCCTGAAATTGCGGAAACCCGTCATATCCAGCCTTTTGCAGCATACGTGCCACGGTCGTTGTGGAAACAGAGGCGGCCTGTGCCAACTCCGTAATGCTGCCGAGACCCACAATTGGATAATCGTCGAGCAGGGTGTTAAGAAGTTGACACTCCGTTGGTGTCATGTTGTCACGACATTCCATAAGGCGGACGGAAACCGTCATCTCTGTGACTCCCAATAGGAGAAAGAATGGAAAATGGTCGAGGAGATCGAATTCTTTATTGGAATATTATTGACAAGAGAGTTTTATATGTTAATGATTTGACATATGAATGTGTTTGTTGAACAACTCCCAGCATATTTTGGCAAGGTTGTGGATGTATTTCCGTCAGATCGACCACCATCGGTTCTGATAATTTGCGAGCATGCCTCGAACCGGATTCCGGATAGTTTGAATGCGTTGGGTTTGGCAGACGACGTTCTCATGAGTCATGTCGCGTGGGATATCGGTGCGATGGATGTCGCAAAATCGCTTGCCAGAAGGGTGTCGGGAGTATTGGTTTGCAGTAACATTTCGCGACTGGTGTACGATTGCAATCGACCACCGGATGTTCCAAGCGCCATGCCGGAGCGCAGCGAAATATATGATATTCTAGGAAATTCCGGTCTCACTCCCGATCAATGTGACGAACGCGTTACGCACGTTTATCGTCCCTTTTTTGATGCAATTCGCGAACAGATTCAAGTGTACAGGGATACACTTCGATTGCTCGTCACCGTGCACAGTTTTTCGCCGACTTTTAACGGAGTGGATCGACAGAAAATAGAGCTGGGTCTTTTGCATGGACGGGATGCGCGGTTTGCCGAGGCAATGATGCGATGTCTGCCAAGGACTCTTTCGCTTAAGACCCATCTCAATGAACCTTATTCCGCCTTCGATGGTGTTACCCACACCTTGGATACTCATGGACTGGTGAATAATCTTTTCAGTGTTATGATTGAGATCCGCAATGACCTTATTCGGTCATCGGCGCAACAAGACGATGTAGCAGCACTTCTGGCACCATGGATTCAGGAAACGTTGCAGGATCTGACGATGCAAGATACGTGAAATGAAGCTGCTTCTGTCCTTCTCACATGTGATCGACGGTGTGAATCGGTCAATCGGTGTTGCTGTCATGTATGGCGTCTTCGTTCTGATGATGATCCTTTTGTGGTCAACCGTTTCAAAGACTTTTTTTGTCCCGTCGCTTTGGACATTGGAAATGGCTCAATTCACCATGGTTGCCTACTATATGCTTGGTGGGCCCTATGCTCTTCTCGCGGGATCGAACGTGAGAATGGATTTGTTTTACGGCAACTGGTCTCTGCGCCGAAAGGCAATGGTTGATGTGGTGACGGTCATTTTTTTGATGTTTTTTCTTGGAGTTCTCCTGACCGGAGCACTTGGATCCACGGCGTATTCGTTAGGGTACTGGGGTGTGGATTATGTCCAGTTTTTCTGGGGTCTGATCGTCGGTGACAACCAAGTTGGGCGACTGGAACGTTCTTCGACTGCATGGCAGCCCTATTTGTGGCCAATAAAGGTGGTGATGATAATAGGTATTGTCCTGATGCTTCTCCAGGCTGTTTCGGAATTGATTAAGGATTTGGCGAGAGTTACGGGCTACGATCTGCCGGAGGCGCAATCGTGAGTCAGGAGAATATCGCGCTGTTCATGTTTGCGTCGATGATGCTTTTGCTGTTCACCGGCCAGCGTGTTTTTGGCGCAATTGGTGCGGTTGCTGCGATCGCCGCACTGGCGTTATGGGGCACAGGCGGGCAAGACATTCCATTCTCAGCCGCAATGAAATTGATGAAATGGTACCCGCTTCTGACGCTCCCGATGTTCATATTTATGGGATATGTATTATCGGAAAGCCGATTGGCGGATGATCTCTATCGCATGTTTCATGTTTGGTTTGGTAACATGAATGGCGGGCTTGCCATGGGGACGATCGGATTGATGGTTCTGATCTCCGCAATGAATGGACTGTCTGTTGCCGGTATGGCGATTGGCGCAACGATTGCTCTGCCCGAATTGTTGCGTCGTGGCTACGATAAAATTATGGTGACCGGCGTTATTCAGGCGGGCGCGTCTCTTGGAATTCTTGTACCACCGTCGGTTGTCCTTGTACTCTATGCCATGATCGCGCGTCAGCCGGTCGGGCAGCTTTGGCTCGCTGGCATTTTGCCCGGCTTGCTTATGGCGGGAATGTTCATTCTGTACATCTGGATACGATGTCGGATGAACCCGCGTCTGGGTCCCGTGGCGGACGATCATGCGCATGTGAGCCGTGGAGAGAAGATCCGTCTTCTCGGAGCGGGAATTCTTCCTCTTGCAATTTTTGCAGCAATGATGATTCCGTTCGTGAACGGATGGACCTCGCTCGTGGAGAGTGCGGCCATTGGCGCCTTGACGGCGCTTGCCGCGTCGCTGTTTCGCAGACGCATGACGTGGGCGATCTTTCGTATCTGCACACAACAGACCCTGTTCATTTCCTGTATGTTTATGTGGATTATTCTGGCCGCTCTCGGTTTCGGTGCTGTCTTTGATGGACTGGGTGCGGTCAAGGCCATTGACAATTTCTTCACGGGTCAACTGGAGTTGGGTCCCTGGACAATTTTGATCTTGATGCAATTGTCATTTATTCTGATGGGAACGTTTCTGGATGATACGGCGATGTTGGTTATTGTCGCACCGCTCTATGTCCCATTGGTGGACTCCCTCGGATTCAATTTGATCTGGTATGGGGTGCTCTATACGATTACCACGCAAATTGCCTACATGACACCGCCGTTTGGCTATAATCTGTTCCTGATGAGGGCCATGGCGCCTCCGCAGATTGCATTGTATGATATTTATCGTTCCATTTTTCCATTTGTGTGCGTGATGGTCGTGGCCCTCGCAACAATCATGGCTTTTCCGCAGATTGCTCTTTGGCTGCCGGAATATGTTTATGCAAAATAACCAGAGAGCGAAAAATCCTCTTGTCAATGAAATGGAAAATAAGAATGTCCAATACAAATAGACGTAAGTTTCTTCAGACTACGGCCCTCGGAGCGGCCGCAGTGCCATTGGCGGCTCCGTCTCTTGCTCAGGGAACAATAAACTGGCGCATGCAGACTTACGCGGGTCCCGCCCTCGCGGCACATGTCATCGATCCAGCAATCGAAATGTTTAACAAGATTGCCGGTGACCGTATGCAAATTGAGTTGTTTTACGCCGATCAGCTCGTTCCGACGGCTGAGTTGTTCCGGGCGATGCAGCGCGGTACCATTGATGCTGTACAATCGGATGATGACTCGATGGCCTCACCCACGGATGTGACGGTGTTTGGCGGTTATTTTCCGTTCGCTTCGCGATACTCGTTAGATGTGCCGGTTTTGTTTAACCAGTATGGATTGAACGAAATCTGGGACGAACAATACAGTGCCGTCGGTGTCAAGCATATCAGTGCTGGAGCCTGGGATCCCTGCCATTTTGCCACCAAGGATCCCATTCATAGTCTGGAAGATCTGAAGGGAAAGCGGGTCTTCACCTTTCCGACTGCCGGTCGTTTTCTGAGTCAATTCGGGGTCGTTCCCGTGACGTTGCCGTGGGAAGACATTGAAGTTGCGGTTCAGACCGGCGAACTTGATGGCGTTGCCTGGTCGGGTATTACGGAGGATTACACGGTTGGATGGGCAGACGTGACCGACTATTTTCTGACGAACAACATATCCGGCGCCTGGGCCGGCTCGTTTTTTGCCAATATGGATCGGTGGAATGACCTGCCGGAAGATCTGCAAACGTTGTTTCGCGTGTGTACAGATCAGTCACATTATTATCGTCAGTGGTGGTACTGGGGTGGTGAAGCCAACTTGCGTGTCAATGGCACCAAGATGACCCTGACGTCAATTCCGGATGAAGAGTGGGCACAAGTTGAGCAGGCCGCTATTCAGTTCTGGGACGAGATTGCGTCGGAAGGACCGGTGCAGGCAAAGGTTGTGGATATCTTCCGCAAGTACAATGCCGATATGCAGAAGGCGGGTAGGCCGTATCGTTATAGTTGACCAATCGGAAG
This sequence comes from Aestuariivita sp., assembly GCA_026710045.1. GTDB lineage: Bacteria > Pseudomonadota > Alphaproteobacteria > Rhodobacterales > Rhodobacteraceae > JAPORY01. The sequence continues at coordinate 4,080 of JAPORU010000063.1, read as the reverse complement.
GACGCGGGGGTGACGGATGAACCCGCTCACCTGCGCGACAATAAATGGCTTGTATGGCATTTGAAGATCTCGTTGGGTTGATCGATTCCGGCGATATCGATACCGTCTTGACGTGTATCGTGGATATGCAGGGTCGCTTGATGGGAAAACGTTTCCACGGAGAGGCGTTTTTGGACATGGCCCAGCACGAAACGCACTGTTGCAATTATCTCCTTGCAACGGATCTGGAGATGGCGACGCCGGATGGATACGCATCCACCAGTTGGTCATCGGGTTACGGCGATTATGTCATGAAACCAGATCTGAGCACACTGCGCAGTGTACCGTGGCTTGAAGCCACCGCCTTGTGCTTGTGTGATGTACTGGATCATCATACGTTGCAGCCGATTTCGTTCTCTCCTCGTGAAGTCCTGAAAACCCAGATATCGCGTTGCGAGGCGGCCGGATTTTCGCCGATTATGGCCACCGAGCTGGAGTTCTTCTTGTTTCAGGGAACGCATGATGAAATAGCCGCAACCGGTTTTCAAGACTTACGACCGATTTCCAACTACAATGAGGATTATCACATCTTTCAGACGAGTAAGGAAGAAGTGATCATGCGTCCGATACGCAACAGTTTGCGGCGCATGGGTGTTCCTGTCGAAAGCTCAAAGGGTGAAGCGGAGGCTGGACAGGCGGAACTCAACATCAAATATGCGGACGCATTGGCGACGGCGGACCATCATATCCTTGCAAAGCATGCGATCAAGGAAATTTCGCATCAGAAGGGTTACGCAGCAAGTTTCTTGTCGAAGTGGCATCATGACCGTGTTGGCTCGGCGGCCCATATCCATCAGTCACTGTGGCACGGTGGTGAAAATGTGTTTTTTGATGCCTGTGCGCCGCTCGCAAAGTCAAGGTTGATGGATTATTATCTGGCGGGCTTGTTGACGTATGCGGAAGACTATACGGTTTTCCTGGCACCTTATGTCAACAGTTACAAGCGGTTCGCAAAAGGGAGTTTTGCGCCAACGAAGATTGTCTGGTCGGTCGACAATCGTACAGCCGCATTCCGATTATGCGGCGAGGGGACTAAGAATATTCGTATTGAATGCCGAATCCCCGGTTCGGACATGAATCCCTACCTTGCGATGGCCGCCATGTTGGCGGCCGGGTTGACGGGCATAGAGAAAGAACTTGACGTGCCGGAACCCTTTGAAGGTGACGCCTATATCGATGATGCAGCGCGTCATATTCCCGGTACCCTTCGGGACGCACGTGATCGGCTTCTCGGATCAGATGTGCTGGAGTCGGCCTTCGGTGCAGAAACCATCGCGCATTATGCGCGTGCTGCGGAATGGGAAGTTGAAGAGTTTAATCGTTTTGTCACGAATTACGAAATTGCACGCGGATTTGAGAAAGCATGACGACATTAACATGCTATTCGCCGATTGATGGGTCAGTTGTCGCCGAACGATCATGTCATCCTCTTGATGCGGCGACGGCGATGATCAATCAGGCACGTACAGCGCAAGCAGCCTGGGCCGCACGATCTGTGCAGGATCGTATCGATCGGGTTATGGCCGGTGTTGCAGTATTAGGAGCCATGAATGACGATATTGTTCCGGAACTGGCTCGGATGATGGGCCGCCCGATCCGGTACGGGGGAGAATTCACGGGTCTTGATGAACGTGCAACCTATATGGCCGCGATTGCAGAAGACTCATTGGCGGACGTTGTTGTCGGCGACGATCAGGCCGTGAGGCGTGTCATCAAGCGTGTGCCGCACGGCGTCGTGTTTGTCGTAGCGCCGTGGAATTATCCTTATCTGACAGCCATCAACACCGTTGCACCGGCCTTGATTGCCGGAAATTCGGTCGTCTTGAAGCATGCAACGCAGACGATTCTTGTGGGGGAACGTATGACGCGTGCATTTCATGAGGCCGGTGTTCCTGAAGATGTATTCGTGAATGTTTTCCTCGATCATGACACCAGTTTGGAATTAATTGGGCATCGAGCTTTTGATTTTATAAATTTTACGGGATCTACAACAAGTGGCGCAGCAATTGAAAAGGCGGCGTCCGGAACGTTTGTTGGTGTTGGTACCGAACTCGGAGGCAAAGATCCTGCCTACGTGATGGAAGACGCAGATCTCGAGGCCACTGTCGCCGGGCTGATCGACGGTGCAATGTATAATTCGGGACAATGTTGCTGCGGAATCGAACGTATTTATGTTTGCGAAAACCTTTATCAAGATTTTGTTTCACGTGCTGTGGCTCTGGTGAACGGGTACCGACTCGGTGATCCATTGGATTGGGACACAACCCTTGGCCCGATGGCACATAAACGCGTTTCGGACGCTGTGCGTCAGCAGATTGATGACGCTCTTGCAGACGGGGCGGTCGCGCATATTCCTAAATCTGCCGCTGATGACGGCGGTTGTTATCTCTCGCCCCAGATTCTGACCAATGTGAATCATAATATGTGCATCATGCGTCAGGAGAGTTTTGGGCCTGTTGTTGGCATTGTATCTGTTAGCGGCGATGAAGAGGCGATAGCGTTAATGAACGACAGTGACTTCGGTTTAACCGTTAGTCTCTGGACTCGGGATATCGAGCGGGCCGAGCTTCTCGGTGATCGACTTGATACGGGTACCGTGTTTTTAAATCGGGCCGATTATATCGATCCGGGTCTGTGCTGGACTGGTTGCAAAAACACCGGACGCGGTGCCGGGCTTTCGTCGATTGGCTATCATAGCTTGACGCGCCCGAGGTCCTATCACTTCAGGAAAGTCACGTCATGAAACTGACGGGTGATTGGTCGTTTCCGACGACGATTAAATTTGGTGTCGGTCGTGTCACGGAGTTGGAAAGTGCATGTCAACACGCGCATATAAAGCGTCCCCTGCTTGTGACAGATCGTGGTCTTGCGACATTACCGGTCATCCGACGGGTCCTGGATATCATGGAGGATGCGGGTCTTGGGCGTGCCATTTTCTCCCAGGTTGATCCGAATCCGACCGAGATGAATCTTGCCGTGGGTCTTACTGCCTATCGTGAAGGTGCGCATGATGGTGTGATCGCAGTGGGCGGCGGATCGGGCCTTGATCTGGGAAAGATGGTTGCCTTCATGATTGGTCAAACGCGTTCTGTGTGGGATTTTGAAGATATCGGTGATCAGTGGACATTCGCAAATTCTGATTGCATTGCGCCGATTGTCGCAGTTCCGACAACGGCGGGTACTGGATCGGAGGTTGGAAGAGCCTCGGTGTTAACAAATTCGCTAACCCGAGAAAAAAAGATTATTTTCCATCCGAGAATCTTGCCAACGGTCGTCATTTGTGATCCAGAACTTACCGTTGATCTACCTCCAGCGATGACGGCCGGCACTGGACTGGATGCCTTTGCGCATTGTGTCGAGGCCTTTTCCAGCCCGCATTTTCACCCCCTGAGTCAAGGTATCGCTGTTGAAGGAATGCGGTTGGTCATTCAAAATCTCAGAAGGGCTTTCGATGACGGCACGGATTTGTCGGCACGTGCGCATATGATGGTGGCTGCGGCCATGGGGGCGACCGCGTTCCAAAAGGGACTTGGTGCGATTCATGCATTGAGTCATCCGATTGGGGCTCTCTACAATACGCATCATGGAACGACGAATGCTGTATGCATGCCAGCGGTCCTGCGCTTGAACCGTCCGGCAATCGAAGAGCGATTATCCTCTGTTTCCCCTTATCTGGGAATTTCCGGTGGATTTGAAGGATTTTGCAACTTTGTCGAGACCTTTAATGCGTCTCTTGGAATCCCCAAGCGGTTGTCGCAGCTTGGTGTGATCGATCCCGATATGGATCGGCTTGTCAAAGATGCCCTTGCTGATCCGAGTTGCGGTGGGAATCCGGTTGAATTGACGCATGACAACGTTCGTAATTTGCTCGGTTCCATTCTGTAGATTGAATCGGCCGTACTTGCGATGCATGTATCCAACGCCAATGTCTAGGGATTGATTTCGGATAGTCGTGGTGGCGTCCGTTGTTCGCTTTGTATGCGACTTTCTATTCGTCAACAGTTCTGACACACAGACGGCCATTCTTCGGTCCATTCATTA
>JAPORU010000178.1 GCA_026710045.1 Aestuariivita sp. | reverse complement strand
GTCGCCTCTTTTCCGGGCAACTCTGAGAGTGAATGTAACAGACATCCAGAAACGGTCAAGAGTAGATGTCAACGGGTCCTAGTTTGCGGATGCCTAGTTTTTAACGTTTGGGCCTTTTTTCTCGACAAGAACTATAATAGATGATATATTTAAGAGAAATTTGTCTCTTAAATATATGCAAGGTAATTTAAAATGAACAAGGGTACAGTAACTTTTCATTTTCCTAAAAATACATAGCATTCGATTTTCAAGAGAACAAAATGCCCAAAAAACGCCGATATACAGCTTCACCCAATAAAGACGAGGTTAATGTCAAAGCCATTAAAATGATGTTTCCGCTGGGTTGGCGCCTTTTGGGGTCCGACAAAGTTCCTCTTATTGGCACCGTACCAAAAGATTATGTATGTTACGGAGATATTGAAAACAAAAAATCAGTCGGCTACATTGCGAAAAAAGGTCGAATGAAGTCCACTCCAGAATTAGAATGCGTCACTGAAGAAATCATTTCAAAAATTGGTGATTTATTGCCACTCAAGATGGCCCAGTCGCAATTGGTCCGTCTGTCAAAGACGGATGTCCGGTTCCTTTCAAAGGACTTCAAAAAACGAGATCAAGAAGAACTTATTCATGGCACAGAAATCGCCGCAAAATTTTTTAATACCTCAACGAAAGACGTAGAAACGACATTTCAATTGAAAAAACCCATTGAGGAAAAGCGGTTCTATTCTCTTTCAAATGTTATGAATTTCTTTGATAGAGTGTTTAGAGATCACGCAGAGCAATTGCGTTTTGACTTTATAAAGATGGTTGCATTTGACGCCTTTATTGGCGCACCGGATCGCCATGCCATGAATTGGGGAGTCCTTGTTTCGTATGAGTCTTCCCAATACAATGTCCGTTTTTCACCAATCTTTGATACAGCTCGTGGTCTTTTTCGTGAAATATCGGATCAGGCTTTGAAAGAAAAAATTGAAAACCAAGCCAAATTGAGTTTTATTGAGCAGTATGCCCATAGATCGAAATCGATTTTGAGTATGGGAGACAGTGTGGACTTGAATCATTTTGATCTGGTCAAGCGGATCTTTGACGAAAACAAATTCAGAGATCAAAACGCTCTCTTGACAATCTTCAGGGCCGTTAACATTTGTGACATCCGGCATAGGCTGCAATTAAAATTCCGTCGTATTATCACGCAGTTCCGAATCGGTTTGATCTGTGATCTGCTAACCTACCGGATCGATCGTATTGCGAAGGATTTGCAACTATGAACAGGTTTTTTCGTTTAATCTTGGACGATATCAAAAGTTGGGGGTTTCAGGTTCTTTCAGAAACGCCCGAAGACAAAAAGGGCGACATTCTTGAAGTTTATCAAAACATACCGGGTACAGAGAAAAAACTTGTCGGTTATCTGAAATACGAAGATTCCGAGTATATTTTTCAATATGACCGTGATTACGATGGCGCATTGATGTTTGCGTTTCCCGATAAGAACAAAACGTATAAATCGACCCATCTTTGGCCTTTTTTTACAATTCGAATTCCACCTCTTGAACGACCGGATATTAAGAAAATCATGACCGAAAAATCTCTGAATAAAGATCAGATTCTAAAACTCCTTGGAACGCTCGGCAGAAAATCCATTTCCAACTCATATGAATTGGAGTTTATTGAAAATCCTAAAAGCCAGGCTGAAACAGTTTGACAAAGCTTTGAATGGCAATTTTCTTTGAAATCTACTCGATTAATCAGCATTTCTTTCATTAATTTTTTCCGTCAAAAGATATAAATATTCGGGGACAGATGTGGACACAGAGTGTCATTCATCGGTTCTCTCTTCGATCCGCTATAAGCGTTTGTCTGTCGATTTCTTAAGAATCGTAGGACTGGATTTAGATTGCGGCAAGCAGTGTTTCGGCTGTGGTGACATTGCATATGCCGACTTCGTCTTCCAATAGAAATTTGATGACAACCTCATTGTCAATGAACATGGAATAACGAGCCGATCTGTTAATGAGTCCGATTCCGGGCGCGTTGAATAGTGTACCAAGGGCGTTTGCCAGTTCGCCTCGAGGATCAGCGAGCATCGTAACGCCAGCGGCTCCTGCGCCCGATGATTCATCCCATGCGTTCATAACAAACGGATCGTTGACGCTGACGCAAATGACTTCATCGACCCCTTTCCCTTTTAATGGTTCCATGTTGCGTATGAAGCTTGGTAAATGAGCGTTGCTGCAGGTATTCGTATAAGCCCCCGGCAGGCCGAATAGGACAATTTTTCGATTTCTTAGTTTATCGTTCAGGGAAACCGATTGAACGCTGTCATCGTTCAACGTCATGAGAGTGGCGGCGGGAAACGTATCACCTTCGGCAATTGTCATGAGACCTCCTAGTCAAAGTTGCGTTGTCATGAGTGTTACATATAGAGTTAAAAATGAAAATACTCAAAATTGAAAGTTAGGAATAGAGGTTCATGGCGGATATTATTGTCATTGGTGCTGGGCAGGCGGGAGCCTCGCTGGTGGCTGAATTGCGCGATCAGGGGTTTTCTGGCAGCATCAGTTTAATCGGTGAAGAACCCGTGCCACCCTATCAACGTCCGCCACTTTCCAAGGGTTATCTTCTGGGTGACCTGACCGCTGACCGATTGTATTTGCGACCCGAGAGGTATTATGCGGACCAACATATTGACCTGCGTCTGCAGTCGAGAGTAAGGAGTGTCGATCCCAATGGACAGACGGTACAACTGGAGTCGGAGCAGTTACCTTATGGTCAGTTGGTATTCACAACCGGATCACGTCCAATAACGTTACCAGCGCATGTTGGCGGTGACTTGAAGGGGGTCTTTGTTGTCCGTACTCTCGCGGATGTTGATGCCGTTGCTCCCCTGTTTCAACCCGATTCACGATTGTTGATTGTCGGTGGTGGTTACATCGGTCTGGAAGCGGCCGCGGTCGCAGCCAAACTTGGTGTACGTGTTACCTTGGTTGAATTGGCAGAGCGTATTCTGCAGCGTGTTGCCGCTTCGGAAACATCAGACTACTTTAGAGCACTGCATGAACAGCATGGCGTGAACATTCGCGAGTCCGTTGGTTTGTCACGCTTGATTGGTGATTCGAAGGTTTCCAGCGCCGTTTTTACTGACGAAGATCAATTGGATGTTGATTTTGTGGTTGTGGGTGTGGGAATTACGCCCAATACGGCTTTAGCGGATGCTGCCAGAATCAAGGTTGAGAATGGAATTGCGGTTGATCAATTTGGTCGAACATCGGACGTATCCGTTTGGGCGGCCGGTGATTGTTGTTCGTTCCCATACAAAGGTGGTCGATTGCGGCTCGAGAGTGTCCCGAACGCAATTGATCAGGCGGCGTGTGTCGCAAGAAACATGCTTGGCGGACATGAAGAATATGTTCCAAAGCCCTGGTTTTGGTCGGATCAGTATGACGTAAAGTTGCAAATTGCTGGCTTGAATCAGGGCTATGACCGGGTTGCCGTCCGTCGGGGGGATAAAATGGCGGTGTCGCACTGGTATTACCAAGGCGACACCTTATTGGCGGTTGATGCTCTCAATGATCCGCGCAGTTACATGGTGGGCAAGCGACTCATTGAGGCGGGGGTATCGCCGGCCTCCGATGTGGTTTCGGATCCGACCGTCGATCTAAAGTCATTGTTGAAGTCTTGAGGATTGTTTCTGGAGAGTTCAAGGGCCGCAAGCTCGCGATGTTGGGAAAGGGTGATGTCTCTCATCATTTGCGGCCGACCACTGATAAGGTCCGTGAGAGTATTTTCAATGTCTTGAGTTCCATGTGTGCCGTCGTTGGGTCTCGTGTATTGGATGTCTTTGCGGGAACGGGGGCACTTGGTCTTGAAGCGCTCTCGCGTGGAGCCGCGTCGGCGGTCTTTGTCGAGAATGGGGCAATCAGTTTACGCCTGCTTCGTAGGAATATTTCCCAATTTGATCTTGCCGACCGAGCCCATATACTTCCGAGAGACGCAACGCGACTGGGAAAGAACAGAGATCTTGGCTTCTCGTTGGTATTCATGGATCCGCCCTATGGCTCAGATGAGAGCAGAACAGCTTTAAGGCAGATTGTTCAAGGGCGCTGGTTAGCATCCGAAGCCTTTGTTGTCTGGGAGGACTCGGTACCGGCCGCGTGTCCAGAGGGTTTTATCGTCAGGGATCGACGGGTTTACGGAACCACGCATGTTACCCTTTTTCAATTTGGTTCTGCTCCGTCCGCACGCATGTAGGGTCGAATGTGCAAGACATCTGTCGAAAGCCGCATTGCACATGCGAAGCCCATACCTTTCAGGAGGTATGTGGATGGCCGCTTATCTAAACTGTTTCATGCGGCATCATGGGCCATTGACGAATGAGCGTTGAGGCCTGTGCCGCGATCGTGGAGCGTTGCGATCCCAATCGTTTCCTGGCAACAATGGCCACGCCTTCGCACATTCGTGCGATACTCTTCCCTCTGTACGCCTTCAATGTTGAGATCGTTCGAGCGCCATGGGTGACGCACGAAACAGAGATTGCCGAAATCCGTCTACAGTGGTGGCGCGACGTCCTTGCTGAAATTGCGAATGACCAACCTGTGCGGCGTCATGAGGTTGCAACATCTTTGGCATCGGTCATTTCGCCCAAGCTTGTGAGCGAACTTGACGCCCTCGTCCTGGCGCGTCGTTGGGACATCTACAGAAGGCCTTTTCCGGATCAAGCCGCGTTCCATGACTATCTTAATGCGACGTCCGGTAATTTGCTATGGGTGGCGGTCCAATCGATCGGAGAGGCGGATGAAAGGATCGTGCGTGATGTCGGTTATTCTCAGGGGCTTGCGAATTGGTTTTGCGCGATTCCGGAATTGGACGCGCGTGGACGCCACCCGCTTGTGGACAGATCTCCGGACGCACTCAGAGATCTGGCACAGCAAGGCCTTGATCGGCTCAGGCGGGCGCGTCGATTGCGCACGAGAATTCGAGGACATGTGCGCTCAATTCTGCTGGCTGCCTGGGAAAGCAGCACTATTCTTCGTCAAGTCATGCGAAATCCAAGGGTTATGTATCACGGACACTTGGGTCAAAGTCCGGCTCGAAAGCGATTGGAGCTCATGTTGCGTAGCGTAACGGGTCGGTGGTGATGATGCTGTTGACCAATTGATGGAGTGCTCAACGTTCATTCTCGATTGATCAAGCTTGGGCTGACTTTGGTCGGAGGGTCAGCCAGATCAGGGACGCACCCGCGAGGGCCAAGAGGGGAACCATCGCAAGATTTACGGCGGCCCAACCGGCAACAGGTGTCGCACCGGAACAGTTCATGAGGCCGCCCGATGCCAAGGATCCCAGCGTGACGCCGCCAAAGACAATCAGGTCGTTCAAACCTTGTACGCGGCCGCGTTCATCGGGAGAGTGTGCCCCCGATAGTATGGTCGTGGCTCCAATGAATCCGAAATTCCAGCCAATTCCAAGGAAGATCAGTGCGATAAAGAAGTTGCTGAGGTCTATGCCACTTAAGGCAACGATACCCGCAGCAGCGAGAATGGTTAAGCCGGTACCGACAATTTTCTCGGCACCAAATCGTGCGATCAAGTGTCCCGTAAAGAACGAGGGCGCAAACATCGCTAAAACATGCGCAGATACCACGTTTGATGCATCGGAAACAGCAAAGCCGCACGCCACGATAGCCAGAGGCGTGGATGTCATCACCAGATTCATCAGCGCGTAAGATACGGTCGCGCAGATTATGGCAACGCAAATCTTAGGATTGGTGAGTAAGGCGTAATGTGATCGACCGAGCTGTGATCCGCGTGGCACCTTCGTCGGATTTGGTATATCCAGGAAGAGGAACAGCAACATGCCGATAACGTTCAGTGCGATCGCTGACATGTAAACTGGGAAAAACCGCATTACGGTTGCATCCGGATTGTCGAAGGTCAAGATGGACACCAGTTGCGGTCCGATAATGGCGGACAGCAAGCCTCCTGCCATTACATAGGAAATCGCTTTCGGTCGGTAGGATTCTGAGGCTGTGTCGACAGCGGCAAACCGATAGAACCCTTGTGCCGACATGTAGATGCCGGTGAAGTAACTGCCGGCAACGAATAACCAGAAACTGTCGAGTACCAATGCGCAACCGGCTAGGGCGGCACCTATCAGTCCTCCCAGAGCACCGATACTGAAGCCGACACGGCGCCCAAACTTCTGCATCAACGCGCTTAACCACGGTGCGGTTGTCATTGATCCGAAGACGATAAACGAGATCGGGAGGGTTGCCAGACAAGCGATCGGTGACAATTGTTGACCGATCAGGCCACCGACAACAAAGATCATTGTGATTTGACTACCGAGGAAAGCTTGTGCCGCAACAAGAACAGCGACGTTGCGCTGTGCTACGGTGTTGTCGCTCTGATCGGTGGGTCTAAGCATTTGAACGAGGTAGACAGGAATGATAGAGGGCGCAAGGTCGAAATATATGTTGGGCACGGCACGTGCCATATTATTCGATTTTTTATGTACGCTTGCAAAAGTGTGCGCGGACAATGAGGGTAAGGAAAGGGGTCTATTGCATGTCGATTGGTCGAATAATTGAAAGCTCCGAGTGTGTTGCCGAGGGAGCGGAGTGGTTAGCGAAGAAGGACCCAAAGCTTGCGTGGGCTTTGACGCAAACGGGACCGTTACCCCTCCGGAGACGTTCTGACGGATTTAGAGAGTTGCTCAACAGTATTGTCAGTCAACAATTGAGTGTGGCCTCGGCGGATGCAATCTGGACAAGAATGACGTCTGCTCAATTGATAACACCGCGTCATATTCAACAGGCCCGTGACGAGGATTTGCGTTTGGTTGGTCTGTCCAGACAAAAAATACGGTATGTGCGGGCGTTGTCCGCGGCCCAGATCGACTATGTAGCACTGCGTAAGCTCCCCAACGACGCTGTTATTGATACGTTGACACAAGTTCCTGGAATTGGTATGTGGACGGCCGAAATCTACGCAATGTTTTCACTGGGACGTGCGGATGTCTTCGCGTCTGGTGATCTGGCTTTGCAGGAGTCTGTCCGATTGCTGTATGAACGACCTGTGCGACCAAAGCCACGCGAATTAAGTGACATGGCAGAGCAATGGAGCCCCTGGAGGGCCGTTGCCGCGCGTTTGCTCTGGGCTTACTATCGCAGAGCGAAAGGGCGTGAAGGAATACGATCATCATAGAGCACGCATTCCCTCGTGAGGACGAAAAGAATGCGGAGAGAGTGCTCCGGAGTTGTGCATTACTGAATTGCGTGTAACGTTCTTGAAAGATCTCATTGAGAGAAGAGGTTCTGAATGACCCGAATACTGATGTCCGAACGACAGGAACCCAAGTCGGGAACAGTCCGATCGATGGTGGTGTTCTTGCATGGCTACGGAGCGAATGGTCTCGATTTATTGGGGCTCGCGGAACCCCTCAGTGAACACCTGCCGGATACTGTGTTCGTTGCGCCCGACGCGCCCGAGGAGATTGTGGGCATGTCGTCCGCGTTTCAGTGGTTTCCGATACCGTGGATGGATGGATCGTCTGAAGAGGCGGCCGAGCAAGGTTTGCTCGCGTCGGCCAATGATCTCAACGCTTTTCTTGACGCGCTCATGGAGGAAGAAGACCTGTCGCCAGAGCAGGTTGCGTTGTTTGGTTTTTCTCAAGGTACGATGATGGCTTTGCATGTTGCCCCGAGGCGCCCGAAGCCTGTCGCGGGTGTTGTCGGGTTTTCCGGTCGTCTGGTTGCCGGCGAACTGCTTTCTGACGAGGTTGCCAGTCGTATGCCGATTTTGCTGGCACATGGTGATGCCGATGACGTTGTGCCGCCGGACTCCATGCTTGAGGCCACGCAGGCGTTACATGCGGCCGGATTTCGTAAGGTGTTCAGCCATGTTATGAAAGGCGTGGGTCATGGCATTGCGCCCGATGGTCTTGGTGTTGCACTCGCTTTTCTGCGTGATGAGCTGCGGTTTTGAGAGATCGGCGAACGTTACTAGTATACCAACATTATTGAATTGATGGATAGAGGGATTTCAGTTTGATACGGGCGTCGTCGGCTGTGAACCGCCACTCGACGGGTTTCTTGTCGGCGTTGCGCTGATCCTGCCATGCACGCACCTCCCGCGTCAATGTCTCCCGGTCGGGAATGCGTCGCGCGAGGCATTGCCGGGACAGGACATTGATCTCGATTTCGGCGATATTGAGCCAGGAGCCGTGTTTCGGCGTATAATGAATCGCGAAGCGATCCGCGATCCGCTTGGCCTCTCTGGATTGTCCGGGCCGGCGCGAAAGTGTCGGAGAGCGTGGAGAGCTTATGGGTGTTGAGATTATCCATGATCAGCGTGATCTTTTTCTCTGGAAAGTGCCCATCCGCCAGGTCCCGCAAGATCGCGGCAAAGTCCTGTCGGGTCCG